>NZ_PJFA01000010.1:0-268632 GCF_002843485.1 Paenibacillus sp. BGI2013
TAAGCTATGCGTTTGGTGGCGATGGCGGAGGGGTTCCACACGTACCCATCCCGAACACGACCGTTAAGCCCTCTAGCGCCGATGGTACTTGGACCGCAGGGTCCTGGGAGAGTAGGACGCCGCCAAGCGAACTCTTTCATCATACATAGAAAACAGGCTCTGCATGTGGACGTTGTACGATGAATTGCATTTGCCCTGCAAATGCATATTATTCCCTGATAGCTCAGTTGGTAGAGCACTCGACTGTTAATCGAGTTGTCACAGGTTCGAGCCCTGTTCGGGGAGCCATTTGCTCTCATAGCTCAGTAGGTAGAGTGCATCCATGGTAAGGATGAGGTCACCGGTTCGATCCCGGTTGAGAGCTTTGGAAATGGGGCCCGTTGGTCAAGGGGTTAAGACACCTCCCTTTCACGGAGGTAACAGGGGTTCGAATCCCCTACGGGTCATATAGATGGAGGCTTAGCTCAGCTGGGAGAGCATCTGCCTTACAAGCAGAGGGTCGGGGGTTCGATCCCCTCAGCCTCCACCATATTTTTATTGGGGATTAGCCAAGCGGTAAGGCAACGGACTTTGACTCCGTCATGCATAGGTTCAAATCCTATATCCCCAGCCATTTTAGTATGAGTCATTAGCTCAGTTGGTAGAGCACCTGACTTTTAATCAGGGTGTCGAAGGTTCGAGCCCTTCATGACTCACCATCATATGCGCGTGTGGCGGAATTGGCAGACGCACTAGACTTAGGATCTAGCGTCTTTGACGTGGGGGTTCAAGTCCCTCCACGCGCATCTTTTATTTGCGGAAGTGGCTCAGCGGTAGAGCATCGCCTTGCCAAGGCGAGGGTCGCGGGTTCGATTCCCGTCTTCCGCTCCAATATTTTTGCGCCCTTAGCTCAGCTGGATAGAGCGTTTGACTACGAATCAAAAGGCCGGGAGTTCGAATCTCTCAGGGCGCGCCATTATTTTTTTAGTATCGGGATGTAGCTCAGCTTGGTAGAGCACCTGGTTTGGGACCAGGGGGTCGCATGTTCAAATCGTGTCATCCCGATTGTTGTTATGCGGGTGTAGTTCAATGGTAGAACTTTAGCCTTCCAAGCTAATAGCGTGGGTTCGATTCCCATCACCCGCTTACAGAATATAATGAAAGAGCCTTTGCAGATGCAGAGGCTTTTTTATTTTATTTAACGAAATAATCAGCAGTTATTTTATATAATAATTTATGTAAAGTATAATACAGGTTTATTTAAAAAAGAGCCAAGACCCCTTTACTATCCAAATAGGGAGGTCTTGGCTCTTCTGTTTATCTTTGTGGATGAGCTGCCTCTAAGACGCAGCAGCTATTGTATAGTGAAGAGCGCACAATTTAACGTTCGTTGTGGTCCGTCACTCTTTTACGCATGCCAGCTAATCCAAGCAGTCCCAACAAACCAAGCCAGCCCCAATCCATGCCGTTGTCACGGTCGGTTGTTGTGGCGTTTGCCCGAACATTGTTGGTACGATAGTCACCATTGTTGCGGTAGTTTCCATCCATGTTCATATTCATGTTGGAATTAGTGTTTGTGCGGTCCATGTAGTTGGTGTCCTGATAAGACCGGACACGTGAGCCGGTTGTATCCATTCCTTTGGACATATGACCATCAGCAGCAGCAGGGCCAGCCATCGCGGCCACCAGAAGCACGGAAGCAATAATTGTTGTACCTTTCTTCATCATGTGGATTCCTCCTTTTTAGTAAGAGCTACAGATTAATCTGCCCAAGAAGACCAGTACAATATGTAGAAAAAGTCTGTTAAGATATACCTTTGAGTCCAATTGAATAACAACATACATAAGAAACTTGCCTAGTAAGCAGACTGTAGTGGGAAGAAAATTATAATTACATCTTTAATTTATTGCGTCACTGTGGTAAAGTATACGAAAGCTTGCTTTGCCGGTCATGTTTCTTTGTATATCATCTGTTCTCAAACAATGAAATTATGCGGTTTAACCTTAATATCAGGTACAGGGGATCATATCTAAAAGAACTGTATATTTATGAGTTTTTAAGAATAGGTATGAGACTTTTGATTTATCTAAAGTACGTGAAAAAGGTATCATGCGACAGTATATGACCATTAATTGAAGCAGAACAAGAAAATGAATAAAAAAGCGTGTTTTTGTGCTGTAAATCGGGGATAATCCCCATTTTTTCTAGTAGAAAAATAAAGATTTTCGTACCATTTTATTGTATGATGTTATGAAGGTGTCAAATTTACGTGTACGAATGGAACGATCAGATGGGAGGATAAGCATGACTGAAACTATGGTAACCGCCAGCAAAAGCCAATCCAACAACCTGCTTCGGCGAGACGTGCGGTTCCTGGGCAATATACTCGGAGAAGTTCTTGTCCATCAAGGCGGCACGGAGCTTCTAGATATCGTTGAGAAGATTCGGGAAACGAGCAAATCGTTGCGTGCAGAATTTCTGCCAGAACTCTATGCAGAGTTCAAAACGATGATCCAGGAATTAGACTCGGACAATCGTCACCAGGTTATTCGGGCTTTCGCTATTTATTTTCAATTAGTTAATATTGCTGAACAAAACCATCGGATCCGGCGTAAACGGGATTATGAACGTTCTGCTGGGGACGCTGTGCAGCCAGGATCGATTGAGAAAGCAGTACAGGATCTTAAGGAACGTGGACTGTCTCATACAGAGGTGGAAGAGATTCTCGACGATTTGTCGTTGGAACTCGTTATGACAGCTCACCCAACCGAAGCTATGCGCCGGGTTATTCTGGACATCCATAAACGGATATCCGAAGATGTCATGTCACTTGATAATCCTACGCTGACGTTGCGTGAACGTGAACAGTTGCGTGAGAAGCTGCTGAATGAGGTTATTACACTCTGGCAGACAGATGAACTTCGCGACCGCAAACCGACTGTGCTTGATGAAGTGCGGAACGGGATGTATTACTTTCATGAAACGTTGTTCCACGTACTTCCGGATGTATATCAGGAGCTGGAACGCTGCCTGAACAAATTTTATCCTGACCATGACTGGCATGTGCCGACGTATTTGCGGTTCGGTTCCTGGATCGGTGGAGACCGGGATGGAAATCCTTCGGTAACTTCAGATGTAACATGGCAGACACTGTTGATGCAACGTAAGCTTGCTTTGCGTGAATACCAACGGATTATGATTGAACTTATGGGCCATCTCAGCTTCAGCACAAACATCATTCATGTATCGGATGAGCTGGTGCAGTCGATTGAGCAGGATCGTAATTCTGTTACATTGAAAAAAGTGGATATCTGGCGGAATGAAAAAGAGCCATACCGCATCAAATTGGCTTATATGATTGCCAAGCTGAACAATGTACTGGATGAAAACAAATTAGGTCAGCCTGACCGTTATCATAGCGCACAGGATTTGATTGATGAACTGATGATTATTGATCGAAGTCTGCGCCATCATTTTGCCGATTACGTAGCAGATACGACCATTCGCAAAATGATTCGTCAAGTCGAGTTGTTTGGTTTCCATACCGCAGCATTGGATGTGCGTCAGCACAGTAAGGAACATGAAAATGCGATGTCGGAGATTTTGGCGAAAATGAACATTGTAGAGGATTATGCGCGTCTGACTGAAGACGGTAAAATCGATCTGCTTGCTCGTTTGCTGGATGATCCACGTCCGCTTACTTCTCCTTATCACCAATACACGGAGGGAACCAAAGAGTGTCTGGATGTCTTCCGTACCATCAAGCGTGCCCAGAACGAATTTGGGAACGGCTGTATCACAAGTTACCTGATCAGTATGACGCAGGGCGCAAGTGATTTGCTGGAGGTTATGGTATTTGCCAAAGAAGTGGGCTTATTCACCAAAGGTCACAACGGTGACGTTGTATCTACACTTCAAGCGGTACCGCTGTTTGAAACGATTGATGATCTACATGCGGCTTCGGACATTATGCAGAAGCTGTTCAACCTTCCTGTATACCGCGCAAGCGTAAAAGGACGGAATGAACTGCATGAAATCATGCTTGGTTATTCAGATAGTAACAAGGATGGCGGCGTGGTTACAGCCAACTGGGAATTGCGTGTAGCAATGAATGCCATCACGGCTGTAGGTAATGAACACGGCGTTAAGCTGAAGTTCTTCCATGGACGTGGCGGGGCTCTTGGACGTGGCGGCATGCCACTCAACCGCAGTATTCTTGCTCAACCACCACATACGATTGGTGGGGGCATCAAGATTACGGAGCAGGGAGAGGTTATTTCTTCCCGTTATTCCCTTCAGGGGATTGCATACCGCAGTCTGGAGCAGGCAACTTCGGCTCTAATCACAGCAGCACTTAATGGGCTTGAGCCGCAAGAGTCAGCATCCGAACGTCATTGGGACAGCATCATCAAAGAGATTTCGGAAGTATCTCTGACGAAATATCAGGATCTGATTTTCCGTGATCCAGATTTCTTCACCTTCTTCAAAGAATCAACGCCGCTTCCGGAGGTTGGTGAGCTGAATATTGGTTCTCGTCCATCCAAGCGTAAAAATAGCGATAAGTTTGAAGATCTGAGAGCGATCCCTTGGGTATTCGCCTGGACTCAAAGTCGTTATCTGCTTCCGGCATGGTATGCGGCAGGAACAGGATTGCAAAGTTACTATCAGGATAAAGAGGAAAATCTGGTTGTCCTGAAAGAAATGTATGCAAACTTCCCATTCTTCCGTACATTAATTGATACGGTACAGATGGCCGTAGCCAAGGCTGATCTGGTCATTGCCAAAGAATATTCAGCCATGACTTCGAACAAGGAAGCCCGTGATCGCATCTACGGTCAGATTGAAGCCGAATTCAAGCTCACAAAAGAGCTGATTCTGAAAATTACCGGAGAAGCTGAAATTCTGGATGATGTACCGGTTATTCAAGAATCCATCCGCCTTCGTAACCCTTATGTGGATCCGTTATCCTACATGCAGGTTCAACTTCTGAGCGAGCTCAGAGATATGCGTGAACGTGGTGAGGATGATACGGAACTGCTTAGAGAAGTGTTGCTGACAATCAATGGAATCGCTGCAGGACTTCGTAATACAGGTTGATTATCAATTTGTTGTGAATGATGATTATATGTAACAAAGTACCCATTACTTTGTTAACTAAAAAGCTCCATTCTCTGCTCTACGGAGTAAGAGATGAAACGGGACTCCTGCGGGAGTTCCCGTTTTTACTGTTTTTGGCGGATATTTGTCATACAGTCTTGATTTTTGACCAAAGTTGATTTACGATTTGATTGGTGAATTACAAGTGTGGACGGGTATCAGAAGACGGAAGACCCATCAGCATGTCTGGGGGAATAAGGGTGGACAATTTGGAGAACAGGCTTATTAAACTGGTGCTCAAGGGCGACCAGAGAGCCTTTGCAGAAATCGTTGAACTATATAAGGACAAGCTATTTCATTTGGCATACCGGATGCTGAACAATCGTCATGAAGCTGAAGACGTTGTGCAGGAGACGTTTTTGCGTGTGTTTCGTAATATGGAGAAGTACGACCCGAACCAGAAGTTCTCAACCTGGATTTACCGGATCGCAACGAATCTGTGTATTGACCGACTGCGCAGGAAGAAACCTTCATACTCATTGGATGCTGAACTGAATGATCAGGAAGGATCTGATGGTTATGCGATGCTCCCGAGTGATGATCGTACACCTGAGAGTGAAGCGCTCCTGTCAGAAACGCAGACACTCATTCGTGAGGCCATTGACAGTTTGCCAGCCAAGTATAAGTCCGTTATGATTCTGAGATATTTACAGGACTTGTCGCTACAGGAAATCAGTGATGTGACAGGTATGCCCGTAACAACGATCAAGACACGCGTTCATCGGGGCCGTGATTTTCTACGTAAAAAATTGGAGTATAAGTTATAAATGTTAACCGCCTTTAAATATGGGCGAAATTATTTGAAACATATCCGAAACGGATGCGTATGTAATGTATGCAAGTCTTATGCGTGCTTTTTAATGGCACATGGACTAAGTGATTTAAGAAAGGATTGGCTCTCATATGGATTGCAACTCGGCCGTCTCTTTAATGCATGAATGTTTGGATGAGTCGTTGTCCCCGGCCCAGAAGGTTGAACTGAAAAGTCACCTTGTGATCTGTCCGGATTGTCGCATGCGCTTTAAAGAGTTGGAACAGACGGAAATGTTACTCTTTGCCATGAAACACTATTCACCGTCTGCCTCTGATGAGCTGACCAATCGAATTATGAATGCTCTGCCCCAGCCCAAGAGACAGCAAGCATGGCTCAAATGGGTCAAAGGACATCCCGCGCTGACGGCGGCAGCCTTCTTTTTGGTCGTGATGCTCTTTAGCGCCTTGAATTTCTGGAATCAGAATAACGAAATGGTTGTTAAGGGAAATAATCTGGACCAGATCGTGATTCAGGGTAACACGGTTATTGTTCCTGAAGGTAAGTCAATTGCTGGCGATCTTACGATAGAAAATGGAACCGCACAAGTATATGGTGATGTGAACGGCAATCTGACGGTTATCGACGGACAACTGTTTCAGGCTTCAACGGCGCATATTTCAGGTCAGGTGAAAAGTATTGATCAGGCGCTGGACTGGTTCTGGTACAAAATAACCAATATGGTAAATGAAGTGGCTTATCGCTAGAACAGGGTAAAATCTTCAATGGTATATACCAAGCAGGGTACCTCCAGATTGCATGGGGTACTCTTTTTTTATACGCAAACTTTGTAATTCATGGTAAATGTGATGTTTATGTGCAGTTTGAGACTGCCGTAACTTGCAACCTGAACGTTAACGTTATAACCTAGATACTAAAGAGAACATACTACTACATATAGATAAGCATTTTGCACAAATCAAATAATGCAAAAATGCGGAGACAAAGGATTATATAAAATCCTAATGGGTTAATATGAGATCAGGGTTTACTCATCAATGGGGATAGCGGGGGCTGGCTTATGAATTATTTTGCTGACTTAACGTGGACAGAGTCCATTAAGGACGTTATCGATATATTGATCGTTACCTATATTATGTACAAACTGATTTTGCTTGTGCGGGGGACACGTGCGGTTCAGCTCCTAAAAGGGATTCTGTTCCTTGTGTTGATCTGGGCATTAAGTACGTGGCTAAACTTGTATACGCTCAAATGGTTAATGAACCAGATGTTTACGTTTGGTGTCGTTGCGGTCTTCATTATCTTTCAGCCGGAACTGCGTCGTGGTCTGGAGCAATTGGGACGCGGTAAGCTGTTTGGACGTTCAGCGGCAGCGAGTGATGAAGAACTAACCGTGTTAATTGGTGAGATTATTAAGTCAGTTAATTATTTGTCACGGCGTAAAATTGGCGCTTTGGTCGTATTTGAACGTGAAACGGGTCTGAACGATTACACGGAATCGGGCATTAAGATGCAATCTCTGGTCAGCTCGGAGCTGATGATTAACATCTTTATTCCAAATACACCGCTCCATGATGGAGCCGTTATTATACAGGGAAAACAGATTTCGGCGGCAGCTTGTTATTTGCCATTATCAGAGAATCCTTTTATCAGTAAGGAATTGGGAACACGTCACCGTGCAGCAATCGGGATTACCGAAGTTGCAGATGCGATCTGTTTGGTTGTCTCCGAAGAGACAGGACAAGTGTCACTGGCAATGAATGGACAGGTCGTTCGTGATATTAAGGAAGAATCGCTGATTGCCAAACTGTATGAGGAGTTGCGCCCTACATCCAATCTGAAAAAGAATGGCTGGACAACCTTCTGGAAACGGAAGGGAGGACGTAACAATGGATAAGTGGTTTAACAATAATAACTTTGCCAAAATACTTGCACTTGCGGTGAGCCTGCTGCTCTGGTTCATGATTCATCTGGATGAAGTACCTACCACCCCTACGATTACAACAGGGACAACCAACAAGGTTGTGGAACGTACGGTGCCTGTTCAACCTTATGGATTAGACAGCAATAGCTATGTGCTCACTTCATTAAGTACGGATGAGGTCCGGCTGGAGATCAAAGGACAGCGCTCGATGCTAACATCGATCTTTACGAATGACGATTACAAGGTACTGGTCGATCTGAGTCAGGTGAAAGATGGGTCCAATACACTGCCACTTGTACCTGATTTGCCTTCCGGGGTAGAAGTGGTCAGCATGGAACCTTCCATGGTTACGGTGAACGTAGAAAAATTGGGCACCAAATCCTTCAATGTGAATATTGTACCCGAAGGGGAACCATCCGCCGGATACAGCGCTGGAACGCCCGTAACTGAACCTTCGACGCCGGTTAAGGTAACTCTGCCCGAAGGGCAACTCGAGGCTGTAGCGAAGGTCCAGGGCAGTGTGAGCGTGAAAGATGCCAAGGAAGATGTCATACAGAAAAAAGTGAAACTTCAAGCATACGATGCTGAAGGCAAGGTCCTTGAAAATGCGATTATAACGCCTCAAACGGTTGAAGTCCGAGTTCCGGTCAATCAGCCCTATACATCTGTACCCTTAAGAATCAAATATTCGGGACAGCTTCCGGAAGGCCTGGTACTCTCCACGGTAGAGCCAAGCGTGAAAGAAGTCTCGGTTTATGGATCAGAGGATGCGCTTGCGGGTATACAGTCCTACGACCAAGTAACCCTTGATCTTACACAGTTTGATCAGTCGGGTACATCGACAGTTAACGTGGACTTGACGCCGCCTTCCGGTTTTGAGAAAATCGAGCCTAGTTCGATTCAGATCAAGGTAACCATATCACCATTTGACGAGGCAGAGGAGACAACCAAAGTCTTTCCGAACGTCCCCATCACACTTACCGGTGCGGGGAATGGACTGGAAGGGACGCTGGTTACGCCTCGAAGCGGCGGTCTGAACCTCACACTTACAGGCTCAGCAAGTATGCTTGAGGGTCTGAGTAGTGATGATCTCACGTTAACCGGGGATCTTGCTGGACTTGCGGTCGGAACGCATGAGATCAAGCTTGAAGCCGACCTGCCCCGTTATGCCAAACTGGATGAATCATCCACTGCATTGAGTGCGACGGTCAAAATTAGCGAAAAGGCTGAAGATACCACGACCACTCCTGGCGAAGAACCAACGGACGAGGGAACGGTAGCACCTGACCCAACACCAGCCGAGGTTGAAAATGGGGAAACAGAGCCTGTTCCTGATGAAGAAGAAACGGAATCGAATACGGATACTCAGGATCAGGGTCAACAGGGGAGCACAAGCAGTCGAGGTAATTTAAATAATAATAACAGCGGTACTGGCAGTAAAAGTGGCGCGAATCCGTAAACGTTCTAATTTTAAAATTCTCAAAAAATAATAATAGTGCTCGTATATGATGCGAATAGAAGGAGTTAAATCATGGGGAAATATTTTGGTACAGATGGTGTAAGAGGGGTTGCCAATAAAGAGTTAACGGCAGAGCTGGCTTACAGCATTGGACGTTGTGGTGGTTACGTGCTTGCAGGTGGTGTGGAAAGACCAAAAGTGGTTATCGGCATGGATACTCGTATCTCGGGATTGATGTTGGAATCCGCACTGGTTGCAGGTCTGTTGTCCATTGGCGCTGATGTGATCCGTCTGGGCGTTGTATCCACTCCGGGAGTGGCGTATATTGCACGTTTGTTGAAAGCTGACGCGGGCGTGATGATCTCGGCTTCCCACAATCCGGTTGAGGATAACGGAATCAAGTTCTTTGGTGGAGATGGCTTCAAGCTGTCTGATGAAACAGAGAACCGGATTGAAGAACTGATGGATGCGGAGACAGATCAATTGCCACGGCCAGTTGGTGGCGGGCTGGGTACTGTAACGACAGATGAAGAATCCCGTTATCGTTACCTTGATTTCCTGAAAACGACTGTAAATGAGTCGTTCTCTGGACTTAAAATTGTTTTGGACTGTGCAAACGGAGCAGCTTATGAACTGGCACCAAAATTGTTCAGTGAACTAGGTGCAGAAGTCATTGCCATTGGCGCTGAGCCTAACGGCCTTAATATTAATGAGCAATGTGGATCAACTCATCCAGAGAACCTGAAACAAGAAGTGCTCAAACATAAAGCAGATCTGGGTCTTGCTTTTGACGGGGATGCGGATCGTCTGATTGCTATTGATGAGACAGGCGCTGAGGTGGATGGAGACTTCATTCTGTGTATCTGTGGTGATGCGATGAATCGTGCAGGCAAGTTGAAGGACAGTACTGTTGTATCGACCGTTATGAGTAACATCGGATTCTACAAAGCAACAGAGAAACTTGCACTGAAAACAGCTAAAACGGCAGTAGGTGATCGTTATGTGATGGAGGAAATGCGTCGCGGCGGTTACAACTTGGGTGGAGAACAATCTGGCCATGTTATTTTCTTGGATTACAATACAACTGGAGACGGTATGCTGACTGCGATTCAACTCGTGGATACGCTCAAGGCTTCCGGTAAAAAACTGAGTGAACTAAAAGCGCTAATGACCCAGTACCCACAAGTATTGGTGAATGTACGTGTTGAAGATAAGAGTAAATACGAGGGCAATGCTGCAATCGAGCAAGCTATTGCTACAGTAGAACAGCAACTCGGCGATAATGGACGTGTACTCGTTCGTGCTTCAGGTACTGAATCTCTGATCCGTGTTATGGCGGAAGGACCAGATAAAGACGAACTTGAACAATTTGTGTCTCAAATTGCAGATGTGGTGCAAAAAGAGCTGGTATAGGACTGGAAGATGTAAGAGGCTTAATATAACATGATTTAGGACTTATGCATGGATATTCCTGCGTCCCGACCTGATGAGACCATAGGTCCGTTTATCCGGTCGGGGTTGTAGGTAAATATGCTAAAATTGTCACAGGTACTTTGCTCCATTGCAAAATGGACCTGACGTGCATATAATGAGTGGAGTCGTCATTCAGACACAGAAAGTGAGGAACGTAAGGTTACAGTTACACAAGCGCCAGAGCTTGGAGTTGCGCGGGATGATGTTGATCAGGATTTCTTCTAGGTTGAAGAACGGCTGATTAAGATCAACGGCAATCAAGCTGACGAGGTGGAGGTGTTCGGATTGTTCGGCGGGGACCTCCCGGTGAAGCACCAGAGCCGTAAACCGGATTGCGGAAAATGGATAGGTGACTGTCCACACAACGCGCCAGTGCAGGTGCAAGAGTTAAACTAAAATTCAAATGAATGTGCGTGAAGAGCGTAAACAGTACGCGGACGGGAAAATGATGTACATTCATGATTGCATTCATTACAGCTTATGATGACAGCGGGGCGACACGAGGTCGCTCTGATCATTGATAATTGAATAAGTACCAAGTATTCATGAAACGCTAGGCAATCATTCATTTTTCTGATATGCCGCCTCTGCCTGTTTCTCTTCGTGACACAGTATTCATATACAAACGGAGGAAATAAATTATGTGCGGTATTGTTGGATATATTGGTAATAAGAACACTCAATCGGTATTGGTCGAAGGATTGAAGAAACTCGAGTATCGTGGTTATGATTCTGCAGGTATCGCAGTATTCACACCAGAAGGTCTGCAAATCACGAAAGCTCTTGGTCGTCTTGCGAACCTTGAAGCCAAGCTGGATGGTGCACCACTGGTAGGTAATGCCGGAATCGGACATACACGTTGGGCAACTCATGGTAAACCATCGGATGAGAACTCTCATCCACACACAGATGGAAGCCAGAAGTTCTCTGTTGTGCATAACGGTATTATTGAGAACTATCTGGATCTGAAGGACGAATTGATGGCTCAAGGTCACACGTTCACTTCCGAGACAGATACTGAGGTTATCTCTCACCTGATCGCACGTGAATACAATGGTGATATCGTCAAAACAGTTCAAAAAGTGATCACGTTGTTGCGTGGCGCATTTGCACTGGGTGTATTGACAGAGCATGAGCCAGAGAAACTCGTAGCAGTGCGTCAAGCAAGCCCATTGATTATTGGTATTGGTGAAGGCGAGAACTTCATTGGTTCCGACATCCCGGCAATTCTGGAACATACACGTAACGTGTACATTCTGAATGATGGGGAAATGGCTGTATTGACACATGATGCTGTCGAATTGATGACGATTGAAGGCAACTTTATTTCTCGGGAAATGATTCGTGTCGATTGGGATGCTGTAACCGCAGAAAAAGGCGGATTTGAGCACTTCATGCTGAAAGAAATTCATGAGCAACCAAAAGCATATCGTGATACTATGCTGGGTCGCATCGATAATGAAGGCAAAAAAGTTCAACTTCCTGAGTTGAAAATGACTGAAGAACAAATTAAAAATATCCGTAACGTTCAAATTATTGCATGTGGTACAGCGTACCATGCAGGTCTGGTTGGACGTACAGTGATTGAGCAATTGGTACGTATTCCGGTTGAAACAGATGTGGCTTCCGAGTACCGTTACCGTTCCCCAATCGTGCACAAAGATACACTTGTAATTGTAGTGAGCCAATCCGGTGAAACTGCCGATACGCTTGCTGCATTGCGTGAAGCACAATCCAATGGGGCACATGTACTGGCAATCACAAACGTAGTGGGCAGCTCCATTGCACGTGATGCAGATGATGTTATCGCAACATTGGCAGGTCCTGAAATTGCAGTAGCTTCTACCAAAGCGTATACTTCGCAATTGATCGCGTTTAACTTGCTTGGTCTGTACCTTGCACAAGTTCGTGGTACTCAATCTGCAGAAGAGATTGAACACACGCTGGCAGCAATGCAAGCATTGCCTGAGCAAGTGGAATCCATGTTGGAGCAAGCGGAAGCAATTAAAGGATATGCAGAGCAAATCTCCAAACATGAACATCTCTTCTTCATTGGCCGTGGTCTTGACTATGCAGTAGCTCAAGAAGGATCTTTGAAGCTGAAAGAGATCTCTTATATTCACTCCGAGGCGTATGCTGCGGGTGAGTTGAAACATGGTACGCTTGCATTGATCGAAGACGGTATCCCTGTTATTGCCCTGGCAACGCAGGAGAACGTACTTGAGAAAACAGTGAGCAACATTAAGGAAGTAAAAGCACGTGGCGCAGATGTATTGGCAATTACGTATGAAGAGCACGTAGCACCATTGCTGAAATCCGTAGACCAAGCGTTTGCGATTCCTAAGACGCTGCCACTGCTTAGCCCTGCTTTGTCTGTAGTTGCGCTGCAATTGCTGGCATACTATGCTTCCCTGGCACTGGGTCATGATGTAGATAAACCACGTAACCTGGCGAAAAGTGTAACGGTTGAGTAAGGTATTCTGTACAAATTAGTTTATTGTCCAATGATAAATAAGTGTAGAACCATTAACAAAAGTATGGAACTACACGAACTATTGTCCAATGACATGGCTAACGGGTTGATCAATAGATTCAGTAAACTAATACAGTATAAACAAAATAATGGTCCTGATGACTCTAAGTCATCAGGGCTTTTTTGATGTTTCAGGTGGGTGGTTCTAAATATTAGAACCACCTTATTTGTGTTTTTGCATTGTAAATTGCGATCATTCATTGGACGAAAATCCATCAGATTATAAAGTATCTTAGGAAGAGTATCCTTTTGTAATTCTCACATTTGAAATATTCTTCGTGCACGAATGTAATCAACTTCTTAAAGAGAATCATTAACCTTCGCAACTCGTAAGTGCAAATATATCCCCAAGAAGGATGCGGATCGGGCATAAAAGATCATTTGAATGGTAAAGGAAGATGACTGAACGTGACTAGTACATCTTTCAGCAACTCACAAAATGGTATGCCAAGAAGCAACAATGCGCTCGATGAAGAAGCTTATTACACTAAGTGAAATCATTGTCCGTTCAACTTGGATTCAGAAGGCTATTGTAATCTGCATGTAAATGAGTGAAGGACATCGGAAAGCGTATAAGGGAAAACTTCACGTACGGTTTGACGAGGAGGAACAGAATATATTTCCCCTTTACTCTAACAGAGGCGTAGAGAAGAATGCGTGATACAAAACTATGTCGGCTACCATCCGTGCGGACGCTGTGGCCAGTTTACAGCCAGGCTTTCAGAAATTGGTCAGGTAATCATGTTAAGTTATTACAAAGTGCAAGGAATCGGAACACCGGCAAAGAATATTTAAAGGGAATATATACCAAATTTACCTGTTAAATGACTGAATGTCAACACTCGTCGAATTCCTTGATTGATGTCAAATCATGCCCAACGTTTCTTCTCCATTCACTATTTTTAACGAAAAATGTTAACACATAATGTTTTATGAACCAAATTTAACAATATAATGACTATATTTAACAAAAATTTCACTATACATTCTTGTAAATTTTGATATAATTCAACCTAGGTCTTATTCCCTATTATTCTAATAAATGGAATTGTAGGGTTTTTTATACCCATCCAAGCTGTGTGCGAGAGACCAGTATACTGGCTTACCAACAAGCCGGCATGTGGGGACCAACAATTGTGGAAAATGACAGCCTAGAATATGTTGCTCCATGACGTCAGAAGGTTTAGAAAGGAAGGTTCGGATAGATAGAGCCAACCTTATCCCAATTCCGATGGAGGATGAAGCGAGTGAGCATTTTTGAAAAGCTGGAATCCAACGTAAGATCTTACTGCAGAAGCTTTCCGGTGGTATTCGACCGGGCCAAGGGAGACCTTTTATATTCTGAGGACGGAAGAGCATATATTGATTTCTTTGCAGGTGCCGGGGCACTCAATTACGGCCATAACAACGATTATATTAAAGACCGGGTTCTCGATTACTTGACCTCCGACCGGATTATGCACGGTCTGGATATGTATACAATGGCCAAGCGTGAATTCATCCAGAGCTTCTCCGAGCGGATCCTGGAGCCGAAGAAGCTGAATTACAAGCTTCAATTCTGCGGTCCAACAGGGACGAATGCGGTGGAAGCGGCCCTGAAGCTCGCACGCAAGGCGAAGAAGAGAAGTGGAATATTCGCATTCATGGGTGGCTTCCACGGCATGTCGCTCGGCAGTCTGTCGGCGACAAGCTCCAAGTCCATGAGAGAAGGGGCGGGGCTTCCTCTGGACGGAGTTACGTTCATGCCGCACCCGAGCGGGGCTTTCGCAGAAATGGATACGCTCGGTTATATCGAGAATATCCTGACTGATTCGCACTCCGGAATCGACAAGCCGGCCGCGATCCTGCTTGAAACGGTACAAGCCGAAGGCGGAATTCACGTTGTCGACGCGCAGTGGCTACGTGAGCTACAGCAGATTTGCCGCAGGCACGATATTCTGCTCATTACAGACGAGATTCAAGTAGGATGCGGCCGGACAGGCGAATTCTTCTCCTTCGAACGTGCGGGGATCGAGCCGGATCTCATTACCCTGTCGAAGTCGATCAGCGGGTACGGCCTGCCAATGTCCCTCCTGCTGCTGAAGCCCGAACTGGATATCTGGACGCCGGGCGAGCACAACGGCACCTTCCGCGGCAACCAGCTGGCTTTTGTGGCCGCGAAGGCTGCTCTCGAGTTCCGGGACAGAACCGAACTGGAAGCTCAGGTGAAGCAGAAGGAAGAATATGTGCGCTCGTTCCTTGATCAAGAAATTAAGCCTCTGCATCCGTCCATCGCCATCCGCGGACTCGGCCTGATCTGGGGCATTGACGTCTCGGGGTTCATGGATGAAGCCGGGGCGAAGCGGGTGACGGATATCAGCTTCGAGAACGGGCTCATCATTGAAAGAGCCGGCAGAGGAGACTGTGTGTTGAAGATCATGCCTCCGCTGACCGTCTCGATGGAGCATCTGGCCGCCGGCTGCGACATTATCAAGTCCAGTATGCAGCGGGTGATCTCTCAGGAGACCAAGGATTTGTTAGTAACGACCTAAGCTTGGCCAAGCCGATGGCCGCCCCCGGCAAGAGGCATGAAAGTGCCTTCCGGAGGGCGTGCGGACTTGATGTTAAGGTAGCGCTTTCAACTAAGTGGAAGACTTTCTCCTTATGCTCCTGCGGTAACGTCAATCAGCATGGAATTCTCCGCAATCCAAGGGCAGTCCCGTTCATGCTATACGGAGCATTCCTTGAGTCTCATGCAGTGCCCTCGTTAAATTTAATCGTTAGGAAAAGCTCACTACCCCGCAGCCGAATCTTTACTTATCCACACCAGGGCTGTGGGGGAATAATCAAATCGTACATAGAGTGTATCAATACCCCTTAAACATAGGCTTCGTCAAAGGCAGCTCGGGTGCCAAATCAGGAGGTACGGTCGACTTCCTGCTGGTCGGCCGGAACCCTGCGGCAAGCCTTACATCGACAGGAGGAACATTCCTTGTCGTCTATCCCCAAATCCAATTCCGAAACCCATGTTAAACCAAATCCCGTCTTCAGGTGGCTCGTCCGCGGCAATCATATTGAAGCAGAGGAGTCCGAAGCAGCCGCATCTCTTGCGTAGAACGATGTTTGTTGTCCTTAACGCATGGGAGCCGAGCGGTACAGCTGCTAGGCAGAGGATTGCCGCATGCGATCAACCGGGCAATCGAAGCGTGACGTTGCGCAAGCCATTGATATTGTTGTCAGATGTTTGAAAAAGAGAGGAGCGAGGCTGGAGCGTTGCTTCGGCATATGCTCCGCCGGATTGCTTTTACCGATGAAGAGAGGGGAACGATCCAGATGGCTTTTGAAAAAGAAACGTTGTTTTGGAACGAAAAATTCGGTATTGACGATTATACCTTGACGCGGTTGCCTTACAGCAAGGCTCCAAACTCCCTGGTGCCCAATGTGAAAACCGTTGGCGGTTCGCTTTCGGAGGAAGCGGCGCAGCGGGTCCTTCAAATGAGCAAGGGTGCTCCGCTGGCTGCTTTTATGATTTTGCTCGCCGGTGTTCAGGCACTCTTGCATAAATATACAGGTGCTTCAGACATTCTGGTCGGCATGCCGGTTGTGCCAAAAAAGGGGGAGATGCGTCGATCCGTTAATCATACGGTCATTTTGAAAAACTCGTTTTCGGTGGGGGCAACTTTTAAGACGCTTCTGAGCGAACTGAGGACTTCCTTGCCGGAAGCCATTCAACATCAACATATTCCGTTCTTGAAAATGACGGAGAAGCTGGATCTGCAATATGCAGAAGGGATACCCTTCGTCCATACGCTAGTATCCCTTAAGGAGCTGCATCTGGACGAAATTAGGAAAAACGTGGTCACAGACTGTTCGTTTGAATTCAGTTTAGCCGGCGGGACGATACAGCTAGCGCTGTCATATAACGAGCACTTATATGACTCCGAGTTCATGAATCGGGTCGTCGGCCATCTGAATCGCCTGCTGTCTGTCGGGCTTCATGAGCTGGAGCTGGACATCGTGCGAGCGGACATGCTGTCGGAGGACGAAAAATTTCAATTAATACAAAGCTTCAACGATACCGAGAAGGACTATCCTCGTGATCGGACGATTCATCAGCTTGTGGAGGAGCAAGCGAAGCGTGTGCCCGAGGCGACGGCGGTTGTTTTTGAGGGGCAGCGGCTTTCATACGCAGAGTTGAACGAACGGGCAAACCAACTGGCGCGTACGCTACGATCGGTCGGTGTGCTGCCCAATCAGTTGGTAGGCTTGATGGTTAGGAGATCGCTGGAGACGGTCATTGGCATTTTGGCGGTTCTGAAAGCTGGCGGTGCCTACGTGCCGATCGACCCGGAGTACCCGGAAGAACGTATCCGCTACATTCTGGAGAACTCGAACGCGCAGCTGTTATTGACTCAAAGAGAGCTGTTACAGCAAGTCCCGTTCGAAGGGACCGTATTGGCGCTAGATGACAAGCAGGCCTATAGCGATGATGGCTCGAACCTGGAGGCGGCCAGTGGTCCACACGATCTTGCTTATGTCATTTATACGTCAGGTACAACAGGCAAACCCAAAGGGGTCATGCTGGAGCATCGTGGTTTGGTCAGCTTGAAGCTGATGTTCGCAGACAGGCTGGGTATCACGGAGCATGACCGGATCGTTCAATTTGCGAGCTTGTCCTTCGACGCATCCTGCTGGGAGGTTTTCAAAGCACTCTATTTTGGAGCGGCTTTATACATCCCGACGGCGGAAACAATTCTCGACACTCGTCTGTTCGAGAGTTATATGAACGAGCATGCGATTACGGCGGCGATTCTGCCCCCGACGTACAGCGCTCATTTGAACCCTGACCGTCTTCCCAGCTTAACAAAGCTTGTAACGGGAGGTTCGGCGGTATCGGCCGAATTCGTGCAGCAGTGGAAAGCGAAGGTTCACTATTTCAATGCTTACGGCCCTACCGAAGCTTCGATTGTTACGACGCTTTGGGATGCGGATGAGCAGCAGCCGGAGCGCAGAGTCATTCCGATTGGGCGCCCGCTGTCTAATCATCAGATTTTTATTTTGGATGCCCACCTGCAACTTGTTCCTCCGGGAGTGGACGGAGAGCTGTGCGTGGCAGGCGTGGGGCTTGCGAGAGGTTACCTGAACCAACCGGAGCTGACGGCAGAGAAGTTCGTGGAACATCCGTTTGCGCCGGGAGAACGCCTTTATCGGACAGGAGATCTCGCCCGCTGGCTGCCGGACGGTAATATGGAGTACTTGGGCCGGATCGACCATCAGGTGAAAATCCGTGGATTCCGAATCGAGGTCGGTGAGATTGAAGAGCAGCTTCTGAAGATCGACTCGGTGCAGGAGACGATTGTGATTGCGCGGGAAGGCAAAAGTGGGCAAGAACTGTGCGCTTACCTGGTGGCTAGTCTCCCTCTTACGCTCGGCGAGCTGAGAAGCGCGCTGGCGCAAAAATTGCCGAATTACATGATTCCGGCGCATTTTGTTCAGCTTCCGCGGATGCCGCTCACGCCGAACGACAAAATCGACCGCAAGGCTTTGCCTGCCCCGGAAGGAAACGCACTGACCGGCGGCGAGTACGTAGCTCCACGCAATGAAGCCGAGCGGACACTTGCCGATGTGTGGCAGGCGGTATTGAACGCCGATCGCGTTGGGGTAACGGATCATTTCTTCGAGCTGGGCGGAGATTCGATCAAGTCCATTCAAGTATCTTCGCGGCTTCATCAAGCCGGGTACAAGCTGGAAATTCGGGATTTGTTCAAATATCCGACAATCTCACAGCTTAGCCTGCATGTGATACCGATCGGACGTACCATCGATCAAGGCGAAATTACGGGTGAAACGGCGCTGACGCCGATTCAGCATTGGTTTTTCGAGAGCTCCTTTAAGGACCCGCATCATTTCAACCAGTCGGTGATGCTGTACCGGAAGGAACGCTTCGACGAAGAGATGGTACGTCAGGTGCTGCAAAAGCTGGCCGAGCATCATGACGCCTTACGGATGGTGTTCCGCAAAACGGAACAAGGGTTTAGCGCACGGACCCGCGCGATTCAGGAAGACGAGATGTTCACGCTGGACGTGTTCGACTTCAAAGATGCGGAGAATCCCACGCAGACTGTGGAAGCGAAGGCAACGGACATTCAAGCGGGCATCGATCTGGAGAACGGGCCCCTCATGAAGGCGGGACTATTCCAGTGCGCGGACGGTGATCATTTGCTGCTCGGGGTTCATCATGCTGTGGTAGATGGCGTGTCTTGGCGCATTTTAATGGAGGATTTCGCTCTAGGTTACGAGCAGACTGGCAAAAGCGAAGAAATTCGTTTCCCGGCGAAAACAGATGCGTACCGCACTTGGTCCGAGCAGTTGGCTGCTTACGCGCAAAGCCCGGAGATGGAGAAGGAACGGGCCTATTGGCAGGCCGTGGATCAAATGGAGGTTCCTGCCGTGCCGAAGGATATGGAGGCGGACGTTACGACACAGCAGGACAGCGAATCGCTGTTTGTCCGTTTGGCTCCCGAAGAAACGGAGCTGCTACTGAAGCGGGTTCACCGTGCCTTCAACACCGAAATGAATGATATTTTGGTAACGGCGCTCGGCATAGCCTTACGCAAATGGACGGGGCACGAACGGGTGCGGATCAATCTCGAAGGACACGGACGTGAATCGATCGGAACGGATATCGATATCACGCGTACAGTCGGCTGGTTTACGACCAAGTTTCCGGTCGTCCTAGAGCCGGAAACTGACCGGGATTTGACCTATCAGATTAAACAGGTCAAGGAAAACTTGCGCCGCATTCCGAACAAGGGGCTTGGGTACGGCATATGCCGCTATCTTTCGAAATCGGAGGAAGGCTTGGTTTGGGGCGCAGAGCCGGAAATTAATTTTAACTACCTCGGCCAGTTCGACGATGATGTCAACCAGGGCGAGATCGGCATATCTTCTTATTCCAGTGGCAGCCCGGCTAGCGACCGGCAGGCCCGCAGCTTTGTGCTGGATATCAACGGTATGGTGCTGGACGGTGCTTTATCACTCGATCTCAGCTACAGCCGGAAGCAGTATCGGAAGGAAACGATGGAAGCCTTCGCTCAGCGGCTTGAGCAAAGTCTCCGAGAGCTCATTACCCACTGCGCAGGCAAAGAGAACACCGAAATGACGCCAAGCGACGTGCAATTTAAAGGCTTGACCATCACAGAATTGGAGCAAATCGCCCAGCGCTCGAGTCATCTCGGGGAAATCGAAAATATTTACTCGCTGACGCCGATGCAAAAGGGTATGTGGTTCCACAGCGCGCTTGACCGGCAAACGGCAGCTTACTTTGAGCAGACGCGGTTTACGATGCGGGGAGCGCTCGACGTCCAGCTTTTTGAGAGGAGCTGGATGGAGCTTGCAAAACGTCATCTGGTGCTGCGGGCGAATTTTGTGAATGGACCAGCGGGCGAGCCGCTGCAAATCATATACCGCGATAAGCCAGTCGGCTTTGAATATGAAGAGCTGCTTCATTTGCAGGTACATGAGAAACAAGCTTACTTGGATGAAAAGGCCGAGGAGGACAAGCTTCGTGGCTTCGACATGGAACATGATGCGCTCGTTCGGTTTACGATTCTGCGCACCGAAGAGCAAAGTTATCACGTTCTGTGGAGTTTCCAACATATTTTAATGGACGGCTGGTGCCTGGCTCAGCTGACGCAGGAGTTGTTTGAGATATACTCGGCCCTGACCTCTGGGAAGCAGCCAGCGGGAGGTAAAGGATCGGATTATGGCGATTATATCGAATGGTTGGAGAAACAGGACGATCAGGCGGCATCCGGCTATTGGACAGCGTTCCTGGCAGGCTACGAAGGGCAAACCGTACTTCCGGGGCAAAAGGAACCAGCGCCGAGCGGCAGATTTACGGCTGATCACGTCACCGCCGAACTAGGCAAGGACTTGAGCAAACGGATGGACCGGGTGGCGAAACAGCACCTAGTTACAGTCAATACGCTGCTGCAAGCCGTTTGGGGCGTGATGCTGCAAAAATATAACGGAACAAACGATGCCGTATTCGGCAGTGTCGTTGCCGGAAGACCGGCGGAAATCCCGGGCATTGAGTCTATGATCGGGCTGTTCATCAATACGGTGCCGGTCCGCGTCAATAGCGAAGTGGACACCGTGTTCGCCGACCTGATGGCGAAGCTCCAAGAGCGGGCTCTGGATTCCGGGCGTTATGATTACTATCCGCTGTATGAAATTCAAGCGCGTAGCGTGCAAAAGCAGAATCTGATCAACCATATCATCGCTTTCGAGAACTATCCGGTGGACGAACAGATGGAGCAGGCGGGGGACCAGCAGCACGGCGGCCTGACAATTGCTGACGTTCAGATGGAGGAGCAGACGAACTATAACTTCAACGTGACTGTGATGCCGGGAGCCGAGATCGAAATTCGATTCGACTTTAACGCCGAAGTGTTTGATAAAGACAGCATCGAGCGGCTCAAGGGGCATCTCGTGCATCTGCTGGAGCAGGTAACGGATAACCCGGAAATTACCGTGGGCGAGCTGGAACTTGTGACCGAGGCAGAAAAGGCCGAACTTCTCGGACGTTTTAACGACACCACGACGGAATTTCCGCGCGGGAAGACACTCATTCAATTGTTCGAAGAGCAGGCGGAGTACATCCCGGATGCAGCCGCCATTTCCTTTAATGAGCAAGAGATGACTTACCGCGAGCTGAACGAACGTGTCAACCGCCTTGCCCGTACCTTGCGCAGCCACGGGATATCCCAAGGACGTCTGGTCGCCATTATGGCTGAGCGTTCCATCGAAATGGTTATAGGTATACTGGCAGCACACAAAGCCGGAGCCGCTTACGTACCGATTGACCCGGAATATCCAGAGGAGCGTATCCGTTTCTTGATAGAGGATTCAGGAGCGCAGGTCATGCTGACACAAAGCCGCTTGCGCGAGCGACTGGCGGGTTTGGACTCGGTGATTTTACTGGATGACGAGTCTTTCTATCACGAGGACGGAACAAACCTAAATCAAGGGATTGAAGCGACAGATCTGGCCTGCGTGATCTATACGTCAGGCACGACGGGCAAGCCAAAAGGAAACCTTGTTTCACACCGCAACATCGTGCGCGTTGTGCAAAATACAAATTATATCGACATCACCAATCGCGATCATGTCCTCCAGCTTTCGAGCTATTCGTTCGACGGAGCGATTTTCGATATTTTTGGTGCTTTGACCAACGGGGCGCGGCTGGTGCTGGTTCCCCGCGAGACGTTGCTGGAAATTGGTCTACTGGCGGATCTCATCCAGCGCCAGCGCATATCGGTCATGTTTATTACGACGGCTTTCTTCAACGTGCTTGTAGATGTGAATGTCAATTGTTTTCGGGATGTCCGGGCGATTTTGTTTGGAGGAGAGCGTGTCTCGGTTGGTCATGTACGTAAAGCACTCGCCCATCTTGGAGCGGGTAGGCTCAACCATGTATACGGACCGACGGAAAGCACGATATTTACCACGTACCTTCCGGTCGACTTCGTTGATGAGTCGGCGCTTACCGTTCCTATCGGACGACCAATCAGCAATACGACGGTGTATATCGTCGACAGCCGGAATAAGCTGCTGCCGATCGGCGTGGTCGGGGAGCTATGTGTCGGCGGAGAAGGTTTGGTACGGGGCTACAATAACCGGCCGGAACTGACGGCGGAGAAATTTGTGCACAATCCTTTTACGTCAGGAGAGCGCATGTACCGGACGGGGGATTTGGCGAAATGGCTACCGGACGGCACGATTGAATATGTGGGACGAACGGACGACCAAGTGAAAATCCGTGGCTTCCGCATAGAGCTGGGCGAGATCGAAACTCAGCTTCAGAAAGTGGAGGGAATTCGGAAAACGACAGTATTTGCGCGGGAAAACGTGTCCGGCGAAAAGCAGCTTTGCGCCTATTATGAAGCGGACTGTGAGCTTCCGGCGGCCGAGCTGAAGAGCGTGCTGTCTCAGGAACTGCCGGCCTATATGATCCCGACGTACCTGATCCAGTTGGAGCGTCTCCCGCTGACGACGAATGGCAAGGTTGACCGCCGCTCCCTCCCGGCACCTGAGGAGAGCTTGCAACCGGGCGAAGGACATACTCCGCCTCGGACTCCGCTCGAAGCCAGCTTGGCTGAAATATGGAAAAGCGTGCTTGGATTGGAGCGCATCGGGGTTCATGACAACTTCTTTGACTTGGGCGGCCATTCCCTGCGGGCAACGACACTGGTGAGCAAGGTGCATCAGGAGTTGAACGTCGAGTTGCCTCTGCGCGACGTATTCCGCTACTCAACGATCGAACAGATGGCTCTCGCCCTCTCCCGGATCGAAGAACATTCGTTCTCGTCGATTCCGCTGGTAGGCGCAAGAGCGTATTATCCACTTTCCTCAGCTCAGAAGCGGCTGTTTATCCTGAATCAGCTGGAAGGAGCCGAGCAGAGCTATAACATGCCGGGTGTGCTGCTGCTCGAAGGATCAATTGACCATAGCCTGCTGGAGAAAGCTTTCCGCGGACTGATCCAACGTCATGAAACGTTGCGAACCGGATTTGAGGTCGTACAAGGCGAAGCGGTACAGCGTATTTACGAGAGCGTTGATTTTTCCGTCGTGTGTCGACATGCGAACGAGGAAGAAGCGTCTGCAGTCGTGCAGGCTTTTATCAGACCTTTCGACTTGGCGAAGCCACCGTTGCTGCGTGCCGAGCTCGTAGAGCTGGCAGCCGATCGTTATTTACTGATGTTTGACATGCACCATATCATCTCCGACGGGGTTTCGATGGACGTGTTCGTTGAGGAACTCGTTCGTCTGTATGGCGGTGAGTCATTAGAGCCTTTGCACATTCAGTACAAGGACTATGCGGTATGGCAGCAATCGGACGAGCAAAAAGTGCAATTGAACCGCGAGGAAGCTTACTGGCTGGACCGTTACCGGGGCGAGCTGCCGGTTCTGGAAATGCCAACGGACTATCCGCGTCCTGCTGTACAGAGCTATGAGGGACATACGCTGACGTCCTTCGTGGACGAGGCAACGAACGAAGGCTTGAAACAGCTGGCCGCTCAAAGAGGAACGACGCTATATATGGTGTTGCTTGCCGCATATACCGTGCTTTTGCATAAATACACAGGTCAGGACGATTTGATCGTCGGAACGTCGATTGCGGGCAGAACGCACGGCGACACGCAGCCTTTGATCGGAATGTTCGTCAACACGCTGGCGATCCGCAATTATCCGGCTTCGGAGAAGACCTTCCTGTCGTATTTGGAAGAAGTGAAAGAAACGACTTTAGGCGCTTACGAGCATCAGAATTATCCGTTCGAAGAACTCGTCGATAAAGTGCAGGTTAGCCGGGATTTGAGCCGCAACCCGCTGTTTGACACGATGTTCTCCCTGCAAAACCTGGAGGAGTCAGAGTTTGAGCTGGAAGGGCTGAAATTGTCCCCGTACCCTAGCGAATATGGTATGGCCAAGTTCGACCTGAGTGTGGATGTTACGGAAGAAAATGGCGGACTGGAGTGCAACTTTGAATTCGCAACGGCTCTTTATAAAGAAAGCACGATCCGGCGGCTGTCGATTCATTTTGGACATTTGCTTGCGGCGATTGTAAGCCATCCGAATGCAAAGATCGCTGATCTGAACTTGTTGACGGCAGATGAAAAAGAGAAGATTCTCGGCGCGTTTCACCCGATGCAATCGGAAGTGGCTCCTGTGGCCGCGTTCCACCGACTGTTCGAGGAACAGGCGGAGAGCACTCCGGAAGCGGAAGCCGTTGTATACGAGAACGATCGGCTGACGTATGCGGAGCTGAACGTACGGGCGAACGGCTTAGCGGCCACGCTGCGCGCAAGTGGAATCGGCCGGGAGGAGATTGTTGGCATTCTCGCCGAGCGCTCGGTGGACCTGCTGGTGGCCGTGCTGGCCGTCTGGAAAGCAGGCGGGGCATATGTACCGCTTGACCCGGATTATCCGGCGGACCGCGTGCGGTTTATGCTTGAAGACAGCGGAGCGAAGGTGCTGCTGACACAAACGCTGCTGAGAGAGCGTGCTGAAGCCTGGCTCAGCCAAGAGGAGCTGGCACTTGCAAAGGTGTTGTACCTCGACGACGAAATGTCATACAGCGAAAACCGGGAGAATGCACCGCTTGGTTCCAGCATGGTTTCCGGTAAAGTCTCCGGCGAGCTGACGGGTGCTGTGAACAGCGATGATCCGAGTCATCTGAAGGTTACTGGCTTGGACAGCTTTCATGAAGCTCGTCCTGAGGACCTAGCGTACGTGATCTACACGTCGGGGACAACAGGCAAGCCGAAGGGTGTAATGATTGAGCACCGCAGCTTGGTGAACACGGCAGCGGGCTACCGGCGGGAATACCGGTTGGATCAGTTCCCAGTCCGGCTACTGCAACTCGCTAGCTTCTCGTTTGACGTGTTCGTGGGTGATATCGCACGCACGTTGTATAACGGAGGCACCATGGTCATTGTACCGAAGGATGATCGGATTGATCCGTCTCGCCTGCACCACTGGATAGAGCGGGAGCAAGTGACGATCTTTGAATCAACACCAGCACTGATCGTACCGTTTATGGAATACGTGCACGAGCAAGGGGTGGAGTTGAGCGGGATGGAGCTGCTCATCACAAGCTCGGACAGCTGCAGTGTGGCGGATTACCGGACCTTGCAGGAGCGTTTTGGCTCATCGTTCCGCATTATTAACGCCTACGGCGTGACGGAAGCGGCAATTGACTCCAGTTTCTATGACGAAGAATTGAAGGAGCTGCCGCAGACAGGCCATGTGCCGATTGGCAAAGCGTGGCTGAATGCGAATTTCTACATCGTGGATGCACAACTGAACCCAGTACCGGTCGGGGTGTTGGGCGAGCTGGTTATCGGCGGAGTCGGCGTGGCACGAGGCTACTTGAACCGTCCAGATCTGACAGAAGAGAAGTTTGTAGACAGTCCCTTCACCGCTGGTGAGCGGCTGTACCGCACAGGAGACTTGGCGCGGTGGATGGAGGACGGCAACGTGGACTTCATCGGCCGAATCGACAACCAGGCGAAAATCCGGGGCTACCGGATCGAGGCGGGTGAGATCGAGTCGCAGTTGCTGCGGGTGGAAGGTGTGCGCGAAGCGGTGGTGCTGGTTCGAAGTGATGCGAACGGTCAGAAGGCGCTGTGTGCGTATTACACGCCGGATACCGGTGCGAAGCTGTTGGTGAACGATCTGCGCAGTGCGCTGGCACAGGAGTTGCCGGGTTACATGATCCCGTCGTACTTCGTGGAGCTGGAGCGCTTGCCTCTGACACCAAACGGGAAAATAGACCGGAAGGCGCTGCCCTCGCCGGAAGGGGAAGCGGGAAGTGGAACGGAGTATGTCGCACCGCGCAATGAGCTGGAAATGAAGCTGGCGGTGATTTGGCAGGAGGTGCTGGGGCTTACGAAGGAGATTGGCGTTTACGACAACTTCTTCGACATCGGCGGCCACTCCCTGCGAGCGACAACGTTGGTCAGCAAGATTCATAAAGAGTTGAACGTGGATCTGCCACTGCGCGAAGTGTTCCGCCATTCCACGATCGAGAGCATGGCTACCGCCATTTCTCGGCTGGATCAGCAGATATTTGTTTCCATTCCGGTGACGGATGTCCGAGAGGTGTACCCGCAATCTTTTGCTCAAAAACGTCTCTTTATTCTGAATCAGCTGGAAGTTGCGGAGCTTAGCTACAACATGCCGGAAGCGATGCTGCTGGAGGGTGCTTTGGACCGGGCAAGGTTCGAAGAAACGTTCCGTAAGCTCGTGGCGCGGCATGAAATGTTGCGCACCGGGTTTGAAATGGTGGATGGAGAAGCATCACAGCGGGTTTACCAGGACGTGAATTTTGCGGTGGAGTTCTATCAAGCGGATGAGCAAGAGGTCGAAGCGGTGGTTCACGGTTTCGTCCGTCCGTTTGACTTGGCTAAGCCACCGCTGTTGAGGGTAGGCCTTGTTGAGCTGGCTCCGGAACGCCATATTCTGATGTACGACATGCATCATATTATTTCTGACGGCGTTTCAATGGAAATCTTTGTTGAAGAATTCGTACGTTTGTATGGTGGAGAGCAATTGGAGCCGCTGCGCATTCAGTACAAAGACTACACCGTTTGGCAGCATTCGCAGGAGCAGCAGGAACGGCTTCAGCATCAGGGGGCGTATTGGCTGGACATGTTCCAGGGCGAGCTTCCGGTGCTGGAAATGCCGACCGACTATCCACGTCCGGCTGTACAGAGCTACGAAGGTCAAACGCTGGAGTTTTCCTTCGACGCTTCAAAAACCGACGGCCTGAAACAGCTGGCTTCGGAAACGGGCACGACGCTGTTTATGGTGTTGCTTGCGGCGTATAACGTGCTTTTGCATAAATATTCAGGTCAGGAAGACGTAATCGTTGGTACGCCGATTGCCGGAAGGAATCATGGAGATGTGCAGCCGTTGATCGGGATTTTCCTAAACACGCTGGCGATTCGCAGTTATCCGTCTTCGGAGAAAACATTCCTGTCATATCTGAACGAAGTCAAAGAAACAACTCTGCGTGCCTTTGAGCATCAGAACTATCCGTTTGAACAATTGGTGGACAAAGTGCAAGTCACCCGTGATTTAAGCCGCAATCCGCTCTTCGACACGATGTTTACGATGCAGAATACGGAGAACGAGCAATTTGAGCTGGAAGGGCTTCGCCTGATTCCTTATCCGAGCGTACTTGATACTGCGAAGTTTGATATCAGCTTGGATGTGGGCGAGGAGAACGGCGGCTTGGATTACAGCTTTGAATATGCGACAGCTCTTTACAAAAGGGAGACGATTGAACGGCTGGCAAAACATTACGAGCAGTTGCTCCTGACAATTGTAAACCGTCCAGATGCAAAGATTGCCGAGCTGAACTTGCTGACAGCAGAGGAAAAAGAACAAGTTCTCAATGCGTTTAATCCAGCGCAGCTAGAAGCGGCTCCTGCGGCTACGTTCCACCGTCTGTTTGAGAAACAGGCAGAGTGTACGCCGGAAGCGGAGGCCGTTGTGTATGAAAATAATCGCCTAACGTATGTGGAGCTGAACGAGCGGGCGAACTGCTTAGCGGTCACGCTGCGTGCAAGTAGCATCGGCCGAGAGTCAATCGTTGGCATTCTCGCCGAGCGTTCGGTGGACTTGCTGGTGGCCGTGATGGCCGTCTGGAAAGCCGGCGGGGCGTATGTACCCCTCGACCCGGATTATCCTGCGGACCGCGTGCGGTTTATGCTCGAAGACAGCGGAGCGAAGGTACTGCTGACACAAACGCCGCTGCGAGAACGTGCCGAGGCCTGGCTCCGCGAAGAGGAGCTGGCGCTGATGTCGGTGCTGTACCTCGACGACGAAGCGTCGTACAGCGAAGATCGGGCAAATGCCCCGATGTGCTTTGATCAAGGCTCCAGCATGGCTTCCAGCCGGGACTCTGGCAAACTAACGGGGGCTGTGAACGGTGCGGATCGGAACCATCTGGATGTTTTCAATGATGTTGGCATGGGCAGCTTCCATGAAGCCCGCCCTGAGGACCTAGCATACGTCATCTACACGTCCGGAACGACGGGCAAGCCGAAAGGCGTGATGATTGAGCACCGCAGCCTGGTGAATACGGCAGCGGGTTACCGGCGGGAATACCGATTAGATCAGTTCCCGGTGCGGTTGCTGCAGCTCGCCAGCTTCTCGTTTGACGTGTTCGTGGGCGACATTGCCCGGACACTGTACAACGGAGGCACGATGGTGATTGTGCCGAAGGACGACCGGATCGATCCTTCTCGTCTGCACTACTGGATAGAGCGAGAGCGAGTGACGATCTTCGAATCAACACCGGCGCTGATCGTGCCGTTTATGGAATACGTACATGAACAGGGGTTGGAGTTCAGCGGGATGGAGCTGTTGATTACAAGCTCGGACAGCTGCAGTGTGGCGGATTACCGAACCTTGCAGGAACGCTTCGGCTCGTCGTTCCGCATCATTAACGCTTACGGTGTGACGGAAGCGGCGATCGACTCCAGTTTCTATGACGAACCGCTGACGAAGCTGCCGCAGACAGGCCATGTGCCGATCGGCAAAGCGTGGCTGAATGCGAAATTTCACATCGTGGACGCACATCTGAATCCCGTACCAGTCGGCGTGCTGGGCGAATTGGTTATCGGTGGAGTTGGGGTAGCACGTGGGTACTTGAACCGTCCAGATCTGACAGAAGAGAAGTTTGTAGACAGTCCCTTCACCGCTGGTGAGCGGCTGTACCGCACAGGAGACTTGGCGCGGTGGATGGAGGACGGCAACGTGGACTTCATCGGCCGAATCGACAACCAGGCGAAAATCCGGGGCTACCGGATCGAGGCGGGTGAGATCGAGTCGCAGTTGCTGCGGGTGGAAGGTGTGCGCGAAGCGGTGGTGCTGGTTCGAAGTGATGCGAACGGTCAGAAGGCGCTGTGTGCGTATTACACGCCGGATACCGGTGCGAAGCTGTTGGTGAACGATCTGCGCAGTGCGCTGGCACAGGAGTTGCCGGGTTACATGATCCCGTCGTACTTTGTGGAGCTGGAGCGTCTGCCTCTGACACCGAACGGGAAAATAGACCGGAGGGCGCTGCCAGCGCCGGAAGGGGAAGCGGGAAGCGGAACGGAGTATGTCGCACCGCGCAATGAGCTGGAAATGAAGCTGGCGGTAATTTGGCAGGAGGTGCTGGGGCTTACGAAGGAGATTGGCGTTTACGACAACTTCTTCGACATCGGCGGCCACTCCCTGCGAGCGACGTCACTGGCAGGTAAGGTATTTAAGGAATTAAACGTCAACCTGCCGCTGCGCGACGTATTCCGTCACTCAACGATTGCGGCGATGGCCGAGGCGATCACCCGGATGGAACGGCGGGAGCATGAGGCCATTCCTCAAGCGGAAGAGAGAGAGTACTACCCTCTGTCCTCCGCGCAGAAACGGCTGTTCATTCAGCACACGCTGGATGGAGCAGATCAGCTTTACAACATGCCGGAACTGGTACAGGTGGAAGGTGAGTTTGATTTAGACCGGTTGGAAGCCGCCTTGCGGAAATTGATAACACGGCATGAATCGCTGCGCACCGGTTTTGAAATGATGAAGGGCGAAGTGGTTCAGCGGATATACCCACAGGTCGATTTTGCTATCGAGCATCATCAAGCGGATACAGAGGATTCAGATCAAATCGAGCAGATCGTCCGGAACTTCGTTCGTCCGTTTGATCTCGGCCAACCGCCGCTGCTGCGCGCCGGGGTCATCGAGCTGGAGCCGCACCTGCGTATTCTCCTTTTCGATATGCACCATATCGTGTCTGACGGTGTATCGATGGCGATTGTGATGGAGGAGTTCTCGAGTTTCTACGCCGGAGAACAGCTGCCACCCCTGCGCATTCATTACAAGGATTATGCCGTTTGGCAGCAGTCGAAGGCCCACCGAGAGCGAATCGGGCGGCAGGAAGCGTACTGGCTGCAAACCTTCGAAGGCGAACTGCCGACGGCGGACCTGCCGATGGACTACGAACGGTCTGCCGTTCGTAGCTACGAAGGCGCGCATGTGGAGTTCGACGTCGAAGCTTCTCTCTCGGCGCGGTTGCGCGAATTGGCTGCCGAGTGTGAAAGCACACTGTTCATGGTGCTGCTTGCGGCCTATACTGTGTTGCTGTCCAAGTACAGCGGTCAGGAGGACTTGATCGTGGGCACCCCGGTGGCTGGAAGAACTAACGCCGATTTGGAGCGGGTCATCGGCATGTTTGTTAATACGCTGGCGCTCCGCAATCGTCCGTCTGGCGACAAAACGTTCTTGTCCTACCTGGAAGAAGTGAAGGAAACGGCTTTGGGTGCTTTTGAGAACCAGGATTATCCATTCGAGGATCTCGTGGAGCGTTTGAATGTGAAGCGGGAGCCGGGCCGCTTCCCGTTGTTCGATGCCGTTTTCGACTTGCAAAATATCGAAGAACGAGACGCCGAACTGGAAGGGGTCAGCCTGAAGAATTACGAGCTTGACCCATTGGAAGAAGCGAAGTTTGATCTGACGCTGTTTATGTATGAAAACGAAGGGGCGTTGAGCGGGGGCTTCTTCTACGCCAACAAGCTGTTCAAAGAAACGATGATCCGCACCTTGACTGAGGATTACTTGCGGGTACTGTCTCAAATTGCGGAAAATCCACAACTCGAGCTAAGCCGAATTGAATGTCATAAACCGGCGGCAGGCGCAAAGAGTGCCGTCGATACGATCGAATTCGCGTTCTAATAATACAAGCGCGCTCCACCGTCAACCGAAAGTGGTGCGCATCCAAGAAAAACGGCGAACAACTTGCAAGTCCGTAAATCAAGCCCGTAAACGCGCAGGTCGAAAGCAAGCCTTTTCAGACCTGCGTCGGGGTATGCGGTCACTTCATTTTTAGGGGAGGTACGAATGAAATCTTTATTTGAAAAGGAAGAACGGTACTGGAGCGGCAAGTTTGACGCAGATGATAGCCTGAGCTTCCTTCCATACAGTCAATCCTCCAAATTATTCGAGGGCGGGGAAGCTGCGGCAGAGCCGGACTTGCTTCACCGTACTCTCCCGAGCGAACTCTCGGAGAGAATCATTGGCCTCGCCAGCGGTTCGGATTTGGCTCTGTACATGATTGTTTTGGCAGGAGTAAAAACCCTGCTGTTCAAATATACCGGGCGGGACCAAGTGCTGGTCGGCATGCCTTCGTATAGCGCAGACCAGGGCGAGACGCCGCCGCATGACATCTTGGTGATCAAGACATCGGTAAGCAGCCAGACTACGCTGAAAACGCTGCTTGGGGGCATCAAAGGCTCCATCGGCGAGGCGCTGGAGCATCAGCACCTGCCTTTTCGAAAAATGGTGGAGCCGCTCCATTTGGACTATACGGGGCATGGCCTCCCGGTCGTCAACACCATCGCATCCTTCGCCCCGATTCATCCGGGACCGCTGGTTAACCGTGTGGCGGCTGATACCGTTTTTCGCTTCGACCGCCAAAACCACTCCATCGAGCTGGAAATAAGCTTTGACGGACAGCGGTACGAGCGGGCATTTATGGAGCAGGCGGCCGACCATCTTGTTCGGTTGCTGTCCATGCTTTTATTTCAGCCAGATCTGGAGCTTGGACAAGTCGATATGCTGTTCCCAGTCGAGAGGGAGATGCTGCTCAAGGGATTTAATGACACCGAAACCGAGTTCGAGCGGGGGAAAACGATTCATGGCTTGTTCGAAGAACAGGCGGAGCATCGCCCGGATAACGTGGCCGTCGTCATGAACGAGCGGCAATTGACCTACCGCGAGCTGAACGAGCGATCCAACCGCCTTGCGCGGAAGCTGCGGGAAAAAGGAGTAGAAGCAGACCAGCTGGTAGCAATTCTGGTCGAACGCTCGCTTGATATGGTCGTCGGCATTCTGGCAATTCTTAAAGCGGGCGGAGCCTTCGTGCCTGTCGATCCCGACTACCCAGAGGAGCGCATCCGCTTCATGATCGAGGATTCAGGCACACCGTTATTGCTGATTCAAAAACATCTGCACGAGAAGACCGACTTTGAAGGAACACGCCTTGAATTAGACGATTTTGTTTGGGGCGATAGCGGGGCGGAATCCACTGGTGTGCTGGATGCTTCGAATCTGGAGCCGGCCAGTGGTCCGAATGATCTGGCTTATGTCATCTATACATCAGGTACGACGGGCAAACCCAAAGGGGTCATGCTGGAGCATCGTGGTTTGGTCAGCTTGAAGCTGATGTTCGCGGACAGGCTGGGCATCACGGAGCATGACCGGATCGTTCAATTCGCCAGCCTGTCATTCGACGCGTCCTGCTGGGAAGTGTTCAAAGCGCTCTATTTTGGCGCGACTTTGTACATCCCGACAGCCGAGACGATTCTCGACAACCGCCTGTTCGAGAATTATATGAACGAGCATACGATTACGGCGGCGATTTTGCCTCCGACGTACAGCGCATATTTGAACCCGGACCGCCTTCCCAGCTTAACGAAGCTTGTAACGGGAGGTTCGGCGGTATCGGCCGAATTTGTGCAGCAGTGGAAGGAGAAGGTCCACTATTTCAATGCTTACGGGCCTACCGAAGCTTCGATTGTTACAACGCTTTGGGATGCGGATGAGCAGCAGCCAGAGCGCAGAGTTATTCCGATCGGGCGCCCGCTGTCTAATCATCAGATTTTTATTTTGGATGCCCACCTGCAGCTTGTGCCTCCGGGAGTGGACGGCGAGTTATGCGTGGCAGGCGTAGGGCTTGCGAGAGGTTACCTGAACCATCTGGAGCTAACGGCAGAGAAGTTTGTGGAACATCCGTTTGTGCCGGGAGAACGCCTTTACCGGACGGGAGATCTCGCCCGCTGGCTGCCGGACGGCAACATCGAATACCGGGGGCGGATCGATCATCAGGTGAAAATCCGCGGCTACCGGATCGAAATCGGCGAGATTGAAGAGCAGCTGCTGAAGATCGCCGCCATGCAAGAAGCGGTGGTGCTCGCCCGCGACGACGCAAACGGCCATAAACAGCTTGTCGCTTATTACGTTGCGGAAACGAGGCTGGCGGTGCATGAACTCAAGGAGCAGCTCGCCAAGCAGCTTCCGGGATATATGATTCCTTCGTACCTCGTGCAGCTTTCGCGGATGCCGCTGACCCCGAACGGGAAAATCGACCGCAAAGCGCTACCCGCACCAGAGGAAGCCGCCACTGGAGGAACGGAATATGTTGCGCCGAGAACACTGCTCGAGATGAAGATCGCCCGTGTCTGGCAGGATACACTTGGCATTCCACAGGTCGGCGTAAAGGATAACTTTTTTGAGTTGGGAGGCAATTCCTTAAGTCTGATTAGGCTCGTTCAAGCCGTTTACGATGAAACGGGCATCGAGATACCGCTGAATCGCCAATTCCATCATGTAACCGTTGAAGCCATGGCTTTTGGAGAGGAGGATCTGGGTCTGGATAAAGGGGGAGACTCCTTCATTAAGCTAAATAAAACAGGGGATCTGAACGTGTTCTGCTTCCCTCCAGGCAGCGGCTTCGGCATCGGTTACCGAGAGCTTGCAAGCAGACTAGACGGCCGATTCGTGCTTTACGGCATTGATTTTATCGACGATGTCATCGATTACGAGGCCCTGCTGAACCGTTATGTGGATGAGATTGTTCGTATCCAGCCTGAAGGACCTTACGTGTTGCTCGGTTACTGCTTCGGAGGCAACCTGACGTTCGAGGTAGCCAAATCGATGGAAAGAAGAGGGTATTCCGTAACGGACGTGCTCATGGTGGACTCGTGGATTAAGGGCACACTCACACCTTATGAAACGTCTGAGAAAGAGCTTGAAGAGATGCTTGCGGATTTCGACGAAGAAGAGAAGGAATTAATGAGCAATCCGCTCGTGCGGGAGCGTGTTCATCGGAAGATCAAAGCCACATTGACGTACGAAGCGCAGCTTATTAATTCAGGAACGATAACTGCCCGGATTTACGAACTGATTGCGAAGGACAGTGAAGCGTTCCGCCTGGAGCACCAGTTGCCGTCTTGGCATAGGGCAACGACGCAAGCTTACGCCGATTACCGGCTGGAGGGCGCACACGAGGAGTTACTGGAACTCGCGCGCGTGGACGAAACGGCCGTTGTCATCCGTGACATCTTAGTGCAAATCAAGCAGCAGATCGAAGCGGAGGCAGGGGTCCTGCATGGGAGCTGACCGGCAGACGTCTGTTCAAGGACAAGGCACAGCGGTGCCTTCCAAGCGCCGAACCGCTTATGCCACCTGGAAAGCGTTCCGCTGGCTGATGTCCTATGTAAGCCGTCACAAAGGCTGGATGATCGTCGGTATCCTGTCCGCAATTGCCGCCGCGGTTATTGAGATATGGACGGGACGTTTGGTCGAGCAGTTGACCACACAGGCCGAGAATGGGGCGGGGCCTATCGTTCTGCAGATCGTGTACACGGTCTTTGTGGTCATCTTGATCGGTGTGCCGGCGAAGTTTTTCATGAGCTTTGGTGTGGAGCGAAGCAGTGCCTCTGCGGTGCAGGATATCCGCAACCATGTCATGCGTCATATCGGCAAACTCCCGGTCCCCTATTTGGAAAAGCAGCACTCCGGCGACGTGTTGTCGCGGATCAACAACGATCTGCAGCTCATCCAGCAATTTATGATTCGGGACCTCGCCCAGTGGTTTTATCATCCGCTATTATTTATCGGCTGTTTCGCTTATTTGATGTATCTCCAATGGGAGCTGATGCTGTACAGCCTGCTGTTATTTCCCGTAGCACTGCTGGTTTCCCAATGGATCGGCAAGCAGTTGGAACAGTTGACGGAGGAAGCCCAGGCGAACATGGGCCGAATGAACGTCAACCTCCAGGATACGCTTGGGGGGATGCCTATTGTAAAAAGCTACCTGCTATCCGGTATGTTATCTCGCTCCTACCAAGTGCTGCTACAATTGACGGCTCAAAAAAAGCTGGCCGTGAAAAAGCGGGAAGCCTGGGTCAACCCGCTGCTTTCTACGCTGATGATTAGCCCGATCATTTTCGCCGTCAGTTACGGAAGCTATTTGATCTACAACGGGCAGCTAGGCGCGGGAGAACTGATCGCCTTCCTGTACTTGCTTAATCTGTGTCTGGAGCCGCTGGAGCATATTCCCGAGCTCATCACGCGCACGTTTGAAATGACCGGTGCCCTGAGAAGGGTCTCCGAAATCGTCGAGCAGCCGACCGAAATGGAAAATGGCCGTTTGATTCCAAAAGCGAGCGCCGCCCCCATCCAGTTTCAGAACGTAACCTTCGGGTATGAAGAGAGTTCCCCGATTCTGCGGAATGTTAGCTTCTCGGTGCCGGAAGGCAAGACGATTGCACTTGTCGGAGCGAGCGGCGGAGGGAAGAGTACGGTGTTTAAGCTGGTATGCGGCTTTTATCCACTTCCGGAGGATCAGGGCGAGATCCGCGTGTTCGGAAGCCTGATCCACGGTGCAGATCCCGAGCAGCTTCGGTCGCATTTTTCCGTGGTAACCCAAGATTCATATTTGTTTAGCGGTACGATCGCCGAAAATATCGGCTATGGGCGGCAAGAAGCGTCGATGGACGAGATTATCGAAGCCGCCAAAGCCGCTCAGGCTCATTCTTTCATTATGCAGTTTGAGGACGGTTACCAGACGTATGTCGGAGAGCGCGGCGGGTTTTTGTCCGGTGGGCAACGCCAGCGCATTGCAATGGCTCGGGCGTTCCTGAAGGATGCTCCCGTTCTGCTGTTGGACGAGCCCACATCGGCACTTGATCCGGAGTCGGAAAGCGCGGTTCAGGAAGCGTTGGGCGTATTGATGAAGAAGAGAACGACCATGGTTATTGCCCACCGGCTTTCTACGGTACAAAACGCCGATGAAATTTGGGTTATGGAACAAGGAAGTATTGTCGAAAAGGGCACTCATGAACAATTACTCGAGAGGAAGGGACTGTACGCCCAGTCGTATTACCAGGAGTTTACCGAGTCTGCCGAACGCAGGGAGGTGTCGTACACATGAAAAAGGGCGGAAGGCTATCACAAGTGAAAGAACTCGGCTACTTGCTGACGTTTATGAACCGCAAGCGCAAAACCCAGTACGCGATTGGCCTTGCTGTAACGGCGCTCACCCAGACATTGTTTCTGATCGCCTTCAGCTTGGTCGTACATAACTTGGTTGATTTCGCCGTGTCCCGAGATACGTCCCTGATGGTAGAAGCTTTTGTTATTTTGGGCGCGGCCCTGTTCCTGGAAAATATAATTTCTCCCTGGTTCATTTACTTATACCAGCGCAGTGTCGAGCTGACTGTGCTGAATATCCGCAAACGTCTTTATGACAAGCTGTGCCGGGTGCGGCCGAGATTCCTGGAGCAGAACCACCATGGGGACTTGCTGTCGCGAGTGAACAACGACGTAACGACCGTTGAGTTTACATTCTCGCAGGTTTACTTCGTTTTGCTGCTTCAAGTTGTCTTCTGCATCGGCTCCATTGTCTCTATGGCGGTGATTGATTGGCGGTTTGCTGGCGTATCCTTCGTCATTCTGCTGCTGTCCTCTCTGGTCAGCCTGAAATTTGCACGGGATATCCGCGCTTTGTCCGAACAAGGCTTGCGTACGCTCGGTAAAATGACCGAAAAATTTAAAGATTTTATGGGCGGCATTCAAATTGTGAAGCTGTTTCGCATCCGCACGATTTACGGCCAGTACGAGGCGTTGAACGAGCAAATGACGCAAACGCTTCGGCAAACGGCGAAAAAGAACGGTATGCAGGCTGCGGTGAACCATTTTATCAGCTACGTCACGTTCTGCGGCATCATCGTCATCGGCAGTCTTCTTTATGCTTACGGATTGATGGGAATGGGAAGTGTCGCCGCTCTGGCAGTTTTGCAAGTGAATCTGACGCACGCCTTGTTGAACCTGGGGATGGTTCTGTCGATGACCCAAAATTCGCTCGCGGGCGCTCACCGGATTCAAGAGGTACTAAGTGAGGAAGAGGAACCGGAGCGTTTGGGATCTTCTCGTAGCGAGCTTTTATCGGAGGCTGCGGTGGAGTTTCGCGATGTGGAATTTTCCTATCAGGCGGATAAAAAGGTACTTGTCGACATGTCCATGCAAGTGTTTCCTGGTCAGGTCGCTGCGATTGTAGGAGCCAGCGGCAGCGGTAAAAGTACGCTGATCAAGCTGCTGCTCGGCTTTTATCCTGTGGACAGCGGAGATATTCTGCTCCAGGGCAAACCGTTCGGCCATTACACGCTGGACGAAATTCGCAGGCAGATTGCATACGTTCCGCAGGAGCCGTTTTTGTTTACCGGCACGATTGAGGAAAATATCCGCTATGGCAATCCGGATGCAACGGATGAAGAAGTGGTTGAAGCGGCCAAAGCGGCGTACGCTCACCATTTTATTCAGGAACTTCCTGAACAGTATAAAACGCCGGTGGGAGAGAGAGGAGCGTCGTTGTCAGGTGGACAAAGGCAGCGAATTGCGATCGCCCGGGCGATTCTCAAAAACGCCCCGATTCTACTGCTGGACGAAGCGACTTCTGCATTGGATAACGAATCCCAGCATTGGGTACAGCAAGCCCTGAACGTATTGATGAAGGGGCGCACCACCATTCTGATTGCCCACCGTCTCAGCACTGTGGAACATGCGGATTTGATTACGGTCATGAATCAAGGAACGGTCGTGGAACGGGGCCGCCATCAGGACCTGCTGGCGCTCGGAGGTTATTACGCGCGGCTGTACGGCTAGACCCGCTTTACGGCGGGCGGCTTCCTGCTGATATTCAGGTATAAAGCCTATCTACAAACAATCTCTAATACGGGAGTGTGTCGATGTGAGAGAGAATACGAACAAGCAATATGGATTAACGCAAGCCCAGCGCCGGATATGGTTCATGGAAATTATGAATCCGGGCACATCCATCACGATGCTTTCCGCGACCTACCAGATTACGGGCGAGATCGACACCAAGCTGCTTGAGCAAGCGGCTGCAGAGATTGTCAAAACCTATGACGCTTTCCGAATCCGCATTAGCGGGGATATGCAAAATCCAACGCAGTGGTTCGAAGAGCTGGAGAATGTCCAAACCAGGATAAGCCACCTCGAAATAGGCACGACCGAACAATTCTATGCTTGGGTGAAAGAAGTAACCGAAAAACCGGCCAGTGTGTTCGACGAACACCTCTACCAATTTACGATGATCCATTTTGCGAACGGCCAAGTATGGCTTAATTTGACTATAAATCATATCATCGCCGATGGCTTGTCCGTCACTGCTTTGCTGCATGCGGTGATGGAAAAATACCTGGAACTTCGCAATGGCATCTTCAGGAGTTACCAGGCCCCATCCTATCTGGATTATATTTCAACTGAGCATGAATATGAGCAATCGCAGCGTTATCAAAAAGGCAAGGAATATTGGCTGACCAAGTACAACACTTTGCCTGAAACGAGCGGCATTAAATCGGTTCCGCCATTCTCGATTGGCAGCGAATCGAATAAACGTTCCATCACTTTGGATGGTTCCCGCTATGACCGCATTCTGGCTTTTAGCGAACAATATCAGGTTAGTTTATATACGTTATTTTTGTCCGCCATGTACGTCTTATTGTATAAGCTGACCGACAGCACCGATGTTCCAGTCGGCACGGTGTTTGCCAATCGCACCAGCAAGAAGGAAAAAGAAACGATCGGTATGTTCGTCAGCACCGTGGCTACGCGGATTAGCCTGAATCCAGTTGAGTCCGTGCTTTCCTTGATCCAAACGGTTTCCAAGGAAAATACGGCGGATCTGCGGCATCAGAAATATCCTTATAACCAATTGATTCAGGATTTACGCGAACAACACGGCCGCAACGATCTTTCGGAGTTGTTCCGCACGTCTCTGGAATATCTACCTTTGAAAATCGTGGAGTACGAAGAAATCAAGGTACGTCTGGAGGCTCACTTTGCTAGACACGAGATGGACGATCTACTGCTGCGCTTCGACCATATGCTGAATGAAGGCCATGTCATTCTCCATGCTTCCTATCGTACCGGCCTGTTCGAGACGACCGAGATTGATCGCATTATGGAACAGTATGTAACCGTTTTGGACCAGTTTCTTGAGACTCCCGAACTGCGGGTGCGCGAGATTTCTCTGTTGAGCGATGAGGAGAGACACCGTATTCTGGAGGTGTTTAACCCGCCGGTGGCAGCACTGAGCGAGGGAATAGCGTTTCATCGGTATGTCGAAAAGTTTGCCCGAGACATTCCGGATCACCCGGCAGTTGTTTACATGGACAAAAAGCTGACTTACGGCGAATTGAACAAACGCGCTGAGCGGCTGGCTGCGCTCCTTCGTGAACAGGGCGTGGGAAGGGAGACGATTACGGGGATCTGGGCAGAGCGTTCGGTGGAACTTCTGGTCGGTGTGCTCGCCGTATGGAAAGCCGGCGGAGCTTATGTACCGCTGGACCCCGATTATCCAGCGGAGCGGATTGAGTACATGCTCAGCGATAGCGAAGCATCGGTGCTGCTTACGCAGCGTCATCTGTTGGAGGGGGCCGGAGGTTGGCTGGCCGATGACCGGCTGAAGCTTCAAGCTGTCTATGCGATGGACGATGAACAGATGTATAACGAGGATACCTCAGCCGTGGAATTTGAATCCGCTGACAGTGCCCCACATGACTTGGCTTATGTGATTTACACCTCCGGTACGACGGGACGGCCAAAAGGCGTCATGATCGAGCATGGTAGTCTCGTGAATACGGCGGATGCGTACCGCCGTGAGTACCGGTTGGATCAGTTCCCGGTGCGGTTGTTGCAACTGGCGAGCTTCTCGTTTGACGTGTTCGTTGGAGACATCGCGCGGACGCTGTATAACGGAGGAACGATGGTAATTGTGCCAAAGGATGACCGGCTTGATCCGAACCGCTTATACGGCTGGATTCGGGACCAAAACATTACGGTATTTGAATCGACACCTGCGCTCATCCTACCGTTCATGCAGCATATTTATGAAGAAGGGCTGGACGTCAGCTCCATGCATTTGCTGATTACCAGCTCGGATGCTTGCAGTGTCACCGATTACCGATTGCTGCAGGAAAGATTCGGCGGACAATTCCGCATCATCAACAGCTACGGCGTTACCGAAGCGGCCATTGACAGCAGCTTTTACGATGAGCCGCTGGACAAGCTGCCATCGTTGGGTCATGTGCCGATCGGCAAAGCCTGGCTGAACGCCCGGTTTTACATTGTAGATGCCGGGTTAAAGCCGGTTCCTGTAGGGATTCCGGGGGAGCTTGTCATCGGCGGCGCCGGGGTGGCGCGCGGGTATTGGAACCGTCCGGACCTAACCAGCGAGAAGTTTGCAGACAGCCCGTTTGTGCCTGGAGAACGTCTGTATCGGACAGGAGATTTGGCCCGCTGGCTGGAAGACGGCAACGTTGACTTCATCGGCCGGATCGACTATCAGGTGAAAATTCGCGGGTTCCGGATCGAACTCGGCGAAATTGAAACGGCCCTGCTCAGCTTCCCGGGGGTCAAGCAGGCTGTGGTGACTGACCGTACGGATGAGCAGGGGCAAAAGTATTTGTGCGGTTACGTGGCGGGGGATGTTTCCTTGCAACTGAGCGATCTGTTGTCCCAATTGAAACAAGAGCTGCCTGCGCATATGGTTCCGGCCCGGTTGGTGTCTCTTGATCAGCTTCCGCTCACACCGAACGGCAAGATTGACCGTAAAGCGCTACCTGAGCCGACCGGAGAGATAGAAGCCGGCCGTGAGTATGTGGCTCCTCGCACAACGCTGGAAACAAGACTTGCTCTTATTTGGCAGCAGGTGCTGGGTATTGCGAGAGTTGGAGTCCAAGACGATTTCTTTGACCTGGGTGGTCATTCCTTGCGGGCCTCCGCGCTTGTTTCCAAGATTCGAAAAGAGCTACAAGTCGAGGTTCCGCTGCGGGACGTTTTCCGCTACACCACGATCGAACAGCTTGCCCAAAGAATTAGCGGTTTAAAGCAGCAGGAAACCTATGAGATTACAAAGGCGGCAGAGACCGAGTACTATCCGGTTTCATCCGAGCAAAAGCGTCTGTACGTCCTGCGCCAGCTTGACGCGGCCGAGCGTAGCTACAATATGTCGGCGGCGCTTCTTCTCGAAGGCAAGCTGGACCGCACGCGCGTAGAGTACGCATTCCGGGCGTTGATTCAGCGCCATGAGACGCTGCGTACCGGGATCGAGCAGGTTCAAGGCGAGCTTGTGCAGCGCATCTATGACGAGGTGGAGTTTGCTGTAGATTATTTCCAGGCGAGCGAGCTAGAAGTGGACCATGTGGTGGAAGCATACTATCACCCGTTTGATCTGACTAAGCCGCCACTTCTTCGCATCGGCCTGATCGAAGTCGCCGAGGATCGCCACATCCTGTTGTTCGATATGCATCACATCGTCTCGGATGGCATCTCGACAGCATTGCTTTTCGACGAGTTCAGCCGCCTGTATCGTGGTGAGGAGCTGGCTCCGTTGCGTATTCAATACAAAGATTATGCCGTTTGGCAGCATTCCGAAGCCTACGGGCAGTTGATCCAGCCGCAGAAGGAGTACTGGCTGGAACAGCTGTCGGGCGAGCTGCCTGTATTGGAACTGCCGACGGACTTCCCGCGGCCTGCGGTGCAAAGTTTTGACGGCCGGACCGTGAAGTTTGATATTGGGAAAGAACGGACGGAAAAGCTGAAAGAACTGGCCGCACGGACGGGCACGACCCTGTACATGGTGCTGTTGTCTGCTTACTCGATCCTTATGCATAAATATTCGGGTCAGGAAGATCTGATCGTGGGAACGCCGATTGCCGGAAGAACGCAGGAAGAAGTGCAGCCAATCGTAGGTATGTTTATCAACACGCTTGCCATTCGCAGCCATCCGGAGCGTTCCAAGCCGTACCTTAAGTACCTGGAAGAAATGAAGGAAATCACACTCGGGGCTTTTGAACACCAAAATTATTTGTTCGAAGATTTGGTGGAAAGTCTTCATATTCCGCGCGCGACCGGCCGGAATCCGCTCTTTGATACGTTCTTCTCTCTGCAAAATACGGAGAATGAGCAAATTGTCATCGAGGGGCTAGAGCAATCGTTTTATCCGTTGGAAAACCGAACGTCCAAGTTCGAGCTGCTTCTGGATATTTCGGAGCTGGATGGTCAGCTCGAATGCCGGTTGGAGTACGCTACGGCTTTGTATAAACAGGAGACCGCGGAGCGGTTCGCCAGACATTATGACAAGCTACTCGAAACTATCGCAACAGCGCCGGAAGGGGATATTGCTTCGCTGGAAATGCTAACCGAGCAGGAAATCCGTGAACTGGTGCGCGGTTTTAATGATTCGGAGGCAGACTACCCGCGTCAGCAGACGATTCATGGCTTGTTCGAAGAGCAGGCGAAGCTTTACCCGGATAACGTGGCCGCCGTCATGAATGAGCGGCAGTTGAGCTACCACGAACTGAACGAGCGATCCAACCGCCTTGCGCGTAAGCTGCGGGAGACAGGAGTCGAAGCGGATCAGTTGGTAGCGATTCTGGCCGAACGTTCACTTGATATGGTCGTCGGCATTCTGGCGATTCTTAAAGCGGGCGGAGCCTACGTGCCTGTCGATCCCGACTACCCGGAGGAACGCATCCGCTTCATGATTGAGGATTCGGGCGCACCGTTATTGCTGATTCAAAAGCATTTGCATGAGAAGACCGATTTCGCAGGAACGCGCCTTGAATTGGACGATTTCGTTTGGGGCGACAAAGGGGCGGACTCCGCTGATGCACTGGACGCTTCGAATCTGGAACCAATTTCTGGCCCGGGTAACTTGGCTTATGTCATCTACACATCGGGAACGACCGGCAAACCCAAAGGCACGTTGATTGAGCATAAAAACGTCGTGCGCCTTTTGTTCAACGACAAGAACCTGTTCGACTTTGGGCCGTCCGACACGTGGACGTTATTCCACTCGTTCTGCTTCGATTTCTCCGTCTGGGAGATGTACGGAGCACTTCTGAATGGAGGAAAGCTGGTTATCGTACCGCCGCTTACGGCGAAAAATCCAGCCGAGTTCCTGGCACTGCTGAGCCGCGAACGGGTCACGATTTTGAACCAGACGCCAACATATTTCTACCAACTGTTGCGTGAGGTTTTAGCGGACCATCCGTACAATCTGCGGATTCGCAACGTCATCTTCGGCGGCGAAGCACTCAGCCCGCTGTTGCTCAAGGGTTTCAAGACGAAGTACCCGGAGACAAAGCTGATCAATATGTACGGTATTACCGAGACGACGGTTCACGTGACGTATAAGGAAATTACATGGATCGAGATGGAGGCGGCAAAGAGTAATATCGGCAAGCCGATCCCAACGCTGAGCGTGTATGTTCTGGATGAAAACCGTCGTCCTGTTCCGATCGGCGTAGCAGGCGAAATGTACGTAGCCGGAGAAGGCCTGGCGAGAGGATACCTGAATCGCCCGGATTTGACGGCGGAAAAGTTCGTTGATTCCCCGTTTGCGGAGGGGGAAAAACTGTACCGTTCGGGTGACTTGGCGGCCTGGCTGCCGGACGGCAACATTGAATACCTCGGCCGGATCGACCATCAGGTCAAAATCCGCGGGTACCGGATCGAGCTGGACGAAATCGAGACGCAACTTCTGAACGTGGAGGGCGTGGAAGAAGCGGTGGTGCTCGCCCGTCAGGACAACGAGGGAGAGAAGGCACTTGTTGCCTACTTTGTTGCAGACCGGACGCTGACAGTCAGCGAAATGAGAACCTCGCTGGCACAGGGAATGCCGGTATACATGATCCCGTCGTATTTCGTGCAGCTGGAGCGCATGCCGCTGACGTCTAACGGCAAAGTGGACCGCCAAGCGCTGCCGGAGCCGCAAGGTAGCCTGCAAACGGGCGTCGAATACGTAGCCCCTCGTAACCTTACGGAGTCCCAGCTTGTTAAGATCTGGGAGGAAGTGCTGGGCAACTCCGGCATTGGAGTCCTGGACAATTTCTTTGAGCTCGGAGGGCATTCCTTGCGGGCGACAAACCTTGTCAGCAAGATTCGGAAGGAAATGAACGTTGAACTTCCGCTGCGCGATGTGTTCCGCTATATGACGGTAGAATCTATGGCAGAGGCTATTACCAGCTTGAAAGAATCGCAGCACAGCTCGATTCCAAAAGCGGAAGAGAAAGCGTACTATCCAGTTTCCTCTGCGCAAAAAAGGCTGTATGTCCTGCACCAGCTAGATAGCTCGGAGCTGAATTACAACATCCCGAGCGCCTTGCAATTGAAAGGGAATTTGAACGAGGCCAAAGTGGAAAAGGCGCTGACTACTTTGGTGGCCCGGCACGATATGCTGCGCACCGGTTTTGAAATCGTGAATGGAGAGCCGGTTCAGCGTATTCATCCGCTCGTAGATTTCAAGGTCGAGAAGCTTCAAGCAAGCAAAGATCAGGTCGCGGCCATTCTGGAAGGTTTCATTCAGCCTTTTGACTTGACCCAGCCGCCTTTGCTGCGCGCCCTGCTGATCATACTTGAGAAAGAGAAATTCCTGCTTGCGCTGGATATGCATCATATTGGTTCCGACGGTCTTTCCATGGACGTGCTGCTACGCGAATTTGTGGGGCTTTACAATGGGGAAGAATTGCCGGAGCTGCGGATTCAATACAAGGATTACGCCGTTTGGCAGCAATCCGACGAGCAATGTCAGCGTATCAAACGGCAGGAGGAATACTGGCGCGGGGTATTCAGCTCCGAGCTTCCGGTTCTTGAGCTGCCTCTTGACTTTTCCCGCCCAGCCGTCCGGCAGTTTGACGGTCAAACGCTCACGTTTGCGCTGGATGCGGAGAAAAGCGAAGCTCTAAAACGGCTTGCCGGAGATTCGGGGGCGACGCTGTACATGCTTCTGCTGGCTGCATACTCCGTATTGCTTCATAAATACGCGGGACAGGAAGATATCGTAGTCGGCACTCCGATTGCCGCTCGTTCTCACGCCGACCTGCAACCGATTATCGGCATGTTTGTAAATACGCTGGCCCTTCGCTTGGGTCCGACGGCAGAGCAGACGTTCCTGGATTACTTGCAGGATGTGAAGGAAACGACGCTTGGAGCCTACGAGCACCAGGACTATCCGTTCGAGGAGCTGGTAGAAGCTCTTCAGGTGAGCCGGAATTTAAGCCGGAATCCGCTGTTTGACACCATGTTTTCTTTGCAAAAGCACGAAAGCCTGGATTTAGCCCTGGAAGGCTTGCAATGGTCGCTGTTTGACATCGAGGAAAAGAGAGCAAAGTTTGATCTTAGCCTGGATATCGTGGAAGAGGGTAACGAGCTGGTTTGCAAGATCGAGTACGCTACCTCGTTGTTTAGACAGGAAACGATGGTACGGCTGGCGGGTCATTACGAGCAGCTTTTGGCATCGATCCTAGCTCAGCCGGGTGCGAGGATCTCGGATTTGAACATCTTGAAGGACAGCGAAAAGCATGATTTACTGGTCGGGTTTGCCGTGTCGTCTTCGGCTCTGGCGAAGCAATCCGCCTCAGAGGGTCCAGGCTTGGAAGCGGATGAGTCGTGGAGAGAGAGAACGATCCACGAGCTGTTCGAGGAGCAAGCAGAGCGAACGCCGGAGCAGGTGGCCGTTGTCTATGAGGACAGCCGCCTGACTTACCGGGAGTTGAACGAGCGGGCGAACCGGCTGGCGCGATCCTTGCGTGCCTCTGGCGCGCAGGCCGATCAGCCGATCGCGATCATGGCCGAGCGCTCGCTGGAGATGATCGTGGGCATCTATGCGATCTTGAAGGCCGGGGGCGCCTACGTGCCGATCGACCCGCAATTCCCGCAGGAGCGCATCCGCTACATGCTCGAAGATTCGGGCGCTAGGCTGCTGCTGATTCAGAGCCGTTTGCGGGAAAGCGCGTCATTTGCTGGGACCGAGCCACTTGGCGGTCTATCGCTCGTCGATCTGAACGATCCATCCGCGTATGACGAAGACGGCTCGAACCTGGAGCCGGCGAGTGGACCGGAGCATCTGGCCTACGTCATTTACACATCGGGCTCGACAGGCAAGCCCAAAGGCGTCATGGTGGAGCACCGTCCGGTGATCAACCGGCTGCTGTGGATGCAGAATGCTTATCCGATTGACTCCAGGGATACGATTCTGCAAAAGACGGCGATCACCTTCGACGTTTCCGTGTGGGAGCTGTTTTGGTGGGCTTGGACGGGGGCCAAAGTTTGCTTGCTGCCGCCGGGCGGAGAGAAGAATCCCGAGACGATTCTGGACACGATCGAACGGCAAGCCGTCACCACGATGCACTTTGTGCCGTCGATGCTGCACGCCTTCCTCGAATATGTCGAGCGTCAGCCGAGCGAAGAACTGGGTAACAAGCTGTCTTCGCTGAAACGGGTGTTTGCAAGCGGGGAAGCGCTGGCGACGTCGCATGTGAGCCGGTTCTGGCAGTGGATTTCGTCATCCGTGAATCAAGCGCAGCTGATCAACCTTTATGGGCCTACGGAAGCGACGGTTGATGTCTCGTACTACGATTGCGGACCAGAAGAGGCGTATGTATCGGTGCCGATCGGCAAGCCGATCTCGAACATCCGGCTGTATATTGTCAAGGAAGGGACGACAGCGCTGCAGCCGGTCGGCGTGCCGGGCGAGCTGTGCATCGCGGGCGAAGGTCTGGCTAGAGGCTACTTGAACCGTCCCGAGCTGACCGCGGAGAAATTCGTGGAGTGTCCGTTTGCGCCGGGCGGGCGGATGTACCGGACGGGCGATCTGGCCAGATGGCTGCCGGACGGCAACATCGAGTATATGGGCCGGATCGACCATCAGGTGAAAATCCGCGGGTACCGGATCGAACTCGGCGAGGTGGAGGCGCAGGTCCTGAAAGCGGCGTCCGTCCAAGAGGGGGTTGTCATCGCCAGAGAGGACGAAGCCGGTCAGAAGCAGCTCTGCGCGTACTTCGTGGCAGACAAGCCGCTTGCGGCGAGCGAGCTGCGAAGCGCGCTGGCGGAGGATCTGCCTGCGTACATGATTCCGTCCTACTTCGTGCAGCTGGAGCGGATGCCCCTCACACACAGCGGGAAGCTCGACCGTAAGGCGCTGCCCGCACCGGAGAGCAGTATGCTCGTTGGAACGGAATACGTGGCGCCCCGGACGGCGGCGGAGCAGACGTTGGTTGCGGTGTGGCAAAAGGTGCTGGGAACGGGTCGTCCGATCGGCGTGATGGACAATTTCTTCGAGCTCGGCGGGGATTCAATTAAATCGATCCAGGTGTCGTCCAGGCTACATCAGGCCGGGTACAAGCTGGAAATTAAGCATTTGTTCAAATATCCGACCGTAGCGGAATTAAGCCCGTATCTCCAGTCGGTCTTAAGACGCGCCGATCAGGTGGCAGCTACTGGAGAGACGGGGCTGACGCCGATTCAGCGCTGGTTCTTCGAGCAGTCTTTCGCCGAGCTGCACCACTTTAACCAGGCGGTGATGCTGTACCGGGAGGAAGGCTATGACGAAGCGGCGCTTCGTCAGGCCATGCGGAAGCTGGCCGAGCATCACGATGCGCTGCGCCTCGTCTTCCGCCGGACAGAGAGCGGGTATGCGGCATGGAACCGGGGCATCGCGGAAAGCGCTGGCGAACTCTACAGCCTGGAAGTGATCGATTTCCGAGGAATGACGGGCTGCGCGCAGGCGATCGAAGCCAAGGCGAACGAGCTTCAGCGTAGCATTGACCTGCAGGCAGGGCCTTTGCTGAAGCTCGGCTTGTTCCGTTGTGCGGATGGAGATCATCTGCTGATCGCGATCCACCACTTGGTCGTAGACGGCGTATCCTGGCGGATTCTGCTTGAGGATTTTGCTGCCGGCTATGAGCAGGCGCTGCAAGGGAAGCTGATCCGTCTGCCGCTCAAAACGGACTCATTCCAAACGTGGGCGAAACAGCTCGCTGATTATGCGAACGGTCCGGCGATGGAAAGCGAGAGAGCGTATTGGCAGCATATCGAGCAATTGACCTATGAGCCGCTTCCGAAAGATTTTGAACAAGGCACATCCAAGCTGAAGGACAGCAGGCTCGTGACCGTCCGCTGGACGGCTGAGGAAACCGAACAGCTGCTGAAGCAGGCACACCGTGCTTACCATACGGAAATGAACGATTTGTTGCTTGCCGCGCTTGGCCTCGCGGTACAAGCTTGGAGCGGTCGGGAACGCGTGCTGGTGAATCTCGAAGGCCACGGTCGGGAAGAACTTTTGCCGGATGTGGACATTACGCGGACGGTAGGCTGGTTTACAAGCCAATTCCCTGTCGTTCTGGAGCCGGGTCACGTCCAGGCGCTCGGTCATCAGGTGAAACAGGTGAAAGAAAACTTGCGCCGCATTCCGAACAAAGGAATCGGCTACGGCATCCTGCGTTATTTGTCGGCGCCGCATGACGGCGAGCGCTTTGCTTTAGAGCCGGAGATCAGTTTCAACTATCTGGGTCAGTTCGACCAGGATTACGAAAGCAGCGGCTCGCAGCCGTCTCCGTTCAGTCCGGGCTCCGATTCAAGCCCGAATGCTGTGATGAATTATGTCCTCGATATCAACGGTATGGTATCGGAAGGCGTGTTGGAACTTGCGATCCGTTATGGGGAAACCCAGTATCAACGGGAGACGGTTGAGCGCCTGGGCACCCTGCTTCAATCGAGTTTGCATGAAGTCATCAGCCATTGCGTATCGAAAGAGCGGCCGGAGCTTACGCCTAGTGACGTACTGCTTCAAGATGTGACGGTGGAGGAACTGGAGCGGCTGTCCGAACATACGACGGCACTCGGCGAACTGGAGAATGTATACACCCTGACTCCGCTGCAAAAAGGGATGTTGTTCCACAGCTTGCTGGATGCCGATTCGGAAGCCTACTTCGAACAGGTGACCTTCGATCTGTATGGAAGCCTGAATGTGGAAGCCTTCACCCGCGGATTGGATACGCTGGTACAGCGAAATGAGGCGCTGCGGACCAATTTTATTACCGGCTGGAGAGACGAGCCGATTCAAGTGGTATTCCGCGAGCGGAAGTGTGAAGTGTACTTTGAAGATATTCGCTCGGCAAGAGATGAACACCCGGAGAAGACGATAGCCGATTTTGTCAGCGCGGATAAAGCGAACAAGTTCGATTTGGCCCAAGGCTCGCTGATGCGCGTTACAGTTTTGCGTACGGGCGACGAGTCCTACCAAGTGATCTGGAGTCACCATCACATTTTGTTGGACGGCTGGTGCATGTCTTTAATGATCAAGGAAGTGTTCGACACCTACTTCGCGTTCCAGGAGCAACGGACGCTGGAGCTTCCTCCGGTTACCTCGTACTCTCGGTATATCGAATGGCTGGAAGCTCAAGATGCCGCAAAAGCTTCGGGTTACTGGTCGGAGTATTTGGCGGGTTACGATCAGCAGACCAAGCTGCCGCAGGAGAGAACGCAGGTGAAACAGCATACTTTTGAAATGGCTGAGATCGATGTGGAACTCAGCAAGGAACTGACTGGGCAAATCGAGCGGGTGGCGCGCCAGCATCAGGTGACGCTTAATACATTCATGCAGACCGTATGGGGACTGGTTCTGCAGGTATACAACAACAGCGATGATGTTGTATTTGGCTCCGTCGTATCCGGGCGTCCAGCGGAGATTCCGGGTATCGAAAGCATGATCGGTCTGTTTATTAATACGATCCCCGTCCGTATTCAAGGTAAAGCCGAGGAGACGGTAGCCGATATTTTGAGAAAAACCCAGGATCAAGCGCTGACATCGGGAGCTTACGAAACGTTCCCGCTGTTCGAAATTCAGTCGCTGAGCGAGCAAAAGCGCGACTTGATCAACCATATTATGGTCTTTGAAAATTATCCGATGGAAGAACAGATTGAGCAGGTTGTCGGCGGAGGCCAAGAAGCGCTGAAAATCGCTAATATCCAATCGCCGGAACAAACGAACTACGATCTGGACATTACGGTCATTCCGGAAGAGCGTATTTTGCTTCGGTTTACGTACAACGCACTGACGTTCAGAGAACATGACATCAGGCAGATCCACGGTCATTTTGCCCGTGCATTGGAGCAGGTTGCGGCTAATCCGAATGTTCGTGTACATGAGTTAGAGCTTTTGACGGCGGCGGAAAAAGAAGAAATTGTCGGCGCGTTTAATCCGGTGCAGCCGGAAATGGCTCCTGTTGCAGCGTTCCATCGACTGTTCGAGCAACAGGCGGAGCGCACACCGGAAGAGGAAGCCGTCGTGTACGAGAACGATCGGCTGACGTATGCGGAGTTGAACGAGCGGGCGAACCGCCTGTCGGCAACGTTGCGTGCAAGCGGCATCGGCCGAGAGACCATCGTTGGCATTCTCGCTGAGCGTTCGGTCGATTTGCTGGTGGCCGTGATGGCCGTCTGGAAAGCGGGAGGGGCGTATGTACCGCTTGACCCGGATTATCCGGCGGACCGCGTGCGGTTCATGCTGGAAGACAGCGGAGCGAAGGTACTGCTGACACAAACGCTGCTGCGAGAGCGTGCCGAATCCTGGCTCGGCGAAGAGGAACTAGCACTGGAGAAGGTGCTGTATCTCGATGACGAAACGTCATACAGCGAAGATCGAGCGAATGCACCAATGGACTTCGGCCAAGGCTCCAGCATGGTTTCAGGTCTGATCTCCAGCGAGCTGACGGGTGCTGTGAACGACCGTAATGAGAGCCATCCAAATGATGTTGATGTTGTGGGCATGGACAGCTTCCATGAAGCCCGTCCTGAGGACTTGGCGTATGTCATCTACACGTCGGGAACGACGGGCAAGCCAAAAGGCGTGATGATTGAGCACCGCAGTCTAGTGAACACGGCGGCGGGTTACCGGCGGGAATACCGGTTGGATCAGTTCCCGGTAAGGCTGTTGCAGCTCGCCAGCTTCTCGTTTGACGTATTCGTGGGCGATATCGCGCGGACGTTGTACAACGGCGGCACGATGGTCATTGTACCGAAGGACGATCGGGTTGATCCGTCTCGTCTGCACTACTGGTTAGAGCGGGAGCAAGTTACGATCTTTGAATCAACACCAGCACTGATCGTGCCGTTCATGGAATACGTACATGAGCAGGGGCTAGAGTTAAGCAGTATGGAGCTGTTGATTACAAGCTCGGACAGCTGCAGTGTGGCAGATTACCGGACCTTACAGGAACGGTTTGGCTCGTTGTTCCGCATCATCAACGCCTACGGCGTGACGGAAGCGGCAATTGACTCCAGTTTCTATGACGAGCAGTTGGCGAAACTGCCGCAGACAGGCCATGTGCCGATTGGCAAAGCGTGGTTGAATGCGAAGTTTTACATCGTGGATGCACATCTGAACCCGGTGCCAGTCGGCGTGCTGGGCGAATTGGTTATCGGCGGAGTCAGTGTGGCGCGCGGGTACTTGAACCGTCCAGAGCTGACGGATGAGAAGTTTGTAGACAGTCCTTTCACCGCTGGTGAGCGACTGTATCGCACAGGAGACTTGGCGCGGTGGATGGAGGACGGCAACGTGGACTTCATCGGGCGGATCGATAACCAGGCAAAAATCCGGGGCTACCGGATCGAGACGGGCGAAGTCGAAGCAAAGTTGCTGAGTGTAGGTGGCGTGAAGGAAGCGGTCGTTGTTGTCAGGGAAGATCAAGAAGGGCAGAAAGCGTTGTGCGCTTATTATACAGTGGAAAAAGGCTTGACGGCGGCAGATTTGAAACGGGCGATCTCCAGCGAGCTACCGGGATACATGATTCCGTCGTATTTCGTCGAACTGGAGCAATTGCCTCTAACGCCAAATGGGAAAATTGACCGGAAGGCGCTGCCAGCGCCGGCAGGGGGAGCAGGCGGAGGCCGCGAATACGTGGCACCGCGCACCGAACTGGAGGCAAAACTGGCCGCCATTTGGCAGGAGGTACTTGTTCGGGAGAAGGCGGTAGGCGTAACGGACAACTTCTTCGACCTCGGAGGACACTCCCTGCGGGCGACAACACTTGTCAGCAAAATGCATAAGGAGCTGGGCGCCCAATTCCCGCTTCGCGACGTATTCCGCTACTCGACAGTTGAGGAAATGGCTGTGGCTATGGAGCATTTGGAGATCGGCTCGTTTATGGCTATTCCGGCTGCGGAACCTAGCGAGTATTATCCGCTCTCTTCTGCGCAGAAACGTCTCTATATCTTGAACCAGCTGGAAGGAGGCGAGCTGAGCTACAACATACCAGGAGCTATGCTGCTCGAAGGGCAGCTCAACCGGCAGCAGTTTGAAGAAGCATTCCGCGGGCTTGTAGCTCGTCATGAAACGCTGCGTACCGGCTTTGAGATGGTTGAGGGCGAAGCGGTTCAGCGGATTTACGAAGAAGTCACCTTCCAGGTGGAATATGTGCAGATCAGCGGGGAGCAGGCGGAAGAAACGGTGCGCCAATTTGTTCGTGCGTTTGATCTAGCCAAGCCACCACTTCTGCGGGTGGGCATTGCCGAACTCGCGCCGGACCGGCACATCCTGATGTTCGATACACATCATATCGTATCGGACGGCGTTTCAATGGACGTACTGATCGAAGAGTTTGTGCACTTGTACAGCGGGGAGCCGCTCAAGCCACTCCGCATTCAGTACAAAGATTATGCAGTATGGCAGCAATCGGACGAGCAGAAAACTCAGCTTGCCAAGCAGGAAGCCTACTGGATTGACATGTTCCGCGGAGAACTGCCAGTTCTGGAAATGCCGACGGACTATCCGCGCCCTGCTATGCAGAGCTATGAGGGCCGCACGCTGCAATTGTTTATGAATATTGAGAAAAGCGAAGGTCTGAAACGGCTTGCAGCTGAAAACGGCGCAACGCTTTACATGGTTTTGCTTGCGGCATATAACGTGCTTCTGCATAAATATTCAGGTCAGGAAGACGTGGTGGTAGGTACGCCGATTGCGGGCAGAAATCATAGCGACGTTCAACCGCTGATCGGGATGTTCGTTAATACTTTGGCCATCCGAAGTTACCCGGCTGCCGGTAAAACGTTCCTTGACTACTTGAAGGAGATCAAGGAGACAACGCTGAGTGCTTTTGAACATCAGAATTATCCGTTTGAGGAACTGGTGGATAAGGTAAACGTGGCTCGTGATCTACGCCGTCATCCACTGTTCGATACGATGTTTGCTTTGCAGAATACAGAAAATGTGGAAATCCAGCTTCCGGGACTGCATTTGTCGACGTATGCCAGCGAAGAAATTGTTTCCAAATTCGATCTCAGCTTGGACGTTACGGAGATTGAGGACGGCTTGGAATATCTGTTTGAATACGCCACAGCTCTATACAAAACCGAAACGGTGGAGAAATTGGCTGTTCACTACTTGCAGCTGCTTGAATCCATTCTCTGCAACCCGTCGGCGACTATTGCCGAGCTGAACTTGTTAACGGCAGAGGAAAAAGAGCAGATTGTCGGCGCGTTTAACCCTGCGCAACCGGAAGAGGTTCCTGTGGCAGCGTTCCATCGATTGTTCGAGGAACAGGTGGAACACACGCCGGAAGCTGAAGCTGTCGTTTACGAAAACGATCGGCTGACGTATGTGGAGCTGAACGAGCGGGCGAACCGCCTGTCGGCCACGCTGCGCACAAGCGGCATCGGCCGGGAGTCAATCGTCGGCATTCTCGCCGAGCGTTCGGTCGATTTGCTGGTGGCCGTGATGGCCGTCTGGAAAGCGGGAGGGGCGTATGTGCCGCTTGACCCGGATTATCCGGCGGACCGCGTGCGGTTTATGCTGGAAGACAGCGGAGCGAAGGTGCTGCTGACACAAACGCCGCTGCGAGAGCGTGCCGAAGCCTGGCTCGGTGAAGAGGAACTGGCACTGGCGACGGTGCTGTATCTCGACGACGAAACGTCATACAGCGAGGAACGAAGCAATGTGCCCCAAGGCTCCAACAGTGCTCCCGATCGAGTCAACGGCAAGCTAACGGGGGCTGTGAACGGTGGTGGCGAGAGTCATCCAAATGATGTTGATGTTGTCGGTATGGACAGCTTCCATGAAGCCCGTCCGGAGGATCTGGCGTACGTCATCTACACGTCGGGAACGACGGGCAAGCCAAAAGGCGTGATGATCGAGCATCGCAGCCTAGTGAACACGGCAGCGGGCTACCGACGGGAATACCGGTTGGATCAGTTCCCGGTGCGGCTGCTGCAGCTCGCCAGCTTCTCGTTTGACGTGTTTGTGGGCGATATCGCGCGGACGTTGTACAACGGCGGTACCATGGTCATTGTAACGAAGGACGACCGGATCGATCCGTCTCGTCTGCACTACTGGATAGAGCGGGAGCAAGTGTCGATCTTTGAATCAACGCCGGCACTGATCGTACCGTTTATGGAGTACGTGCATGAGCAGGGGCTGGAGTTGAACGGGATGGAACTGTTGATCACAAGCTCGGACAGTTGCAGTGTGGCAGATTACCGAACCTTACAGGAACGGTTTGGCTCGTCGTTCCGCATTATTAACGCCTACGGTGTGACGGAAGCGGCAATTGACTCCAGTTTCTATGACGAGCAGTTGGAGAAACTGCCGCAAACAGGCCATGTGCCGATTGGCAAAGCGTGGTTGAATGCGAAGTTTTACATCGTGGATGCACATCTGAATCCCGTACCCGTCGGTGTGCTGGGCGAGCTGGTCATCGGCGGCGTTGGCGTAGCACGTGGGTACTTGAACCGTCCAGAGCTGACGGAAGAGAAGTTTGTAGACAGCCCTTTCACCGCGGGTGAGCGGTTATATCGCACGGGAGATTTGGCGAGGTGGATGGAGGACGGAAACGTGGATTTCATCGGCCGGATCGACAATCAAGCGAAAATCCGGGGCTACCGGATCGAAACGGGTGAGATTGAGTCGCAGCTGCTGCGGGTGGTAGGTATACGCGAAGCGGTGGTGCTGGTTCGAAGTGATGCGAACGGGCAAAAGGCACTGTGCGTATACTACACAACGGATATCGAACTGACGGCGGCCGACCTGAAACGAGCGATCTCCAGCGAGCTGCCAGGTTATATGATCCCGTCGTACTTTGTGGAGCTGGAGCATTTACCTCTAACACCAAACGGGAAAATCGACCGGAAAGCGCTGCCGGCGCCGGAAGAGGGAGCAAGTGCAGGGCGCGAATACGTGGCGCCGCGCACCGATCTGGAGACGAAACTGGTCTCCATCTGGCAGGACGTGCTTGGGTCAGTTACGATTGGTGTGACGGACAACTTCTTCGACCTCGGCGGTCATTCGCTGCGGGCGACGACGCTGGTCAGCAAGGTGCACAAGGAGCTGCACGTGGACCTGCCACTGCGCGATGTATTCCGGTACTCGACTATTGAAGCGATGGCTGAAGTGATTAGCCGATTGGAGCAGCAGGAGTTTCTTTCCATTCCGGTTCTGGATAAAAGGGAGTATTATCCGCTTTCCTCTGTGCAAAAGCGGCTTTACATCCAGCAGCAGATGGAAGGGGCCGAGCTTAGTTACAACATGTCCGGCATGACGGTTCTCGTCGGGCGCTTGGAGCGGAATCAATTCGAGGCGGCGCTCAAAGGATTAATCGCTCGTCACGAAGTTTTGCGAACCGGCTTCGAAATGGTCGACGGCGAACCGGTACAACGGATTTATTCGGACTTGGAGTTTGCCGTCGAGTATACAAAGGCGACGGAAAGTGAAACGAAAAGCATTGCGGATGCCTTTGTACGTGTCTTTGATTTGGAGCAGCCGCCGCTGCTGCGTGTGGGCTTAGTTGAATGGGAAGCGGAACGTCATCTGCTTATGCTGGACATTCATCATATCGTCACGGATGGCATGTCGATGGGTATCTTCATCGAAGAGCTGCTACGCCTGTATAACGGTGAGACGCTGGAACCGCTTCGGATTCAATACAAGGAATTTGCCACTTGGCAGCAGTCCGAACCTGTAAAAGAACGGCTGAAACGCCAGGAAGCCTACTGGCTGGACATGCTGGAAGGTGAACTGCCAACGCTTGAGCTACCTACGGACTTTGTCAGACCTGCCGCTCGCAGCTTTGAGGGAGATGTGCTGCCTTTCAGTATCGACAAGCAGATGACTGACAACTTGCAGCGCATTGCCGATGAGAACGGTGCTACCCTATATATGGTGTTATCGGCGGCCTATTCAATCCTGCTCAGCAAGTACTCGGGACAAGAAGACTTCATTGTAGGCACACCGGTTTCAGGCCGCACACATGCCGACCTGGAGCCGCTCATCGGAATGTTTGTCAACACGTTGGCGATTCGTCATTATCCATCCGGGGAGAAGACGTTCCTTGCTTACTTGAACGAAGTCAAAGAAACGATGCTGGGGGCCTACGACCACCAGGATTATCCGTTTGAAGAGCTTGTGAAAAAGCTGCAGGTGCCGCGAGATCAAAGCCGCAATCCTGTATTTGATGTCATGTTTGCGCTGGAAACGAAGGAAGATAACGTTCAAAGCTTCGGGGATATCCAGATCGAATCTTATCCGGAAACGCATGCGGTTGCTCAATTTGACCTTACCTTGGTCATTTCGTTGCTGGATGAGGGAATGAACGGGCAGTTTGAATATGCTACCAAGTTGTTTACGCGCAATCTGATCGACAATTTCGCTCAGGACCTGCTCGTGATCATCACCCAAATTGGCGAACAGCCTTCGGTGCTGCTCAAGGATATTTCCCTGAACGGGCAATCCGAACAGGAGCAAGATGAGCTAGAGGCTATTGATATTATTTTCTAATCCTTTACCCGGCTTGGGTGAAAATGGGTATTTAAGTTATGTAACAAAGGGTCCTGATGACAGTTGTCATCAGGACCCTTTGTTTATGAACGTATAATTAATGTTCCTATGTCCAAATCAGTATGAGGCTATTATAATGAAAGCCTTTAACTGATATAGGATGAGTACTCTGATATTATGGGATGCACATTGATTTTCATCTATTTTTCAGACTTAGTATTTATTATAGCATCATCCATAGTCATTTTAGTCTTGAGAGTAGTTGTTGATTATGCCCAAGTTGTAATCGTTTCAACCGGGAGACGATAGGAAGGATAGCCATCTTTGGCTGCTTTCCCTATGGAGATCAACATCACGGGCTGGAACCGTTCTTTATCCAGGCCGAACGCTTCGGCGATCTGGCCTTTGTCATAACCGGCCATAGGGTTGGTATCATAACCATGGGCACGGGCAATGAGCATGAGTTGCATGGATATGAGGCCTGAGTCAATGAGGTTCATGTCACGCAATTCGGATGCGTTTATGTTCGCATAATAAGGTTTTACCTGCTGCATCTGCATATCCATGATGTCTTGGGGCATGTACCCAAGTTCCACTGATTTGCTGAAAATCTCTTCCATGTATTCAACGTTGTTGGCATCGTAAAATACGGCAATGACAGCGGAAGACGTTAGTGCCTGTGTCTGGTTAAAAGAGGCCAGTGGTGCAAGCTTCTCTTTGCCTTCGGCACTGTCGATAACAAGAAAACGCCAAGGTTGCATGTTAATGGCCGAAGGGGCACGTGAAGCTTTCGCCAGTATTTCGGTCATCTCCTCGCGGCTGATCTTCACTTCAGGGTCGTAGGCTTTAACGGAATGGCGCTCCAAGACGATGGTATCAAAATCATTTGTTTTGTTGAATTGACCGGTAATTGTGTTCATATTGAAATCTCTCCTCATATCTATATTGGTGAGAGTAGGGTATAAATTATATCTCCATCTGTCTCACTATGAGGATTGTAAACTATGAAGTATACTTTATAGCAAGAAGAAGAAACGGGGGAAATCCATATGAAGATTAGTGAAGTAGCGAACCATGTAAACCTTCCGATATCCACGATTCGTTACTACGAGAAAATAGGTATGATCCCGGATGAACATATGCTGAGAGATCATAATAACTATCGAATATATGCGCAGAGCATTATTCAGCATCTGGAAGTGGTCAAACAATGTTTAGCTGTTGGTTTTACGATCCATGAGATCCAATCTATGATCTCTAAACATGGGTTTTCAAGTAATGATCAAGCAAGCGTTATCCAAGCGAAAATATCAGAAATTGAAGAAATACAAAATAAATTAGAGAATTCCAAACAAAATCTGTACGAAATTCTTAAATCGGATATCACGTGTGAGGATGGTTTTGGTAAGTATTAAGCCGGAAGTCCCTCTTAAGGTTTTCATTCAGTACGTTCTTACATCATATCGATTCAATCGAGTACATATCGTCCTGTATACGCAGATTACCGGGTTGCCCAGTTTCCACCTTCACCTCTGTAACAAATACACCAGGCATGCGTCCGTCTGGGAACCAGGGCTTCTGTTTATCAATGACAATAAACATGCCTTCTGCATCACCCGTGGGGGAGAATTGTTTTCCGTCTCCGGCAAATGGTTCAAGTTGATAATGCTCATTCAATGTGTTCATTGTCTCAGGAACATCATCGACAGGCAGACCGATTTCACTAATACATAACAGATGCTTCGCTTCAAAAGCTTCATCAACTCCATTATCGAGTGAATGGTGAGCGATAAATTCCATCAAGTTGCCGCTTGGATCATAAAAATAGAAGGCTGTTGCATCCCAGTAGGGGAAATAAAATTCATCTTGTCCATCTTTGGAGAGCAATGAAATGTTACGGTCTTGAGCCCATCTTTTTGCATCAGCAAGTTTATTCGTTGGAATCGTAAACGCTACATGATAGTATGGCTTCTCTTGTTCTGGTGCCTTCTTGAAAGATAGTACCGAGTTCCCCGCACGGAATGAAACGCATGTTGCATTATCCTCCACAAGATTCAATCCCAGTAGTGTACCGTAAAACTCTTTTATGGCCTCGACCTGATGTGTCAACAAACCAACTTCTCTTATTATCATTTCAATATCCTCCTTTTAATCTTACCTTTGATTGAAATACTCGATTGTTTTCTCAATAAATGCCTTGGCCGATTGCGTCAGGTAACGGTCGGACCGATGGATGATCTCAAAGTGCCGGTATGGCGGATCGTCTGTAATTCGGATGCAACGTAGCGTGGGCTCATTCATGGCTTTGATCAGAGGATAAGGCAGCAGTGTTCCTCCGACGTTGGCTTTGACCAGGCTAATGATGGAGGTTGCTGAACTGGTCTCCATAATGGTATTTAGGCTAAATCCATATTTACGGCAATAGCCGTCCACCAATTCTCTGCCTGTGAATCCTTCGGGGAACATCACCGTTTGGATATCACGCAACTCCTGAATTTCAATTGTGCTTCGTTCAGCCCAATCATGATTCTCGGAAACGACGAGTACATATTCTTCACTGCACAAAGGAATGCGCATAAGTCGCCTATCAGGGGCAGACGTGATCTCGATGCCGATGTCGACTTCATTTTCCAACACTTGATTTACTACATAGATCGAAGAGATAACCTTCAATTGTACCTTGGGGAATCGGGCATGAAAATCAACGAGCAGCGGAGTAATACGGTAATCCAAATCGGATGGAAGAACACCAATAACCAATCGTCCCCGCTGATCATTCCGAAATTCAGCTAGCGCATCCTGGGTATTCTGTAAATGCCGGATCATCTGTACACAGTGCTCCAGAAACAGAGTGCCTGCCTGGGTCATCACAATCTTTTTGCCGACGCGGTCAAACAAAGGAACACCAAGTTCATCCTCCAACCCACGTATTTGTTGACTCAACGTAGGTTGAGATATGCCAAGTTTCTCAGCTGCCCGTGTAAAATGAAGCTCCTCACACACCGTAATAAAGTTTTCCATTTGACGAATCTCCATGAATTCACCTCTAATCATTGGTTTTAGTAATCATTTTAATAGAAACAATAGTATTGTTCAATCATTATAATGAATCTATACTTAATCGTGCAACACTCAAAGATCCTGACATTAACAAATAGGATCTTTGGTGAAGGCAAGAATACTACTCCCATGAGGTGATCCATAATGAAACTTTTTTATATTGTATTGGCGCTTATTCTGGCTTCACTGAACTTAAGACCACCGATTACTTCCGTTTCTCCTCTGATGAGTACCATACAGAATGATCTAGGTTTGAGCGGCATGACCGCCAGTCTGTTAACTACACTACCGGTATTATGTATGGGCATATTCGCTCCATTCTCTGTAAGACTAAGTAGAAGGTGGGGGAACGAAGGAGCCATTGTGCTGGCTTTAATCCTTATTGGGATAGGTACGGGATTACGATTGTTCGTAGGCGCAACTCCATTGATGATGTTCACTTCTTTTCTGTCAGGTGTAGGGATTGCATTGGCAGGGCCGCTGTTGTCCAGCTTCATTAAGCAGTATTTCCCTAACCGAGTGGCAGCCATGGTCGGCATCTACTCTACAGCAATGGTGATGGGGGCCAGCATTAGTGTGGGATTATCGGTCCCGCTTCAGCAGACGTTGGGTGGATCTTGGAGAGGTTCTTTGGCTACATGGGCATTACTCGCAGCCATTGCATTGCCGATCTGGTTAAAATTAGCTTGGTCTGCGCGTACAGAGCGGCAATCCGGACAAACTTCGGCTGTAGTCCACGCATCACTTCCGGTGAAGAACAGGCGTGCATGGGTGCTGACACTGTTCTTTGGACTGATGGCCGCGATCTTCTATTCATTAACCGCCTGGCTTGCGCCAGCCATTCAGAGCCATGGATATAGCCAAGAGACTGCTGGCAACATCCAAACGTTATTTACATTGATATCATTGCCCTCAACGTTATTCATTCCCATGCTTGTACATCGGTACCAAAGACGTGTCTTCTGGCTTGTTGGATGTGCGATGTTGGAGTTAATAGGTGTCCTGATGCTGAATCTCTCTGTCAGTCCGTGGCTCGCTGCGATTCCGCTCGGTATTGGTGCAGGTGGACTGTTCCCAATTGCACTCATGTTGCCGATTGATGAGACAAACAATGCTCAGGAAGCGAGTAGCTGGTCGGCTATGACTCAATCTGGTGGCTACATTCTTGGAGCACTTGGACCGCTGGCGATTGGTTGGCTCCGCGATCTAACAGGCAGCTTCGTGCAAGCATTTTATGGTTTGGCTATCATCATCGTGTTGCAGATTATCGTTCAATTGGCTATTGGCAATAAAAAAAGTTTAAAAGTTAGCCGGGAGCAGAGCTAAAAGGCATGTGAAGTAAAATGGATATAGAAATATGATCTTTAGACATGATCCAACAAGTCCAGATAGTACTGCCTTAATGCTTTCTGTAAGATGACGGGCTCCATAATCTTAATCGATTTACCATAGCCTGCAAGATATCTCACTATGAAATCAAGCTCGTGAGGTTCATACGAACCGACAAGATACATGTGTCCCATCTGCTCGATGATCTGCATAGATGGGAAATGTTCTTGCTGGAACAGCTCAATCCCGGCTTCATCAATCAGACAATTGAATGGAATTGCTTGTTCCGATGGTTTCCATAGAGATTGGGCATCCTGTGAATAGAGTTCCTTTACATGAGTTAAAGGTTCAATCTCCGTTGTTTCGGCTGAAATGATGCGGTCGCAGCGGAATACACGATAAGCTTGTTTATGCAGATCATAGGCCTGACAATACCAATAGCCTTTCCTGGCATAGAGCGCGATGGGTTGAATGGTGCGGATATTGGTGTTTGCAGAAGATGGCCTTTGATCAGAGGATCTACGCTGATTAGCGTACGTAATTTGGATCACTATATTCTGAACAGCAGCCATCAACAGAAACTCCAAATGTGCACTGTCGCGGATCTGCTCGGTATGTTGGAAGTAAACCCGGTGTTGGATGTTCTCAATATCCTGTCGTTGCTTGTCGGATAACGCGCTCATAAATTTCTCATGAATGGTCCGGAAAGAGACTTGAAAGGGTAAGCTGGAGAAGCTGCGGAGAGCCTGCATCGCAAAATAAAGGGCATGAAGCTCCCCCGTATTAAACGAAATGGGAGGTAACTGCATCTGTTGCAGCAGTCGATATCCGCCGTAGCGTCCATATTCGACATAGATGGGCGCACCTAACTCTTCCAATGAAGTGATATCTCTTAACGCGGTTCGTTTGGAGATCTGGAACTCCTGCATGAGATCTTGCAGGGTGAACTGTTGTTTTTGATTAATGAAGCGCAGCATCTGGTTCATACGTTCTGATTTTTTCATATCAAACCCTCTTAATGGTGCCATAGATTGGCACCTTTAGTTGTTATAGTGATAAGTGTAATCCAATAGGAACAAGGAGGCAATATAATGAATTTTGAAGTGATACCATTTTTGTCGATGAACGGGGATGCGGCGGCAGCCATTGCTTTTTATGAAGAGTTTCTGGGCGCCAAGGTGATATTCAAGAAAAGTTATAAAGAGATGAAGGAAATGAACCCGGGTTTCGAGTACCCTGCCGGTCAAGATGAGTATATTACACATTCGGTGCTGGAGATTGGGGTTAACAAAGTCATGATTGCGGAAGAAGCAATGGACACGGAGAGAGCATGGCAGCTGGGGAACAGCACGTCACTATGTATTCAGTCCAAAGATAAAGATACCATCGATCAACTGTATCATTCTCTGATGAAACATGAGGGTGTGAAGATACTGGTACCGTATGAACAAAATGAATTCAGCCCAGGTTATGGGATTGTACGGGACCCATTCGGCATTGCGATTCAGCTATGTGTAACTGTACACGATTTTTAAAATGAGTTCAGGCCCCCGGTTAAGCACTCGGTATGTAAACCTGTAACTAACTTAAAAACATCAAGAAAGAAGAGCCATGGATATCATGCGCTCTTCTTTCTTCGGTTTCTATACAAGGTTGTTCGAGCAACCGATGGTTATAGCGGACCTCTTTTCGTGTAAATCATATAGGTACGGATGTCGCTGTGTACAAGCAAGTTCAATGGATAAAGGAAAGAAGGGATAACATGATTACGAGAGGAATTGACCATATTGGAATAACTGTACCGGACATGGAGCAGGCGACACTATTTCTACAACAGGCGTTTGGAGCTCAACTTGCCTATGACCATGTAACGCCGGATGATCCCCCACAGGAAGGACCCGAGGCAGAGCTTAAATTAGGACTGCGTTCAGGAGCAAAGGTTATTCATATTCGGATGTTATCGCTCGGGGAGAGCGCCAGTATAGAGTTATTTCAGTACGCGAATACAGCGCAATCGGAGCCAGTTAGGGCATCAGATTACGGATTGCAGCATATGGCGTTGTATGTGGACGATATGCAAGAAGCTGCACGACACTTCGAGGAAGCGGGCGGGGTGTTGCTAACAGAGCCTGGGGCGTTGACCGGTCATATTGAAGGTGGAGAAGGCAATCAGTTTGTGTATGGAAGAGTACCTTGGGGGATGCTGATCGAGCTGATCTCCTATCCTGCGGGCATTCAGTATCCAAATCACAGTGAAACGAAGCGCTGGACACCACGAAAAAAATAATAAAGATGAGACTGGATAAGAAACAGGACGATGCATGACAAATCGTTCTGTTTTTCTTGTATATAGGGGTTAAACGGTTATTAAAAAACAGAAATTATGTTACAAATACGTTACAAATACAGAAGTGTATACCTCTTTGCCTTATGTTACGATACGTACTAGTAGATACAGAGATATTTTACGGATAAGATAAGTTATAACGTCTCTTTTCTGGACGATGAATATGCTCCGAAAGTATGTTGATGGAACCCTTTTATCCAGGATATTGAAGAAGCATTGAAACGAAGGAACAACTATATATTTTGACTTCACAGGGTTGCAATAAAAATAAATAACAACAGGTGATCCAAAATGCTGCAAATCGGGTATCCATAGTAGAGCCATCTAGAACCTGATGGATACATATGTTGTTATGATTGTTTTTTGCTAGTTAAAGGCTGTCTATTATGGAATGAACTGTGGGGGTTATCAAGTGTCTATATTAGATATGGAAAAGAAAGATGTTGTCACCGATGCAATGGTCATCAAGGCGATGGAGAAAAGTCTTGCTATCATTCGATTCGATCTGGATCGCCGGGTAACCTACGTGAATGAAGTCTTTGCCCAGACGATGGGATATACGGTAGATGAGATGTACGGCATGAAGCATCAGCAACTGTGCTTCGGTCAATTTGCAAATACTCCGGAATATGATGCTTTTTGGAATAGCATATTTAATGGTGTCAGCTTCCAGGACAAGGTTGAACGCAAGGATGCAAAGGGGAATTCTGTATGGCTTGAAGCGACATATATGCCGGTGTACGATGAGACGAATCAGAAGATACTGGGTGTCTCCAAAATCGCCACCAACATTACCAACCGTCAGAACAACATTTCGGTCGTAGTGAATGAGCTGAAAACGATGTCTCATGAACTGAATGGGCAGGCAGATGTAGGCATTGAACGGAGCCAGGAATTAATGTCCAGTATCTCCTATATCTCAGAGGTGTCGACTTCTAACCGTGCAACGCTGACTCATTTGCAGGAACAGGCCGGATCGATTCAGGGCGTGGTACGAACGATACGCGAGATTTCATCACAGACGCAACTGCTCGCGTTGAATGCTGCCATTGAGGCTGCACATGCAGGAGAATACGGACGAGGATTTGATATCGTGGCCAAGGAAGTTAAGAAACTATCCGCAATGGTGGAGAGTTCGATTAATGAGATTCGTGATAGCGTGACTGGAATAACCAAGGAGATTGGTAATATCACGGGTGGTACCAAAAAAGTAGAAGAATATGTGGAGCAGAGCCAGAAGCAGATCGAGATCGCATTGAATGATTTTACAGCAATTGCTGCTTCAGCTCACTTGTTGGATGCCAAAGCGGAGCATGTGACCAGAATCGTATAACAATATATAGTAATAGCGGTTCCTTGCACAGGAACCGTTTTTTTTGTCGTTCAGTACTCAAAAAAACGGGAATTATTGTGATCAAACGGGGACACAATACTTGGGAATACCTGCAGCTATGTCATGCAGAGAAATGTTGGGGTGGGAACATGTGGTCAACAATTGTATCCTACGTGCCGGATTGGTCCATATGGATTCAGGCATTCTTGGTCTTCATCATTCCAATTGGTATTACATTGAGCATGCGCTGGATCAATGCTGCCATTAAGCGCGGAAGCTTCTCTCGTTCGAAGCCATCGTCCATATCCTCGAAGGATATCTCGCCAGCAGCCAAAGGGCAGGGTGAAGGGACCGAAACAGGCCACTATGCCAATATTAAATTAACCGAAAAGTACAGCATAAATCTGACGAGTGTGAAAGAAAGCTTTGGACTCAATGCAGACGTGCATATTCGGGAATTTATTATTAGGGGAACGAATACACGGGCTGCGGTCATTTATACCGAAGGCCTGGTAGATCAAGACTTAGTTGATGATCACTTGATTACACCGTTGATGTTCGAAGGTGTTCCTCTACTTAAGCAGGAGGGTTTCCTTCATCCAGACAACGCACACTTACTGTCGGCATATCTGCAAGATCAATTACTTCCTGTCAGTCTGGTTGAGGAGACGAAGTCCCTCCAAGAACTCGCAGTTGGTGTGTTGTTTGGGAAAAATGCACTGCTGGTTGATGGTTTGCCAGGTGCTTTATTAATTGGAGCTCATAAGATCAAAACAAGAGGTATGAATGAACCCTTGTCAGAGGGACTGCTTCGTGGGCCTCGTATTGGTTTTACAGAGCAATTAAGCGATAATACAGGCATTTTACGTCGTTATGGAAGTGATCAGAGCCTGTTTATTAAGAAGTATGAAGTGGGTTCACGGATCAAAAAAGATTTGGCGATAGCCTATATTCAGGATATTGCCGATCCAGATCTCGTTGCTGAAGTATGCAAGCGAATTGAAGAGATGGATATGGATTCAATGCTCGAATCAGGTTATGTGGAACAACTCATCGAAGATAATACACTGAGTCCTTTTCAGCAGGTACTGAATACGGAAAGACCTGACCGGGTGATGGGTGCTCTTCTGGAAGGCCGAGTGGCAATTTTGTTGGATGGAACGCCATTTGTATTAATTGTACCGGTGACCTTTAGCATGTTGCTTCAGTCTCCCGAGGATTATTATGAACGCTGGATTCCTGGAACATTTTTGCGAGTGCTACGTTTTATGGCCGCGATGCTGGCATTGCTTGCTCCTGCGCTCTATATCTCGTTTATCTCGTTCCATCCGGGTCTTATTCCAACCAAGCTGGTATTGACGATTATTGAAACGCGTACCGGAGTTCCATTCCCCTCAATTATTGAGGTACTCATCATGGAGCTTTCAATTGAAATCTTGAGGGAGGCCGGGATACGCTTGCCCAAACCGATTGCGCCAGCGATGGGTATCGTAGGAGGTCTGATTATTGGACAAGCAGCGGTGCAAGCGGGAATAATAAGCCAATTTCTGGTCATTGTCGTTGCGGTAACAGCCATCTCTTCCTTTACGATTCCGGTCTATAGTGCGGGATTAACGCTAAGGATTCTACGATTTGCCGCTATGTTCAGCGCAGCCGTACTCGGATTGTTTGGCGTGGTTATGTTCTTTCTGCTTGTGTGTACACATCTGGCACGACTCTCAAGCTTTGGCGTACCTTATGTTGCACCAGCCGTTCCCTATCACATGAATGAATGGAAGGATTTTGTTATCCGTGCACCGCTAAATATGATGAGAATGCGTCCCAAAATGACTAATCCGATCGATGATGATCGGAAAAAATAAATGGAATTCCATCTACTGAAGGTCTGGAGGTGAACTAAGTGAATGGCTCCCAAGGAAAGCTAACCACGACACAGGCTGTTGTAATTATTGTCAATTACATGCTTGGTGCCGGGATATTGACGTTACCTCGAACGACCAGCAAAGCTGTCGGAACACCGGATGTCTGGATTTCCATTATCCTATCTGGATTCATTATCATAGGTGTCGGAATAATTCTGGTTACCCTGTGTCGCAGATTTCCGGAGAAAACCGTCTTCCAGTTCACCCGTGAGATTACGGGCAGCTGGATTGCTTACATACTGGGATTGTCTATGATTATGTATTTCATAGTTATTGCCGCATTCGAAATCAGAGTTATGGCTGAAGTAACTGGGATGTATCTGCTCGAACGCACCCCCACCTGGGCGATTGTGATGGTCTTCATGTGGATCGGTGTATATATGATTTCAGGCGGGCTTGGCGTTATCGTACGTGTGTTTGAGATCATCCTTCCGATTACGATTATTATATTTGTGATTGAAATTTTGCTTAGTAATCAGCTATTCGAGATTGGCAATCTGAGACCCGTCCTCGGTGATGGGATTATGCCCGTTTTCCAAGGGTTGAAGCCTTCACTATTATCTTATACGGGCTATGAGGTGATGTTAATCATGACTGCCTATATGAAAAATCCGAAGAAGAGCAATAAAGCGATGACCTGGGGGATACTCATATCCACTATTATCTACTTGATCACGGTGGTGATGGTTATAGGCAGTTTATCGCTCGATGGCATCAAAACTCGAACCTGGCCAACGCTGGATTTGGTAAGAAGCTTCGAAATCCAGGGTCTGATATTCGAGCGTTTTGAATCCTTATTGCTGGTCATCTGGATTATGCAAATCTTTTCGACTACAGCAATTACACATTACTGCGCTTCGGTGGGTATTCGTGATTTGTTTCGTTCCAAAAAAATCAAAGGCATCATGTACGGCCTGCTGCCGTTCATTTATCTGACAGCAATGATACCCAAAACAGTGGATGATACCTTCGTACTAGGAGATATGCTAGGCAATGTGTCCGTATTTTTGTTTGGCATTTTACCTCTGGTACTACTGTTGTTAAGTCTGATTCGCAAAAAAGGAGGCAAGCATGCATGATTACATTCCGCATGTTGTTACGCTTAGCCACTGTATTATGCATTCTCTTAACGATATCCGGATGTTGGAGCAGTCGAGAGATAGAGGATCTAAGTGTCTACGTTGGTCTCGGGATCGATATCGGCAAAGAGACGGAATTTGAGGAGAACATCGCCAATCAGGGAGGAGGGTATTCCAAGCAGAACAATGTGACAGCCACGGTACAGATTGCTCCGGGTAATTCCAGCAGTCAGAAGAGCCAACAATCCGGTTCGCCTGCTTCTGGTAAAACGTCCTATTCCAATGAACAGCTTACCGGAGATTCCTTGCTGCAAATCTTTCGTCAGTTTGCACTGAGACGAGATCATCCGCTCATCGGACATCATCTGAAGGTTATCGTTGTGTCCAAGGATATCGCCAAAAAGTATGGTCTGGACCAGCTGCTGGATTTTGTACTTCGGGATAACGATATTCGTCCTAACTGTCTGGTGTTGATTAGCCATCATCGCGCTGTTGATGTACTGACTTCAGATGATCCTTCCCGGATTCCAGCATTTTATCTTACAGGTATTACCGGTAATTCATACTTGTCCAATAAAATCCTGGACCCCGTTCTACTCTCCAAATTAGATGCACAAATGCAATCCGGCTCCAGCTTTTTGCTCCAGAATGTACTGAACTTCAATGGAGAGGACAAGTTCTCCGGTGCCAGTATCTTTGATGGGAAAACAACAAAATTCATCGGGGAACTCAGCCAAACGGATCTAGAAGGGCTATCTTGGCTCAGACCTAAAGAAAAAGGAGGTATCTTGAAGACATACAATAAAGAGGGGTTCACTGTTGTATATGAAATGAAGAAGAAAAAAACAACAATAATTCCAAAAGTGGTTGGCGATGATATTTCATTCCATGTGAAAACTGAATCCGAAGGCTGGTTGATGGAGGATTGGCGTGCTCCCGAGGAAGAGGAAAAAGGTGCGTATCTCAGTGAATTGGAAAAAGAATTTGCTGAACTTGCCAAACAACAGATTCGACAGTTGTTATACAAACTGCAGCATACCTATAAAGTAGATGTTGCGGATTTTCGGGATAGCTTGCGTATTAAAGAACCTAAAACATGGAAAAAAGTCAAAGACGATTGGGATAAAATTTTTAGCACCGTGCCGATCACCTATGAGGTAAAGACCACCATCACGAATCCGGGGTCTTCCACCGAATAGCGAGGTGTGCCATATATTATTTAATTGTTGACACATTCATGATAGATCGCTATATTAGTAAAAAATCATTTTCTTATCCAGAGAGGTGGAGGGACTGGCCCTTAGAAACCTCAGCAACAGATCTGAAGGATACTGTGCTAATTCCAGCGGGTGAAAGCCTGATAGATAGGAGCGTTTGTTTTTATTTGTCAGTAACGGCGCACTCTTTAGGCAGAGTGGGTCTTTTTTGTTTTTTCTGGATGAAGAAGTAGGGGAGCAGCAGGTATGGAGAACAACAACGACAAAGGGCATTTTCAGCGGAAAATGCAGGCACGGCATGTGGTCATGCTCTCTCTCGGAGGAGTCATTGGAACGGGATTATTCCTCAGCTCAGGTTACACCATTCAGCAGGCGGGACCACTGGGAACCATTCTGTCCTATCTGATTGGAGCCATCGTTGTGTATCTGGTGATGCTCTGTCTTGGTGAACTGTCTGTTCATATGCCAGAGACGGGAGCATTTCATAGTTATGCAGCCAAATATATCGGACCGGCAACAGGTTACACGGTGGCTTGGTTATACTGGTTAACCTGGACTGTTGCGCTTGGCTCCGAATTCACAGCCGCCGGATTGCTTATGCAGCGCTGGTTCCCATCGGTAAACGTATGGATATGGAGCGCGGTTTTTGCACTGATGATCTTTCTGTTTAACGCTCTAACGGTGAAATTTTTTGCGGAATCCGAGTTCTGGTTCTCATCTGTAAAAGTAGTGACTATCGTAATCTTCATTATTATCGGTGGCGCAGCCATGTTTGGGTTCATTCCCATGGCGGATTCTGAACCGGCTCCATTTCTATCGAATATTACCGCATCCGGGTGGTTCCCTCATGGGGCTACAGCGATATTGATGACCATGCTTGCTGTAAACTTTGCCTTCTCAGGCACCGAGTTAATCGGCATTGCCGCCGGTGAGACGGAGAACCCGGAAAAGACGATACCAAAGGCTATTCATACAACGCTGTGGCGTTTGGTTATTTTCTTCATCGGAACGATTATTATCTTGTCGGCCTTGCTGCCCATGTCGGATGCCAGTGTACTGGAAAGTCCGTTTGTAGCGGTAATGGAGCGGGTGGGTGTACCCTATGCAGCAGACATTATGAACTTTGTTATTCTGACGGCGATTCTCTCTGCTGCCAATTCAGGCCTGTATGCATCTTCACGTATGCTCTGGTCTCTGGCTGACAAAAGAACGATCTCTCCGTGGTTTGCCAAATTGACCAAAAGCGGAGTACCGCTGAATGCACTTCTGATTAGTATGGTGGGTGGTGCGCTGGCCTTGCTGTCCAGCATCATTGCGCCAGGTACGGTGTATATTACGCTGGTTTCCATTTCAGGTCTGGCTGTCGTTGCAGTATGGATGAGTATCAGTGCCTCCCAATACATGTTCCGCAGACAATATATCCGGGAAGGACATGCGGTCAAAGATCTGGTCTACCGCACACCACTGTATCCGGTGGTACCAATTGTTTCATTTATATTATGCCTGGCTTCATGCATAGGTATTGCCTTTGACCCGACACAGCGAATTGCGCTGTATTGTGGGGTTCCGTTTATCGCAGTATGTTACGCTGCTTATTATCTGACAGAACGTGTGAATAAGAAAAGAGGACAAGTACATGACGCAAGAACAACAGACTAACCCCATGGAACAGATCCTTCGTGAACATCCGGTCATGATTCTGGATGGAGCGTTGGCTACGGAACTCGAACAGCATGGATGTGATCTCGATGATCCACTATGGTCTGCTCGTGTGTTGCTTGAGAATCCGGATGTTATTGTTCAGGTCCATGCAGATTATTTTCGAGCAGGAGCCGACTGTGCGATTACATCCAGTTATCAGGCGACGGTGGATGGTTTCCGCAAGAGAGGGATTGGTGAACAGGCAGCACTGGAGCTGATCCGGAAGACGGTGGAACTGGCTGTACAGGCGAGAGATGACGTGTGGGCAGAAGTGCAGAGTAGTTTAGTAGGGAGAGAAAGCTCGACAGGTCAGCTTGTAGAAGCTCCTTCGGTACGTTCCGAGAACGTAGAGAATGAGGAGCATATAACAGATCGTACAGTAGATCGCGAAGGGGACAGTTTTCGTCCACGTCCAATTATTGCCGGGTCCGTTGGTCCGTACGGCGCCTATCTGGCGGATGGTTCAGAGTATGTGGGACATTACGGCGTGTCGGATGAGACGCTGGCCGCATTTCACCGTCCGCGTATGGCGGCGCTGATTGAAGCGGGTGCTGACATTTTGGCGTTTGAGACAATTCCTTCGTTGCAGGAAGCACAAGTGCTGGTTGATTTACTGAAGGAGTTTCCTCATGCGTATGCCTGGTTATCCTTTTCTTTAAAAGACGGGACAAGCATCAGCGAGGGCACACCGCTTGAGGTATGTGCACAGAAGTTTGGCTCCGAGCCGCAGGTTGCGGCGATTGGCCTGAACTGTGCTCCGATGGAAGTGGTGACGGAAGCAGTGGGTATTTTGAGCTGTACCAGCGATAAACCTGTTATTGTGTATCCGAACTCGGGAGAAGTATATGATGCAGCAACGAAGACGTGGAGCGGACAGGGTACCTGTGGCAGCATGAGTGATGCTTCGGAGCAGTGGGTTGCTGCGGGCGCGCAGATTATTGGCGGCTGTTGCCGCACTACGCCACATCAGATTGGTGCACTTGTGAAGAAATGGCGGAATTAGTTCATATCATGATAACAAGCCCTTCCACATCCTATAGAGGTATGGAAGGGCTTGTTTTATTGTGTTAAGGCATTCTGATTACATTATTCGATAACCAGTATACGTGGCGATGCTTCCCGAATGATTCTCGAAGAGAACCACGAGCCAAGACTGGCTGCAATGATGCTTAGACAGGTGAACAGTACCATTCCACCCCAATGCAGGATCAGTGGAAGCTGTACGATACCATAACCGGAAAGGACCATTTCGAGTAGAAGAGGCAGCAGGTATACGCCGACGAAAATACCCAGTATGGCTCCCACGGAGGACAGTATGAACATTCCCATGGTGAGCGACAACCGGATTTGGCGAGATGTCATTCCCAGCGATTTGTATATCCCGTACGTTCTGCTTTCTTTACGGATATTGATTCTACAGGTACTGAAAATAATGATGAACGTCACAATGATAAACAGAAATCCGATCAGGCTCATCGGATAGATCAGGATGTTAGCGGCTTCTGCGTAAACCGAATCAAGCAAAGTCTTCTGAGTGACTACCGAAGCAAAATCTTTAAATTGCTCATTTAATTCAGAGGCAACCTTACCCGCTTGTGCCATATCGTTCACATTGATGAAGATAACATCAAATTCACTATAATCCGGGTTCACACTTCTCATGGCATCAATGGTGATTCTGCCTGAAACAGACATGTTGGCGAACGCCTGATAGATGCCTGTGATGAGGAATGTACGCTTTTCTCCTTCAATATAGATATCGATAAGATCACCGAGATCTTTATTTGATGTTTTGGCTACACTTACACCAATGGCAATTTCATTCGCATGTTGTGGGTTAACCCCTTTTAACGTTTCGAATCCAAGTTCCTGATAACTCCCGTCCAGTACACTCAAGTTGAGACTGATGGATTGGCCCTCTACTGCTGCCAAAGACTCCGGGCTAATTACACCCGTTGTGTTCCCTTGCCAGCCTACATTGCTGATCCTCGAATCCTGCGCTAACACGTGCTTTAGTTCAGCCTTGGGGAAGTTACTTTTGTTCACTACGACTGCTGCGATATTGGCATTGTCATACCCCCATTTAGCTGCGGTCTGTTCAATTCCGTTTATACTGGTCAGCAGAACATACCCCAAAACTAGTACGGAGGAAGCCATGGTAGTCAGCAGGATTGTTAGAACAGAGCTTTTGGTGTTTTTGAACACATGTCGGAATCCAAGCACGGCGGTCACAGGCAGTCGTGTGAACCCGATCCAGTGCGCCAATGGCGAATTCATTTTGCCAGCCATCCGGCTGTGATCTGTCTCCGACATACCATAACGAATAGCCTGCACGGGCTGTATGCTGCGTGCCTTTTTGGCATGTAACACAGTGAACAGAATCACTAGAGTAAATAGTAGTACGCCGGCCAGTATGGCCGCATCCAATCCTTGAACTGGAATGTTCTGATTCCCCACTCGAAGAGAGGATACAGAAATATTAATGATCCATTTGGATATCCATATACTGAGTGCAAGTCCAGGGATAATGGCTACGATGGATATCAATGCATATTGAATAACATAGGTGCCTATCGTTTTTCGGGAAGTCAGACCTAGTGATTTGAGGATTCCTATCGTTCTGTAATTGGCCAGGATGGCATCCGCAATCGTAAATCCGATGGTCATCAGGGCGATAGAGAGCATGACAACACCCATGAATATCATGATGAATCCAATAACCTGATTGATGATCAGATAAAAAGAGGCAATGGCCTCGAACTCCATTTTGGATTCCAGAAACGGAATACCTGTCTCACGATTGTACCGTTCCCAATACACCGAATTCATGCTGTAATCGTTAAAATGGATGCCCATCATACGATTCTCGTTGCCAGCAAGTGTAGCGAGATCATGTTGATAATCGGCAGGATTCATCCAGACCCGTGCTGTATTGGAGAAGGGTGCCCCGTATGGTACATCGATGACAATGCCCGATACATTCAATTCAAGTGTGCTTGAGCCGGTTTTGAAGCCAATGGTATCACCTACCGAGATATGATAAGCATTCGCCATGGACGTTGGAATCCAGACGGAGCCTTGTTCGGGAACTGTGTCGGGCGTCCCGCTTGAGAAAATCAGTTCATCCACACCCCATGGCGGTGGAGGCGTATTAAACATGTACAGGTAGATGTTAGGGATGTGAGTTTCATTCAAAATGATGCCTGAAAATGTACGATACGTTAGCAAAGGGGACACCTGAACTCCATCCTGAGAAGCCCACCAGTTGTGCACAGCGTCAGGGTCATTCAGTCCTTTTTCAAACGTCAGGATCTGATGAGATCCATGGGTTCGGGTATGCATTTCATAAAACTGATTGCCGGTGTTCGCCAGAATGACAGTAGCTGTAGATACAAGAAGTGTCGAGAGAAGCAGGAGCAGCGCAATCAACGCATTTTGTATTTTGTTCCTACTCAGATACGACAAGCTAAGTTTAAATATGACTGCCATCGTTATTCCTTCCCCGTAACCAAAGCGAAGATAATCGCTTCACGATCCTGAATTTGATGTTCGTCATAGGTGTCAAACTCAAGGATTCCGCCAATCTTGCCGTCTTGAATATAGATCAGGCGATCTGCCCGACAGGCGGCCTTGATATCATGCGTCACCATAACAACAGACTGTCCTTTTCGATGAATATCTGTAAGGATATCGAGAACGGCTGTGCCATGTTCCATATTTAAGCTTCCGGTCGGTTCATCCGCAAAAATGATATCCGGCGAATTGATCAAAGCCCGTGCAATCGCAGCTCGTTGCTGCTGTCCTCCGGAAGTTTGGGATGGGAGGCGGTTACGCTGTCCATCAATATCCATGGCATTCATCAGCTCAGCAGCGCGGGATAGGATGTCCTTCTTTTTGTTTCCTGCAATATATCCCGGTAAAGCAATGTTCTCTTTGATGGAAAGGTCTGGGACCAGATTGATACTTTGATAGATATAACCGATCCGGCGGGTGCGGAAATCGGACATTTGACGTTCACTGTAAGCGTCAATCCGCTGGTCGCGAAAATAGACCTCACCTGCTGTAATCTGATCCAGTCCGCTTAGCAGATATAAGAGGGTTGATTTGCCAGAACCAGAGTTACCCATGATGACCGTGAATTCCCCTTCATAGATATCAAGATCAACATTACGGATGGCATGATGTTGTTCACTTCCGCTGTTGTACGTTTTGCACAGATTCTGTGCACGGATAATCACCTTTTTGGACAATTCGAATCACTCCCGAGTGTAATATAGGATTTATTCTAGAGGAGGGATGTTGAGGAAGCCTTATCAAATTATGAATAAAGTATTACAGCTGTTGAGTGTGGGCTCAGCAGATCGGCAGATAGAACCGGAAGGTTGTACCTTGTCCTTCTTTACTAGTAAAGGAAATATGGCCTCCATGTGCTTCAATAATGCTTTGGCAGATAGAAAGGCCCAGCCCTGTACCTTCCTGAACACGTTGTTCTGCATGACTCGCCTGGCCTCTGAAGTAACGCTGAAAAACAAACGGCATGTCCTGTACACGTATTCCCTGACCCGAATCGGCGATCGTCACATTCAAATGCTCAGATTCCAGTTCCATATCTATACGTATCGTGTCTCCTGGAGCTGTATGCTTGAGGGCATTGGCGGCAAGATTGGAGATCACCTGTTCAATTCGAGTGGGGTCGATAGCGATTAACACATTGGGGATGTAGTTGGGTCCTTTATAGATAAGCCCCTTTGTTAGAGCAACATGTTCAATAGGTTTCAACATCGTCTCCAGTATAGGCCCACTGTACAACTCACGGGTTTCCACCGAAATTTGCCCCAATTCCTGAAGTGCATGAACTAGCAGATCCTCCACAAGGCGGGCTGTTTTATCCGTATGGGTTCGCATCACTCCCATATATTCCATCAGCGTCTCCTGATCGTTGCATAGTCCTTCCTCAATAGCTTCTATGTATGCTTTTATCGTGGTAATTGGTGTTTTAATGTCATGAGATATATTGGTGATGAGTTCTTTTTGTGCTTGTTCCTGCTGAATACGCTGCTCGCTCATATGTTTAATCTCTGTGCGCATGAGATCAAACATGGCATATACTTCGAGCAATTCATCGTTCCGGTTGTACTGGATTTGTTCTTCATAATTGCCTTTAAGCATGGATTCCGCATGTTGCTTCAATTGATGGATGGGAGAGAGCAGGTGTTTGTCCAGTTTTCGTTTCATCCAGAATAGAAATAAGCTCAGAATCAGTGACAGGAGCAGGAGTGCGCTAATCAATATAACCGGAAAAGTCATCGATTGCTGAACCGTAACCATGGCTTGGGGGATGGAAAAGATGGCATTGCCGATCTGACTTCCCGTGGGTCCGTCCATCACAGGAAACGCCAAATCAAGCAAATCGTTACCATCCGCGGCCTGAGTGGCATGATGCAGATCATAATGAAGAGCTGTACGTAGATTAACTTGCGTCCCTTCAGAGGTGGGGTCGGAGGACAGAATGACTTTTCCATCCAAGTTTAGATAGGTAAGCAGAACCCCGGTCTCTCTTGCGATGGAACGTATGTCTTCACGAATATTTTGTTCATTAAGATGCTGATAATTTTGCTCCAAAGCGAGTAAGATCGGATTGACCTTGAGTCGAACCTGATTCAAGGACAGATTGGATTCGCCTGAATTTCGATCTTGTAACAGTATCATCGACAGTACAAGGATACTTAAAACGATAATAATGAGAAGCCCAAGTGTTGTTAACAACCAGCGTTTGGACCAGCTGTTCAATGACATGTGGGTGCCTCCAATCTCACTTATTCGTAATTGAATTTGTAACCGACACCCCATACCGTCTTCAGAACGGTCGGATGCGAGGCATCTGCCTCAATCTTTTCACGTAGTCTGCGAATGTATACGGTTACGGTATTTTCATCACCGTAGGTTGCATATCCCCAGATGGCGTCGAGCAACTGGGCTTTGGAGAATACCTGATTCTTATGGCTTGCCAAGTAATGAAGTAATTCGAATTCCTTGGCAGACAGAGAAACTTCCGATCCGTTTAGTGTAACTTTATAGGCTTTTTTATCAATCACCAGGTTTCCAAGATGCAACAGATCTGTTCTGTCTCCAACGGATGTCATACTGTCATAACGCCTGAAGTGGGCATTAATTCGTGCTAACAATTCGCTCAGCGAGAAGGGCTTGGTCATATAGTCGTCTGCTCCAAAGCCAAGACCAAGTACCTTATCGGTATCACTGCCTCTGGCACTTAGAATGAGGATGGGGATATTGTTGCGCCTTCTGATCTCTCGACAGACCTCGATCCCGTCCATGTCCGGAAGCATAATGTCCAGAATGATATAGTCTGGTTGAATAAGCTCCATAATCTGAAGTCCATCTTGTCCAGTGGCTGCCACGGCGGCTTCATATTGATTTTTGGTTAAATAATCTCGCAGAATGCGCGAAATATCTGGTTCATCCTCGATGATGAGGACTTTGCGCTGGTGGGTTAGCATATGTATCGCTCCAGTATGATAAATGTGAATTTAATGGATATGTATGAATTTGTAAAGTGACTGTCTCTATAATTGTACAGTCTTGTTCTGTAGGAGTCACATGAAAAAAATATTGAAGTGAACTTCATTCTTATATAAAACGTTCTGACTTCCAGTCGTACTGAAAGTTGATTACAGTTCAATGTATCAAAATAACCCATGAACCTCTTTAAGGTCATGGGTTTCTGGAACTGAACATCATACATGCTCCAGATCATCGATAGGCTCATGCTGCTTGGATTTGAGATATTCCGCCGGAGATACACCGAAGTGCGCCCGGAATACCCGGTGGAAATAGGAGTAACTTGCAAAACCGCAGGATTCGGCAATATGCTCCAGTGTCATTTCACTGTATTTCATTCGTTCCAATGCCGCATTCAGACGGATCTCAATCGCATATTGAATCATGGTCTGATTGTAGTGCTCCTTAAATAAACGGACTGCACGTGACAGACTGAGCCCTGCATAACGAGCCGCTTCATCAAGCTTGAACGTGACCGTGGCATGCTCCTCAATAAAACGTTTTAACTTCAGCGCAGAGGAGACTGCCCGATCGGTCTGAATATTCTCTTTAATTGCCCGGTCAATATATAGACATAATCCGCGCAGTAACGCATCCTTTAGCTCCGCATTTTCCTCAAGAGGTCCGCGACGTTTCTCAAGTAACATATTTCTCCACAGGCTGATGAGCTTGTCATCAAGTCCAATCCGGCTCACGGTAGATCGATGCTGCCGTTTCCACCAGTTCTCGATCCAGCTGCCCTCGCAGAACAGATAATAATCTCCGCTAGACAAGCGTCCTTCCTTATGTGGTTCATCTACAACGAGATGGTAGTCGTCACCAGGCTTTAAGAGCAGCAAATCCCCGCTAGTCATCCTGAATTCTTCATCCTGTACATACACTTTGCACGAGCCTTCGGTCTGCAGACGGAACAGATAGGTTTGCAACTCGCCCTTCATATTATGAGTGAACGCTTTATAGTGGTATGAGTAGTCACAGATCAGTACAGATGTCTCTAACGTATCCAAAGATAAAATCCCCCAATATGTACATCCTTTTACATCATAAGTTTAACTTAACATTTACACGAAAACGGAGAGGACAGAAAGAACCTGAAGAAACGAAGTGTTCGCCTTTATCTCCGGATTTTATCCTTTTGAAAAGGAAATCAAAAAAATCTGGGGATAACAGCGATCGGAAGGTTGTTCTGTCATCGGAGTGCCAGTGTAAATATCTTCAGTTGAAATTAGCTACATTCAATTGATGCAAAATGATGGAAATAAAATTTGATCAGATAGTTCATGTTCTGACTATATTGTATATGTTCATTCTAGCCTGTTTTGCGTTAGGATGATACCAGATAGAGCAATGAAAGCAAATTTGAGAACAGAGGTGTATCCTACATGAAAAAACTTAATATTGGTTTGCAATTGTTTACACTCCGTGATGAAACTGCAACAGATTTTCGTGGTACGTTGCGTAAGGTAGCGGCCCTTGGATATGAAGGTGTGGAGTTTGCCGGATATGGCGATATTCCAGCTGAGGAAATGAAAGCGCTACTAGATGAACTTGGACTGAAAGGATTCAGCAGCCACGTTTCACTACATGCGATGCGCGAAGACTTGCAAAAACAAATCGATTACCTGAAAACAATTGGTGCACAATATATCATTTGTCCTTACCTGATGCCAGAAGATCGTCCTGAGAATGCAGAAGGTTGGACCAAGCTATTCGCTGAGTTACAACAATATGGAGCTGAAGCAGCGAAACAAGGGTTGATCTTCGGATACCATAACCATGACTTTGAATTCCATGGCCAGGTTGGCGATGCCAATGCCTTTGATGCCATGTTCGCTCAAACATCACCGGAAGCGGTAAAAGTGGAAATGGACGTATGTTGGGTACAATTTGCGGGACAAAATCCGATCGAGTATATTAAACAATATGCGGGTCGCTTGCCGCTGCTTCATCTGAAGGACTTCAGCAAAGACGAACAGGGCCAGATGAAAACACTGGAATTGGGACAAGGTTCGGTTGACCTGCCAGCTGTTATTGAAGGCGCTACGAATGCAGGCGTGGAATGGCTGATCGTGGAACAAGACGTATGTCAGAATCCTCCGTTTGAGAGCGTATCCAACAGCTACAACTGGTTGAAAGAAAACTACCTGAATCAATTCTAATGGACCATCGAACCATGAAAAATGCTAATCTATTTGTCAAAGGAGACTTATGTACATGAGTAAAATTAAAGTTGCTGTATTCGGCTGTGGAGCCATTGCCGAGCGCAGACATATTCCAGAGTACGCTGCCAATGAGAACGTAGAACTTGTCGCTTTTGCCGATCCGGTTGTGGAGCGTGCGGAGAAGATGGCCGAGACTTACGGCGGTAAAGCGTATTCCAGTTACGAAGAATTGCTTGCAAACGAAACAGTGGATGCCGTTAGTGTGTGTACACCAAACTATCTGCATGCGCCAATGGCGATTGCTGCTGCAAATGCAGGCAAGCATGTATTGGTTGAGAAACCAATGGCAGTATCCACTGAAGAAGGCGAGCAAATGATCGAAGCTGCCAAGAAAAATGGCGTGTATTTGATGGTTGGTCACAACCAGCGTTTGATGCCTCCTCACGTAAAAGCAAAAGAAATTCTCGAATCCGGCAAACTCGGTAAAGTCCTGAATTTCCGTACATCGTTTGGTCACCCGGGTCCGGAAGGATGGAGTGTGGACGGAGCTGAAAGCTGGTTCTTCCGTAAAGAAGAAGCGATTATGGGCGCAATGGGCGATCTGGGCGTGCACAAATCCGACTTCATCCGTTATCTGCTGAATGATGAAGTATCTGAAGTGGCTGGTTTCATCAGCACACTGCACAAGGAAGGCACTAAAGTTGACGATAACGCAACTTGTTTGCTGCGTATGAAGAGCGGAGCGATCGGAACGCTCGTAGCGAGCTGGACACAATACAGAGCTGGAGACAACAGTACAGTGCTGTGGTGTGAGAATGGTGTTATGAAGATCGGAACAGTGGAAGGCGATGAAGTTATCGTTGAGCTGACCAATGGTACAGTTGAGACGTACAAAGTTGGTGCCATGGCTACCAACGAGAAACAAGTGCCGAGTGGTGTAATTGACGCATTTGTAGAGTCGATTGTCACTCAAACACCTCCAGCGATTTCAGGGGAAGAGGGCTTGCGTTCTCTGCAAGTGATCTTGGCAGCATTCGAATCCGAGAAAACAGGTCAGATCGTTAAACTGTAACCCATACGAATGACAGTGCAATTTCTAACATTCTAAATGGCTTAATCTATGATATAAGGGACTTATCTTCAGAGAAGTGTTCTGGGGTAAGTCCTTCTTTATTTGTTCCCGGGCAAGTGGGGAAAAGTGAACAGTATATATGGTAATTTGTGCAACAAGGTTAAAGCATCTGATCGCTTGTTCAGAACAGAAAGAGACTGACATTTCACGCTATCGCGGAATATCAGCCTCTTGGAGTCATTAAATTGAATGATGGAATGATTAATTTTCTTTAGATGCCAGCCGGTACATCACTGCCCAGATCCAACCATGCGATTTCAGCAGGAGTAAGCGTGATGCGTGATCCTTCGTCACAGGAGAGCAGTTCTGCCTGATTCTGGGCTCCGATCAGCGCACAGGTTGGGAACGTCTGATTCAATACATAAGCAAGTGCAATCTGGATTGGTGTTGTTTTCTTGGAATTAGCCAATTGTTCAGCCCGATGCAACCGTTCCCAGTTATCATCACTGTAGAATACACGCACCAGATCTTCGTTATCCCGAACTTCAGGTGTGAATCTTCCAGTGAAGAAACCACGCGCTTGGGAGGACCAGGATAGCAATGGTAGTTTGGTTTGCTCATGCCATGCCAGCGTCTCTGCATCTGCTGACACACAGCCTTCCCAGAACGGTTCGTTTGCTTTGGCGAGACTGAGATTTGGACTGCTGAATGTGAAGCCCTTCAGGCCATTCGCCGCAGCGTATGCATTGGCTTCTTCGAGCCGCTGCCAGGTCCAGTTGGAGGCGCCAATTGCGCCGATTTTGCCGGAATCAATATGTTCATTCAGTGCTTCAAGAATAACACTGACAGGGGTATTGGGATCATCGCGGTGCAAGGCATACATCTCTACGTGATCTGTCTGAAGACGCTCCAGACTTTCCATCAAGTCACTGCGGATGGCATCAGCGTTCACACGTGGCCCATTCTGGTCATGATGCGCGCCTTTGGTGAGAATGACGATCTGGTCGCGGTTACCACGTTCCTTCATGTAACGACCAAGGACTTCTTCACTCTGTCCACCACAATAAATATGTGCTGTATCTACAGTGTTACCGCCAATCGACAGAAAAGCATCCATGTTCGTAGCTGCTTTATCGTAGGCATTATGCACGAAATAATCGGTTCCTTTAATCAATCTGGAGACACGTTTACCTGCACCAGCAATTTCGATATATTCCATAAGTCAGTTCATCCTCTCAATTATAGTGTAATTCGTGTACGCTCTTCCGCTGAACGAAGGCAAGCTTCCAGTACTTTCATATTAGCTACCGCATCGGAAGGGGCGAAGCGCAAATCCTTGCCCTGAAGTACAGCACGTGCCATATCATCTCCCTGTAGAGAGTAGTGGTTCACTTGCGGGACTTCAATCTCTCTGCGTTCACCACCAGCCGTTACATAGAAGTTGGAACTGCGGTCCTGTCCGCTGATAAATGCCGAAGGGACTTCAATAATCCCGTCGGATCCCAATACCTCCAGCGTGTTGCGGAAGGCTGCCCACATGCTGCTGTCAAAGGTCACGCCAACGTGATTATCGAATTCCAGCAGTCCGGAAGCCATCATATCGACTTGATCATGCTGTGGGGAGAACATGCCAATAACAGTGGCTGCACTTGGTTCTTGACCAAGTAGCAGACGTGCTACGCTGATGGAATAACATCCGATATCATACAGTGCACCTCCGCCCCAATCCCGCCGAAAGCGGACATTGCCGGATGCATTGGAGTTATTAAATGAAAATGTGCTGTGCATACCACGAATCTCACCAATCTCACCGCTGGCAATGATATCTCGGATCTGCTCATATCTTGGATGATGGCGGTACATGAATGCTTCAGCCAGATGCACACCTGCATCTGCACAAGCTTGAACCATCTCCTGAGCTTCCTGTTCTGTCAGAGCCAGTGGTTTTTCGCACAAAATATGTTTGCCTGCTTCAGCAGCCCGGATCGTCCATTCCCGATGAAGATGATTCGGCAGTGGGATATATACGGCATCAATGGAATCATCAGCGAGCAAAGCTTCATAACTGCCATAAGCCTTGTCGATCCCAAGTTGTTCGGCCGTCTGTTTGGCTTTATCTTCGTCTCGACTGGCAATCGCGGTTACTTCATTTAACTCGGATTGCTGCAGGCCTGGAATGACGGATTCCACAGCAATGCTAGCGCTACCAAGAATGCCCCAACGCAATTTTTGAACTGAATTCATGTGTTGTATCCTCCCGTTTATGAATGTATATTGTGATTATAAAGAATAGACCAATGAATTAAAATGATAATATATTGAGGTTAGTTAACACAATATTGTTGATCAAGGAGAACCGGCTATGATGAGACAAACCGTATTGCTTACCCTGCAGGATATTCCATATTTTTGTTATCCCGAGTCCGTCGGACATTATATGGACCACGTCCAGCATTCCGTGTTGCGTGAGGCTGGCGCACTGAACAACTTTAATATTCACTACGTCGCTTCGGGCAAGGGATATGTGGAAGTGGACGGGGTGGTGCATGAGCTTCGCGCAGGTCAGGCGTTTCTCTATTTCCCGCAGCAGCGGCAGCATTATTATAGTAGTGAAGATGATCCATGGGATGTACGATGGGTTCATTTTTACGGTGAACGTCTGCATGATTATATGATCGAGCGGGGGTTACATCGCAATCTATTGTGGACACTGCGGCAACGCAGCTCTTGGGAAGAGGCTCATCTGGCCTTGCTCACTGAAGCGGAACAGAACACCATGCTGCGTCCAGCTCAGCTATCCACACTGACCTATGCCGTACTTGCCGAGTTCGTGCAGCATGCAGTACCTTTAAAGAGCACACGTACCACAAGTAAGGCGGAGAGTCGGGTTCTTGCACTTCTTCCACAGATGCAGCAAGAGGCCTGTCAACCTTTCCTGTTACAGGATTGGGCGGATCTCGCAGGTGTGAGTTCGTATTACTTTTGCAAAATGTTCAAGAGTGCTGTGGAGATGACGCCCATGGAATTTATCACTCGTTCACGACTACAGATGGCGAAGCAATGGTTACTCGAACGTCCTACGGCCAACATTGGACAAATCGCGGAGGAAGCGGGATATCCCAATGCCAGTTATTTTAACCGACAGTTCATGGCTCATGAGGGGATGACACCTACGGATTACCGCGGATTGTATCATAATTAACCCGTATCCTTTCGATGTTGCCAGCGCTTGAGGTATAGTGGTTTGACACAGAGCTCAATCAAGTCTATTATGGATAAATTAAATCCGTGTATAATGAGGTGCCCTCATGAAATATTCAAAAGCGACAAATTATGCTTTGCATACGATGCTTCATCTTGTAAGCACTGCCCCCGAACAGCTGGTTAGTGTACACCAACTTGCAGAATTGCAGAAGGTATCACCAACCTATCTGTCCAAAATATTGACCAAATTGGTTAAGGCGGGCATGATCGAATCAACTTCTGGCGCCAATGGTGGTTACCGGCTTAGTCGTAAAAATCCAGATCCTTCTTTCCTGGAGATCATTCATGCGATTGAAGGTCAAGCGTCCCTGTTCGAATGTTCCCAGAATCATAACGCAGGCTGTTTGATCCAGCAGGTGATGGTGCAGGCGGAAGAAGAGATGGAAAGTTTTTTGAACAATAAGAAAATGTCGGAACTGGCTTCCCAGATGAAGGGTGCACATTCCCTGTAACTTGCACTAGAAGTGATCTTTCCCCAACCTCGTGAGAGGTAAGGAAAGATTTTTTTGTATCGTTGTACCTAATAGAAGGCGAATGGTACAATAAGGAAGGTATAGTATGCATACATACATGATCCTAATCTTACATCACATTTTACATCTCTGGAGGGACAACACATGAGCCAATCAACGATCACAGGACTGGAACAATTGCTCGCGCTTGAAAACATTCGGAACACCAAGGCACGTTATTGCCGCTATATTGATACGAAGCAATGGGATACTTTGGGCGATGTGTTTGCTCCGGATGCAGTGGCCGATTTCAGTACAGAGGGCAACCCAATTCCGGTATTAACAGGCCGTGATACGATCGTACAAGTATTCCGTGATCTGGTGGATGTTGCCGTAACCGTGCATCATGTTCATAGCGCCGAAGTTGAATTTGTATCTGAGAACGAAGCAAAGGTCATCTCCCCAATGGAAGATTGGGTTACGTTCCCGGAGGGCAATGAGAACAAATCCTTCCACGGATTTGGGCACTACCACGAAACTTTTGTCAAAATCGACGGCCAGTGGTACATCAAACATACAAGTCTGAAACGTCTTCGTTTGGACCTGTTTGAATAGTATACTCAGTTTAGAAGAATAGAGAAGTTGGTCAACCATAAAATAATAGCCCCGAGGAGTGTGATGAACGCATCCTTGGGGCTGTTTTGTGTTAGTGGAAGAGGGCAGCTGACACATGCATCATGCATAGAAAATAGGTAGAAAAAAAGCCAGGTTCAGAACCCGAGGGTCCCTTGCTGACTTCTTTTGGTTAGTTATGATATTAAATCTGATGACTTGTTTTCGTGACTTTCCGTGACTGCATTCTCAGATACACCTGAGAGAAAATAACGGATGCCAGTGCGACCACAGTCATGCCCCAGAAAATATTGGTGTACGCTGAGGACAGTGGCATGTTTTGCATCGCCGTTAATGCTACGCCAGTAACAGCAACACTGAAAGCACCGCTGAAGAACTGACTGAGTTGGAACAGCCCCATACCTGCGCCCACCTGATCCATAGTCAGATTTCCAGACAATTCATTGGACACGCTGGTGGTTAGGGAAGAGAAGCCTACGCTGAGCAGGACATACACGGCCATGATGGCGTAGATGTTATTGTCTGCAAATAAGGCGAATAGTCCGGCAGCTGCCAGTAGTAGCCATGGGGCAAACTTCAGTAGCAACGTATTGCCATGTCGGTCAATCATGCGGCCGATCCGGTTGGACAGCAGCATGGACACGACTGCACCCGGGAAGATGACGAGTCCCGATTGAGCAGGTGTCAGTCCATATAGATGCGCCAAAATTTGAGGTAACAGGAACAACGTTGAGAAGTTATTAATGTACGATACAATCCCCAGCGAGCTGAGCATCATATATTTTTTGTCTTTAAACAAAGCAGGTTGAACAAACGGATCTGCCGCGCGCCGAATTCGGAGCCAGAACAGAAGCAGTGCCGCAGCACCGATGACAAGCGTGAACCACTGACGGGAAGTCAGGAATAACAGCACACCGGTAGTACCGATGGCGAGAAGCACGGCACCCAGCAGGTCAAATGAACCTTTTTGCGGTGTTTCCCGAGGAAGCAGTTTGAAAAATACAGGAATCAAGAATAACGTTAATCCTGTAACGATAAACAGATCATGCCATCCCAGAAACTGAGTAATACTTCCGCCGATGACGGGACCGAGTCCAAGACCAAGTGAACTGGCGGACATGATGACAGCCATCGATTTACCCCGGCGATCATTCGGAATGTACCGGGTAATTAGCACAATGGCAAGCCCCGGAACCGAAGCAGCACCCGCAGCCTGGATCAGACGTGCAATGAGCAAAATGATGAAATGATTACTGAAGAACCCGAGAACGGATGCCGCACCAAGTAACGTAAGCCCGGTCGTGAATAATGTACGAATAGGTATGAAATCCGATAGACGTGAGAACGTAATCGAAGAAATGGCAAATACAATGGAATACCCTGTAACAATCCATGAGGAAGCGACGGATGTAAGCATAAATTCGGCTGCAATTTTGGGCAGGGCCAGATTAAACATCATTGTATTCATCACAACGAGTACAACGGTGAAGCCAAGCAAGCTTACAATTAAACCTTCCTGTATTCCGGTCCGTTCCCCTGATGATGCGGTTGCGGTGTTGTTCATAAAAACCTCCTAGAGTGATGTGTATTTCGCAACATTTCAGAAACGGTGTGTAACATTTGCAAAATGTAGTATGATGTCAATCCCGTGCCTAACAGCAGGGGTTACATAACGAAATCATTAAAGTTCGATTGGTGTCGAACATTAGAAATATATCATGGATCTGTGTTAAAATACAATGGATAGTCTGAAAAAAGGAGACTACAATATGAAGATTTTACATCATCCACAAGTATCAGATATTGAACTTTCCTCCGTATTGTACGCATTAAGCGACCCGACCCGTCTTGGGATTGTTGCCGAAGCAGCGAGAAGCGGGGAGCAGCCGTGCAGTCATTTTCATGCACCTGTTGTGAAGTCAACGATGTCGCATCACATTCGGACCCTGCGAGAAGCTGGAGTCATTCGGGTCAGAGTGCAGGGCACACAGCATTTTCTCACCCTGCGATCCGATGATTTGGAAACGCGCTTTCCAGGACTCCTGCAACCGTTATTGCAGGCCGCAGCTCAGTCGAGCACAGATCCTTCCTAAATGTTGTCCTTTCTTCAGGTCGAAGAGGGGACATTTTTATTTTTTGAAATACTTCTAATACTGATGCGACATTCTGTGTCGTACCATGCCCTATATAATAACGGTGAACACACAAACCATATCGAAAAGAGGTTCACAACCATTGGCAAAAACTAAAAGAGGACGCGTTTTGTGGAGTCTTCCTTCCAGGGGCCGGGGAACATGCCCGGTGTGTAGCAGTACCCGAATTAAATTGTTGTATACGCAAACAAAAACAGACGGTACAAGTCTGAAAGTATGCAAGAAATGCTCCAAAGCCGTGCAATCCAGAGTGGATAAGGCACATGTATAACATAACTGGCCTGTTCTTCGGAACGGGCCATGTCTTTTGATATAATCGAATATATTAGGAATGGATGAGATGGGGGCGGGAAGATGAGTAACATGCATCGGATTCACTGGTTTGACGAACAGATTCGGGGTGGACGTTTTCCGAATAGCAGCTGGCTTGCCCGTGAATTTGAAATCTCCCGTCGTCAGGCTCAGCGTGATATTGAATATATGGCAAGTTCCTTGCGAGCCCCTTTGGTGTATATGGCAAAATATCGGGGCTATTGTTATGAGGATCAGACTTTTCGATTGCCCCATTTGTATATGACCGAAGAAGAGCAGCGTGTGCTGAAATATCTGGCGCATCGTTACCGGCATTACGATTATGATCAATCGGACGCGGTGAAACGTGTAGCGCATTTGCTGGAGCGTTTTACGTTGGAGGAACAACAGATGGTAAGTAGTGAGCTCCCAGTATTTTCGGCGCAACCGAAGCAACTGCAATTCTTTGAATTGTTGTCCCACGCCATAACTGACTTGCGCAGAGTACATATTCATTACAGGGATCACGATGGAGAACGGCAGTTTTCCTTGTGTCCATTAAAGATGATATCCCAGTTTAACGCCGATTACGTGGTGGGTTATGAAGCAGACCCTGTACAGCAAGTGGCCATTCGCTTGGAGGGCATTGTTCATGTATCGATCTTGAATGAGAGATTTGAGTACAAGTCAGATGCTCTCCTAAGTGGATGGGAAGAAACACTGCCTGTGCGTAAACCGTTTGTAGCTGAGATTCGCTTGAAGGAATTGCAGCAAATGGACCTATGGGAAGGGTATCGTATTCGGGCTAGGCAAGATCAGATTTATTCAATTGAATTTTATGACACGGACGCTTTCTTGCAGCATTTGTTTGTTAGTGAATGGGAGGAACTTTTGTCTCCTGGGTGGCTTAGACGCAAGCTTCAGCAAAGCGCAGAAGGATTAATTGACAGGCTCGCGATACAAGGTAAGCAAAACGTGGAATAAACCAGTGTAGAGAGGAGAAGATCCATCCTTGGCTGAGAACATTTTAGATAACCTCATCATGAAGCGGGAATCCAAATCGTACGTGGATAGTCTGCATGCGATACTAACCCATACAGGCCAGTTTCAAGGTTCCAAGGTTGTACTTGCCGGATATACGGGCATGGCTTTCAAGCTGTCGGTACATCGCAGACTACTTCCCATGTCGGTTACAGCGTATGGACAATGGGGGGAAGCACATCGTCCCGGAGTCGATAACCTGGGGATATTCACGATCTGGGATGGGGGACGTACACGTCATTCCACGTTCGGTTATTATCAGCAGGATGCAGTGAATTGGGTGAGACGGAGTATTGATGAAGGCACTGGTGTGATTTACTGGATTCCTGAGTTCGGTGTTATTCATGGATATGATGACAGTGACCGCATCTTTTATGTGCAAGACGGATGGAGCAAGGAACCGCAGATTTTGTTGTATGACAATTTTGGCTTGAACTTTACCGGATTTTGGTATTGTCAGGTATTTGGTGATCAGGTCCGCATCCCTGAACAACAGATGCTGCTGGAATCCCTGAGACTGGCGATTGAGGATTGGGATATTCCCTATCGACTGTTACCTGATCAGAATATTGCTTCAGGTAGAAAGGCATATGATGTGTGGGTGGAGGCCCTACGGAGTGGGGATTTTGATGAATCCGGTGCGGCTTATATTTTGGAATCCTTCTGCCATGCTCGAACTGAAATAAGGATGTATTTGCAGGATGTTGGAGGGATATGGAACGAACTGGACCAGGCTTATGCATGTTATGAACAGCTTGGGACGTTAATTGAGCAAATAAAAGGATATATAGTTCAGCAGGAAAATAGATGTGTCTTGCGACCAGATACGACAGAAGATCTAGCACGGGTACTAGTGAAGGCAAAAGCATTGGAAGAGCAGGCTATTGATTATTTTCGAGTGATATCCAGGAAGTATCCTGACCGTAAACGGTCCACTGTACCACGGTGGGGGGCACATTCAGCACGATAGAATGAGGGAGGAAGGAGTGACGGATGATGGCAGCCAAAGTATTGCAGGACTTTATTCGCTTCCCGCAAGCCCCAACCTCTGCGGATGAATATAGATCATGGAGCGGTGTGAGCGCATATACAGATGCGTTGTTTCGCATTTTATTACATAAACAGTGGACAGTTTTGCCACACCACATGATTGCAGGCATGACAGCAAGTGCATTCCGATTAGTGGTGGATCGGCGTCTGACGTCAGAGTCAATCTCCGCATACAATTGGATGACAGAGAACTTTGTCGCAGCAGACTTCATTGGTGTGACAACGGGACAACATGGTGGATTTTCATTTGAACCGACTTTTCCGCTCTATCAGAAGCAGGCTCTGCTGGATATCAAAGCTTCCATTGACCGGGGCGTAGGTGCGATTCTCTGGCACGATCAATTTGTCATTGTTATTGGATATGATGATGCGGAACGGGTGTTATTCATCTGTGAAAGTAAAGGTAATGAAATCATTCGTCTGCCCTATGATTCGTTTGGGAGGAACAGTACACCCTACTGGTATTATCAGGTTCTGGAAGCCTGTGCACCTATCGATTTATGGGAAGTCTGCAAGGAATCGTTAATCCAGGCCGTGTACAAATGGGAAACCCATGACTATATGCTGCCGCCCCAAGATTACGCCTGTGGAGCGGCTGCGTATGCCGCTATTGCTGCTGCTTTGCAGTCAGGAACATATGACGCAGAACAAGCGGCAACTGTACTTCGCTATTATGCCAAATCAAGATTGGATATTGCCTCTTATGTTGCAGGACTTAAGCATCTGTCCATTCAAATGGACCAGCTCATAGACGAGTATGAGCTACTCGCAAACCTGTACACAATGATCATTGAGGAAATAGACAACTCCATCTCTTGGGATTCGAGAGAACCGGAATGTGTGCAAAGAGTAATTGAGCTTATCCGGAAGGCAGGGGCTACGGAACAACGTGCCATTGATGCGATTAAACGTGCCTTTCCAGAGACGATAGGCAATCGTTTTAAGGATGTTGGATTAAGATGAATGGAGCATGATAGAGAAAATTGAAAAACTCAGCAGGAATAAAACCGGACAGGCGCAGCCGATCCGGTTTATTTGTATTGAACATATATACACATCAACTCATGTGATCCACGCTAATAATAACTTTTAAAAGAAAAATAACCAAAATTTTAATTTTGGGGTAATCCAAATCCCCTCTTGTTCCGAATATTATATTAGATGGTCTTTTTTGGATGATGATATTCAAGGACAACAGGGGGCGGGAGTATGGTACATAATCCGGAAACCATTCAGGAATGTATCGAACATGCACGGCAAAGGCTCTACCAGATTGCAGCTCAATACCCGGAACTATGGCATCCGGAGGTTATTCGCCAATCCATGGTGCTGGATGAGTTAATTAATGAATATAACAATGCAACTCGCGGGAGAACGATCTCGAATCAACTGAAATCATGATCTTTCTGAACAAAGAATTCCAAGAAGGGATTCCGTGTGTTTGCCTTACTCTTTTACCGCCCCGAGCACAATCCCCTTTACGAAGAAACGCTGCAAGAACGGATATACGAGCAGAATCGGCAGAGCCCCAATAAAGATCTGAGCCGCGTTCACCGTACGTTGAGACATGTTCTGGAGCTGCGTTGCATCCACGTTCATGTTGGAGAAATCTTGCTGTACAATTATGGTCTGCATTAACGTGGCGAGTGGATATTTGGAAGCATCATTCATATAGATCAAACCGTCAAACCAGGAATTCCATTGACCTACCATGGTGAATAAGGAGATCGTGGCAATGGCGGGCATGGAAACAGGCAGATAGATTTTGAACAGGGTTGTGATATGGTTGGCTCCATCGATAAATGCGGCTTCTTCCAGCTCTTTTGGCACGTTGCGGAAAAAGTTCATCATGAGAATCAGGTTCCAGACAGCCACCGCTCCCGGCAAAATGAGAGCCCACATCGTATTCATCAATCCAAGCTTCTGGATCAAAATATAGGATGGAATCAATCCCCCGCTGAACAGCATCGTGAAGATGAAAAACCACGCATATAACGAACGTCCTTTAAAGTGCAGACTCTCCTTGGATAACGGATAAGCCGTCAGGAAAACAAGTGTCATACTGAGCAGTGTGCCAAGAACGGTACGTTGGACTGAAATCCAGAGTGCGCTGATAAAGTTACTGTTACCAAATGTTTTGGTATAGGCGTCCACCGTAAAATCAATCGGCCATAGTGTTACCAGATTGGCGGATGCTGCCGCTTTACCACTGAAGGAAACCGCCAGAATATGGACGAGCGGCAGGATGCACAGGATCGAGACGGCCGCGATGAATATCAGGTTGAAACCATTGAATATACGGTACCCGGTTGTTTTGTGATACACCTTGATTCCTCCTCTGCATTTTGCATAATTCGATTTGAATCGCTCGCGTGTACAAGATATAGACGAACTGAACCATTTCGATCTCTATCTTTCTTATTGAAAGTCGCTGTCTGGATTTATGCAAAATGCTTCTTAAAAAATACGGTAATTGGCGATTTTGTACGCCATCCGGTACGCAGAGATGACCAGGAACATCGCGACAAATGATTTGAATAGTCCAACAGCGGTCGCAAAGCTCATTTTGCCATTCAGAATTCCCATCCGGTAGACAAAGGTATCGATAATATCGCCTTTCTCATATACCAGCGGATTGTACAGGTTAAAGATCTGGTCAAAACCTGCATTCAGGATGTTGCCCAGCGATAACGTACCTACCACGATAATCATCGGTACGAGTGCAGGCAGGGTAATATGTAATGTCTGTCTAAGCCGTGTTGCCCCATCCACCTCCGAAGCCTCATACAATGCCGGGTTAATACCCGCCAGTGCTGCCAGAAATACAATCGTTCCGAATCCAAACTCCTTCCACACATCACTGACAACCACCGTTACACGGAACCAGTCGCCATCTCCCAGAAAAAAGATCGGTTCAACACTAGCCGCGGCTAAAACCTGGTTTACCAGCCCACCTTCCGGTGATAACATATCGAGCAGAATGCCGCCCAGGACAACCCAGGACAGGAAATGGGGCAGATACACCAAGGTCTGTGAGAAACGTTTGAATGTAGAGTTCCGAACCTCATTTAGCAAAATGGCGAACACCACGGGGGCCACAAGTCCGGCCACAATTTTCATCGAAGCAATCAGCACCGTGTTCCAGATGACCTGAACGCTGTCGGGATATTCAAACATGAACCGGAAGTTGTCCCAGCCCACCCATTTGGATCCAGTGAATCCCAGCCACGGTTTGAAGTCTTGAAAAGCAATAATAATGCCGCCCATGGGCACATAGGCGAACAGTAATGTGAGCAGTACAGCAGGCAACAGCATTAGATGCAGCGGCCATGTGCGTTTGAAATTCCAGCGGGTACGTTTGCGTGGATGGGGTGTCATTTTTCGCACCGGCGTATTGGTTGTTAACGGTTGTTCTATAGCCATCAGGGTCCCTCCTTTATCTCGTCCAGCCCTGAAAGTGAGGCGAATAAGCCTCTGTACAGAGTGGAGCAACTGAATTATAGCAACGGAGAAAGGTCGACTATAGAACAACATTTCAATGCGGATGTTGAAATATTAACTTGTTGAGGAAACAGAGGTTTTCAAGTCACAGGAAAACGGGAGAACAAAAAATCATATAGAATTGTAAGGGCTTTCAATATAAAATAGGACTTCGGTGTAGAACGACTCCAAATTTAGGGACAGGGTGAAACGATGAAATTCACAGTATTTGCGAAGACGGTCATTCTCTTAATCTGCCTGCTCGTACCCATTCTGCTGCTGTATACATACGCGAACCAGGCAAATGTGGACATGGTCGTTGAAGAGAAACAACAGTCGAGTCTGAACCAGTTCAATTATTTCAGTTCGCAGGTGGATAAAAATATCGAGCAGCTCTCGCTGTATGGCCTGACATTGCTGCGAGATCCGAGTATCCTGCATTACCGTTACATGACGGACTCCACCAGCCAATATGAGAAGAACAGTATCTATCTGGATATTCTCGACAAATTATCGTTGTACCAGTCCACCAGCCGCTGGAAGAACGATATTACCATTGTCCTGCCACAAGCGGAACTTGTGTTATCCACCATGTCCAGCCGGACGGTCTACGATGAGAAGATGTTGACGTTTCCGCAACCTGGCCAATGGCAGCTGGAGAAGGGGAGTTTCACCTACTTTTTCACGGATAACTACGAGTGGAATGAAAAACCGGTGAATACAGGCGTGCGAACGGTGATGGAGATTAATTTTGACCCGATGAACGTGGTTGCCATGTTGGATGATTTCAAAGAGACACAAGGCGGAGATCCTTTCTTGCTGGTACCAGGTAACGATCCGTTGCTGAATCGTATGGCGGACCCCGAACTGGTCGAAGCGATTATGCGTGATATGCCCTTTAACGGGCCGGAGAGGGAAGGCAATCATCAATTGGAGGTGGGCGGTAAACAATATCTGGTCAGCTATGTGCACTCCAAACAACTGCAAGCGGTATACGTGAACCCGGTGGTATTGGATGATTTGTTAACCCCGATGGACAAGAGCCGAAATATGTTTATTACCTCCATTTTGTTACTGCTCGTGCTGAGTATCGGGGCTGCACTGCTTTTGTATCGAAAAGTTCAGGTGCCCATCCATCGTTTGATGAGAGGGCTGCAACAGATTCGCAAAGGGCAGCTGTCTACACGGATTCCGGTCGATCACTCCCGTGATGAATTCGCGTATCTCACCCAGAGCTTCAACCATATGGCAGAGCAGATTCAGGAACTGATCGAGAAGGTATATGAGGAACGTATCCGTTCACGGGAAGCCACATTGAAACATCTACAATCACAGATCAATCCCCATTTCCTGTACAACTGCCTGTTTTATATCAAAAATATGACCCAGCTTGGCAACCGTGAAGCGGTTATTGCCATGTCGCTAAGTCTGGGAGACTACTATCGCTACATTACGCGGGGCGAGAATGACATGACAACAGTGGAAGAAGAGATTCGGCTGCTGGACCATTATCTGTCCATTCAACAGATGCGGACCAACCGGCTGACCTACGAGATTGCCGTACCGCAGCAACTGATGCAGCTTCACATTCCGCGACTGCTCATTCAACCCATCGTAGAGAATGCGGTGATCCATGGCATTGAGCCGATGGAGGGCAGTGGGCATGTCGTCGTAACGGGGATGGCGGTACCCGAACATATTGAGGGTCGGAAATATACAAGATATAGCCTGTTTGTTGACAATGATGGTGTCACGCTGACAGCGGAAGAGATTGCCGAATTGGAACGGGAGATCAATGAACCGATGGGTGAGGAGATTGGAACAGGCACGTGGAATGTGCACCAGCGTCTCGTTACGCGATATGGGATGTCGTCGGGGCTTCATTTTGGAGCGATTCCCTATGGTGGACTTAGTGTAGAAATTCGATGGTTTGAGGAGGAACAACCGCATGATGAATCTGATGGTCGTGGATGATGAACATTCGGCAGTCGAGTCGATCGCTGTCTCGATACCGTGGAGAGAACACGGGATTGGTCAAGTATTCAAAGCCTATTCAGTCAAAGAAGCCTTGGAACATATGGCATCACATCAGGTCCATATTATTATCACGGATATCCGTATGCCGGGTATGTCCGGTCTGGATCTGGTCAGTCACATCCGCCAAAAGTGGGAACAGACCAAATGTATTATTTTATCGGGGCATGCTTCCTTCGATTATGCGAAGCAGGCACTCAAACATGGGACAGTCAGTTATCTGCTCAAGCCGGTCCGAGATGAGGAACTGATCGAATCCGTGCAGCAGGCCGTAGTGCAGATTCGCCTTGAGGGTGAGAAACAAATGCTGCATCAGCGGGCCATGTATTCCGTGAGGGAACATCTGCCCGAGAAGCGGGCGGAACTGATGAAGGATGTATTGTTAGGCCATAAATTTGCGGATGCTGAACTCCAAGGCAAGCTGGAGCAATTGGAGATTGAGTTCCGTCCACAGGATAAAATGCAACTGCTGCTCATCCGGTATGATGACCATCAACCTACACATAAAGCGTTTCGATTGATGAAGTACGCCATCTCGAATGTAGTGGAAGAGATCTACGGCAGTACCTATCATCTCTGCCATACGGATGATGCCTATGATGATCTGGTCTTCATGGCCAGTCCCAAACAAACTCAGGCCGAACCAGAAATGTTAATGGGCCGACTTGGAGAGCGGTTGATCCACAGTGTGAGGCAGTATCTGAACGCGACCATTTCCCTGTCCGTTAGTCGTAGGGGGCGTTTCCCAGATCAGGTGCCGCAGCTATATCATCAAGCTGTGAGTGCACTTCGCAAGCAGGCCGAGGCGGGCAAAAGATTACATTTGAATGCGGCGGCAGGAACCAATGGGGCCACGTTGAAGTCTCTTGCAGCGCTGTATGAACCACCGGGTCTGACGACGTTACTGGAAGCCGGGCGCATGGAGGATGCACACCGCAAGATTGATCAGATCTTTGCCGAACTGTCGAACAGTGTGTTCCCGGAACATGTGTATGTGGCTTTTCATTATCTGGCGGCAGCATTCTCCTATATGGCTCATCGGGAAGGAAGACAGTTAGCCGAAGTGCTTGGGGAGCAGTACCAGCAGTTGCTCAAGGATGGTTATGGTATCTCGCTGCGTAGTCTGGAAACGTGGACTCGGTCTGTAATGCAGCAGTGGGCAGAGAGCACAAGCGATGTGGGACAGGATGCCGGATCAACGCTGATTAGGCAGGTACAGCAATGGATTGACCATCATCTTGGCGAGGATTTATCGTTACAAGTCATTGCAGGAGAGGTGCATCTGCACCCCGTCTATCTGTCGAAAATGTACAAACAATCCACAGGTGAAGGCATTAGTGATTATATTATCCGTTCCAGAATGGAACGTGCGGTTCATTTGCTGAAGCATACGGCGATGAAGATCTATGAAGTTGGTCAGGAAGTGGGGTACAATAATACACCTTATTTCATTCAGGTGTTCCGCAAACATTATGGACTGACCCCGCAAGATTTTCGGAACGGTTAACAAATCGATATGAACATTGAAATTGTGATATATGTTTGCCTCCCCGGCTGCACTATCCTTTTCATGTAAGGTGCATTTGGCACGTAAGGGTATCCAAGTTACCTGAGGAGGGGTTAGTTCATGTATAGAAAAATGATGACGGCATTGCTCGCAATCACGATGGTTGCTGTAACGGCATGTAGTTCGGGGGCCAAGGAAGAACCGGCGAAGGAAGCCGCTGCACCACTTGCTCTGCAAGATGGGAAGTATGAACCGGCGGTACAGATGAGTTATTTGCGGGCCTGGAATGATGATACGAAATTCAAGAACGGGGAAACAGCCCAGAACAATGTGCATACCAAATGGGCCAAGGAACGGCTTGGCATCGATCTGACTACGCCATGGGCTGTATCGGTGACCAATGATGCATTTTACACGAAATTACGCTTGTCCCTGTCCGCTAACGAAGAACTGCCGGATATCGTCTCCATTCGGGGAGACTACAATCTGGTCCGGGAATTAATTGAGTCCGGCAAATTTGCCAATGCAGGCGAGTTGTTTGACAAATACGCTTCAGACACATGGAAACAGGCATCCGAATCAGCATCCGAGGAATGGTATCCATACATGTATGAGGGCGAGCGTTATGGCATTCCAATCTTCGATTATGCCTACAACGGCGATTCGGTCATGTTTATCCGGGAAGACTGGCTGAAGAAGCTGGGACTGGAAGAACCAAAAACCATGGATGAACTGGTTACGGTCATGGATGCTTTTACGAATCAGGACCCGGATGGGAACGGTAAGAAAGATACGTATGGTCTGACCGTGGGCATGAAAAATGCGCTCAATACCTGGATGACGGAATCCGGCTGGATCTTCGGCATGTACAACACGATGCCTGGACAGTGGAATGATGCCGGAGACGGAACACTGCAATATGGCTCCATTCAGCCAGGTGTGAAGGAAGGCCTTGCAACGATGAAAGATTGGTTGTCCAAAGGTTACCTGCCCAAAGAAGCGGGTGTCTATGACGAGATCAAGGCAGCAGAATTGTTCACCGCAGGTAAAGCAGGCATTATTGTGGGACCACATTGGATGCCAAACTGGCCGATTGATGATGTGAAGAAAAATGTGGACGGTGCCACGTACAAGGCCATTGCTTTACCTACAGGACCAACAGGTGAGAGCCACCAGCATGGTTCTGGTGCAAGTAACGGCGTTGTACTGATTAACAAAGACATGGCGAACCCGGAGATTTTCTTCACGTACCAAAATTATCTGTTCGACAACTTTGCTAATCCGGAAGTGGGAAGCGAGTTCGAACATGGCTTCGCACAAGGATATGATTATGACATCGTGGATGGCAAAGTCGTTGGTGAAGCTGAAGTGAAGGACGGCGTATCACCACTCAAATATACGATTACGTATGATGGTGCACGGATTCCGAATCTCATGATGGATACGCTGGCGGAACTTGCGAAGGGCAAGGAACCGGAGACTCCTTTTGAGAAAAATACGAAGATTGCCAACAAACCGGAAGTATTTGTAGCCGCTGAGGTGGTCGTTGCGAATAAAGATAACGCCATTAAGAATAAGTTCACCGGGGCACCAACCGAGACGATGAAAATGAAGAAGGACGCAATCGACAAGTTGGAGAAAGATACGTTCAGCAAGATCATCTATGGTCAGGTAGGCATTGAGGAATTTGATGCGTTTGTGACGAAGTGGAAATCCATGGGCGGCGATGATATTACCGCCGAAGTGAACGAGTGGTATAAGACAGTTAATTAATTTACAAAGCAGGGGAGAACTGATGAATTCATCAGTCTACCCTGCTTTTTTTGTCTCGAATAACATTTATGGAAAATAGAACCTTTGGAGTTATAACTATTAATCTATATCGTACAGATCGATTATGACTCGCAGCGGACAAAAGTTACTTGTTTTCCTAGAATCACATTCTCAACCTTCCATCCGGCATTTAACCAGGATAGTGCTTGTGTATGATTATTGGAATTATTCACCCACCATTGTTCGCGATTATACGCTGTAGGGGGTAACGTAAATCCGAGAATCTCCTCAAGCTCTGCGTATGTAAGGGTGATTGAAACTTGATTCAAATAGTTTTCCAAGGGGAAGTATTTGCTGTAGCTCATTTAGTCAGACCTCCTGAAAAGGAATACAATGATTATACAACGTGGGGATGACGATAGCGAGGGCATGCCGAGAGCGTACATAGATATGAAAAAAAAGGAATCCGTAGATCTCTCTTACTAGCAAGCAACCGTGCGTAAGCCTTATTGTTCCGTTGTACTTGAGAGAGTAAAATAATAGGTAGTATACGAACATCAATACGTATGTATAACATAGATGTCCCGGATTGACCCGGGATTCATAGAGGTTCAAGTGTGTTTGATGAACATCATAAGATGCATGGGAAGGCAGGAGATTAGATGAGTACACTTTATGATCAGGCGATGGAAGAGATGATGACGACGATCCATGAATGGTTTGATGAACAGGAAAAGCGGGATGACTTGGAAAGTGTTGTGAAGCGAACCACACTGCAAATGGGTATTTTTAATGATATTGTACTGGATTACAAACCTGGACGGACCACGGTAGACAGCCTGGATCTGGGTTTGGATGATGATGATGTGAAATCAAAGCAGGCAGGAGTCTTTACCGAGGAAGAGGTACGTAACGAGATCGGGCCTAAGCTTGTAGAGGTTGTTCAGGGAAGATTGGACAAGTTGGCAGATACTCCGTTGATTGACTACCGCTTCACCTTGCGAGGGAAATTCCCAACAACCGAAGGCAAGCTGCAACTGACTTTATTGGAATGGATCAACGCAGAGAAAAGAAAGCTGCTCCTTGAGCGTATTCATACCTATGTGGACAAGAATCTGGAGAACAGTACATATCCAACGAAGCCATTGGAATCCTTCTTTTTGACAAGTCATCTGCTCGATCCAAAGTTGTTCCCGGAGTTGGATGTAGCATGGACGATCAGGCAGTATGACCGGATACAAGAGTTGAATCAGGGGCGTCCGGAGGCACTTGCGGAACATCGTGGTGAGATAACTTCTGCAGTGACGGCATGGGCGGAGAATCAGTTTTTGCCACAGTATTATGATGTTCAGTCTTCGCCTTATCGTACCAATGAGTATTCACTAAAACCAGGAGCAACGCTGGAGTCGAACGTTGAGACACAGGAAGGCCAACATTTGGACGAGCCTAGGAAGGCGCAAACATCCGAAACTCAATCAATCGATCTGCTATTATATGCGGCGGTCATGATTCTACGTTTTGAGCCCAGTTATAGTAAATCCAAAGGTGTGACTTTTCTGGAACTCGCGAAGCAACTCGGTAGCAAACGTGCGGCACGTATGATGACAGAAGGTAGCGGAACGTATGCGAAGGACGATATTCATGTGAAAACGGAAGAAGTAGAATGCAAAGCAAATGATGTATTTGCTCTGATGACTATTCACATTCGTAAGGAAGAGGCTGGTGCCTATCAACAGGCACTTACCTTTATCACTCATTTATTGAAACAGGGCTTTCCGAAAAGTTATAAGATCAAGCTCAAGTCCAGCGTAAAGCAGTATTTGCCGATCAAAGGGCTCGCGAAGTCGGATACCCACCGATTCTTTGCCAATGCACTGGAGTACCCGGAGCTACATCCACTCCTGGAAGAGTATGCGCGTGAGGCTATCCAAGAGTTTGAGTTCTACGAGGATACCGAGGGAGAGAAAAGCTGTATGCCGGGCAGTTATGCAACCTTTGGACTGGGGCTTGTGGATGAGCAGTATTTCCCGTTGGTTGAATATTACATGGGTGAAGTGGATGATGAGCATCAGTTGATTCAGGATAAGTTCATTGCGGCATTTGTAGAACAACAGGGTGTCACGGCTCAAGCCATACCTGCGTTAGTCGCCAGCTTGCGTCGTTCGACCGATAGTCTGAAGCTGAAGATTCAGCCCGAACTGGAGAATGAGGAAATACTCGAACTGCTGGTTAGACAAATTCAAGAACTTGAGCATTATGAAGCGGAACGTGTACTCTATCCGATCTTTGGCAAGGTGGAGAAGCTCTCAACGCTTGCTCGCAAGGCCGAGGGGAGACGGAAGGAATTATTGCTGGAACTGTTGCAGGCTGCAGGGAAGTGAAAATGTAAACAACACAAGTAAGATTGTGCTGTGCCAGCTAGTAAAACATTTTAGAGAAGTGAAAGTGCATAAGGAAAGGTGGGGGAAGTTGTGGAGGCATTGAGACGAGACATGTGGCAGGCGTTGAATGCTCAGGACAAAGAGGCTTGGATGCGTAAGCTTGTTCGTCAGTTACCAGACGGTATGGTATATGAGGGTCTCGAGACATTTGAACGATTTGGTCAGCGGATGGAGACAGGTGTATTTACGGAGGATGGGCTGAGATTTGTGTTTGTGCCTGGGGATCGGGTAACGCTCGGCTGGGATCGTTGGCAGCATGGTATGAACGAAGAGACCTCAGCCGACCTGCATGAAACGGTCAGTGAGTATGGTGTGGAGGACGTAGATTCGTTTCTGGCGAGTCAAATGTCACCTGTAAGAACGGTCAACATTGCGCCGATGCTTGTTGAATGCGAACTGATCTCACTTGGCTGGATTGAAGTATCCAAGGAGGAAGCATTTGCACAGGAAAATCCTGATTTCCCTTCAGCACTGGAGCAGTTTAAGCAGTCGGAGATCCGTGAATATGAACTGCATCAACAGTTTCGTCTGATTCGCCAAAGTGAGAATGAAGTCCGAATCCTGTGGTTCAACGAAGGAATAGAGTTGGAAGACGTTGTGAGGGAGGAAGCTGCAGCGGGTTTTGGTTTATTAACCGAAGACGAATGGGAGTATATCTATGGCGGCGGTTGTCGCACGTTATTTCCCTGGGGTGACAGCTTCGACTATACGATGAGATTGAAGCACTTTGGAAGTCTGGAAGGCGTGGATGAAATTGTGGATGGATTGGCAGAGACGGCCTCTTCACGGGTTGAAGAAAAGGATGATCGTCCTTATGATCTGGAACTGCCAAATTTCTTCGGAGTGCAATTTGCCGGTGATCCCTACAAGAATGAGCTTACACTGGATTCGGTTGGAGATGTGATGCCCAAAGGCGGAGACGGCGGGAGCCTGATATGTGGTGGTACAGGGCCGCTGGTTGGTTTCATGCCTGCTGCTGCGGTCTATTATCAAGACGTTAATGCCAGTGAACTTGACTGGGAGGATTTGATGGATGCGATGATGTATCGCAGGGTTATTCGTTTAACGGAAATGACACTGTAATTATGACGAAACGTATCTATCAAGCTATAGTTGCATATACAGATGGGGAAGAGCCCTTTGTTGCAAAGCTTGAGCATACAAAACACACATCAAATCAGCCCTAGCTCATAGAGTGGGACCGAAATGATGTGTTTATTTTTGTTTATTTCACTTTTTGTACAGATACCGCCATTTGCTCCAGTTGAGCGTGAGTCAATTGGTTATTCGGCGAGCTGATGGTTACATAACGATCGTCCAGCTTGAACGTGAGCATATCCGTTTGGTCCGGTGTATACCATTTGGCTGATACGCCATTAGGCAGTTTTACCGTTTTACCATCATAGCTGAACGAGTAATCTTTAGGGGATACCGTTACATTCATACGATTGAAAACAAAGTTTACACCATCACCGCCTGCACCTACGCTTTTGAACGTATCTCCAGCAACCATATGTTGTGGGGCATAGGCTGTTGTGAACCCGTCAAACTTCGCAAATGCTTTGCGAATGTTATCCAATTGTTTTTTGCTATAGTTCACATCTGCAAATGCAGTGATCCCTTCATTGTTGCTGTTGGCTTTTTGAACAGAGACAGCGACTTGTTGCAACTGAGCTTGGCTCAGCTTATGATCCGGGGAGCTAAGGGTAACGTAGCGATCATCCAGTTGGAATGTGAGCATGCCCGTTTGATCTGGTGTGTACCATTTGGCAATAACACCATTGGGCAGTTTCACGTCTTTGCTCGTATAACCGTCCGAATAATCTCTTGGAGACACATCCACTTTCATATGGTTGAAAACAAAACTGACGCCGTCGCCACCCGCACCTACGCTTTTGAACGTGTCACCTGCGATCATCTGCTGAGGTGCATAAGCGGTCTCGAACCCATCGAATTGTGAAAAAGCTTTTTGGATCGCCTCTTTTTGTGCTGCGCTATACGTTACATTTGTCAAAGCTGATGGATTGCTTGTTGCTTGGCCGATAATGACCTGTCCTTTTTTGCCGTCATAGGATACAGGCACATGCAGTGCATCGGCAAGCGCTCGTACGGGCAGATAAGTAGAGTTGTTATAAGTAATTGGCGCAAGTTTGTTGCCATTGCCATCCGTTGGTGAGTAAGCCGCGCCATCGACATTAAAGCTGATTCCATGGTTAAGGTATGCAGAGATTTTCTCCAGTTGCGTTCCGGCAAATACACCCGTTGCTCCTGTTAATGTCATGCCCAGTACCATCATCGTTGCTACGGATTTCTTCATGTTTTTTTTCATCATATATCTCTCCTTCAAGTTGGGGGTTAGTTTTGTTTAATGGGCTCGCTGTCCCTTATGGCTTTATATTAAACCCCGAACATATCCAGAATAATTCTGAATTATCTCCAACTTGTAAACATGTGTATATAAACGGAGAATGTAGAACGAAAACGGAAGCTGCTTGGTGTGTTGAACGTATTCTTTGCCGAATCGAAACATTTTAGTTAAAAAGATAGAGGATTAGTCCGCCAAAACCAAGTACAATCGCACCAACGTATACATAGGAAAGTTTGCTAAGGTTTTGCTTTGTGCGGCGGTCATATTCGGGGTTGCTGGTCTGATTGGCTTTGGAATTTCCGATGATCATGGTAGCAATACCTCCAAACAAGGCGATACCCACAATTAAAACATAAGGCAACCAGGTCATGAATGGACCTCCTTCGCGAATAATATGATATGTCTTTATTGTACTTCAGGATAACCTTTGATGTAAGCTTTAGTTGAGAAATAAAGGAAAATGAAGTATCTATATTACAGTATGTATGTGGTCTTGGATCGGAAAGATCACTACAATTTTATATTTTTTTAATTCAAAAAAACCTTGATACAACAGGAGTTCGCAGCTTTCTTCACTGAAAGCTGTGAACTTTTTTTGCCCACAGAGTGATCCAGAATAGAGAACCCTGCGTTACACCCTATGAAGACGACGACGAGGAAAGAAATTATACACACAACATAATCGAGGAGTGAACACGTAATGAAAATGAAAATGAAGAAGTTTATCGCACCTGTACTTAGCTTGACACTGTTGATGCCGGGGATCGCTGGAGCAGCTGCCGCACCACAGACACCAATGACCATGATGAAAGCATCCGTGAACACACCTGCGGCTGACCTGAGAGCAAACCTGGACCACCTGTTGTCCGAGCACTTTGCACTCGCCGTAACGGCAATGGCCAAAGCATATGACGGAGCAAAAGATGCAGATGCAGCCTACAAAGCACTCGACCAGAATGCACTGGATATGCAACCAGCAATCGCTTCCCTATATGGTGACGCAGGTGCCAAAGAATTCGAACGCATCTTCCGCGCTCATAACAAATACACAGATGATCTGGTGAAAGCAACCAAAATGGGCAACCAGGCTGGAATCAAACAAGCACAGGCAAACATCAACGGTTTCGTGGATGAGTTCTCCACATTCCTGAGCACAGCAACCGAAGGCAAGTTGCCAAAAGCAGCAGCTAAACAGGCTCTGCAAGTGCATGAAGATCTCGTGCAAAAAGTATTTGATGAGTATGTAGCTGGAGATTACGCTGATGCATACAAGGCTTACCGTGAAGGCTTCAAAGAAATGTTCGACGTAAGTAAAGCACTCTCCACAGCGATTACTACACAAATGCCTGAGAAATTCGAAAATACCAAAGCAGATACAAAAGCAGCTGATCTGAGATCTGCACTCAACCACTTGGCTTCCGAACACTTTGCGCTTTCGGCTCTGCAAATGCAAGAGCAATTTGATGGACGTACAGCCGCTTCCAACGCACTGATTACAACTGAAGCTGGAAACACAGCTGACTTCAAAGCAGCAATTGCTTCCGTTTACGGTAACGATGGTGCCAATGCTTTCGAGAAAATTTGGGTAACGAACCACGTTAACGCACAAAGCGACTATGTAAAAGCTGTTAAAAACAACGATGCTGCGGCTCGTGCAGCAGTAGAGAAACGTATTGATGGATTTACAACAGAATTTGCTACATTCCTGGATTCAGCAACAGCTGGCAATCTGCCAAAAGCAGCAGGACAACAAGCGCTGACAACGCATGAAAATCAAGTACAAAACGTATTGAATCAATATGCAGCAGGTAACTATGATGCTTCTTACACAACAAATCGTGAAGGCTTCAAAGTGATGTTTGGTGTAGGTCAAGCTCTGGGTAACGCCATCGTGACTCAATTCAACGACAAATTCCAAGAGCCAGCAACACCAGCACCAGCGCCAGATATGACAACGGTGTGGATGCAACTGAACAGCAAAATGCTGAAAATTAACGATAAAACAACCAACATGGATACCACACCAGTGCTTTGGAAAAACACAACATACATTCCATTGCGTTTCCTGAGTGAAGGTATCGGTGCAACGGTGAAATGGGACAAAAAAGCACAACAAGTAACGGTAATGGCTGGCGATGATACCCTTGAATTCTGGGTGAACAACAACGTTATGGAAGTAAACGGCGTGAAGAAAAATGTGGGTGCAACTGTATTTGTAAACAAAGATGGACGTACGCAAGTTCCTCTGCGCTTCATTGCTGAACTTCTGAACTGGGACGTGAAATGGGCACAAAAAGATGGTTCCATTACGCTGACTAAATCGATGTAATATAAAGTTTTCATATGAATCAAACAAAAGAGCTGCCCCATACGGCAGCTTTTTTGTATTCACCCAAAAGTTCAAATATTTGGTATAATCATCGAGTAATGACCTACATAACAGCTTGAATAGCCGATGGAGTCTAGAATGATGTATGATAATTTGGTATAAGCAAAATGAAGAGGGGGACAGAGGAATGAGTACATCATCAAAATCGGAGCGCCCAGCGAGAAATGTGGATACCCGGTTATTTGTCGCTTGGGCCGTTTCCGTTATCGCAACAGGGGGGAGTCTCTATTTCAGTGAGATCAAGGGCTTTCTTCCATGTGATCTGTGCTGGTACCAGCGCATATTCATGTATCCACTAACGATTTTGCTGGGCATTGCCTACTTTAAGGATGACGTGGGTATCACCAAATACGTACTCCCACTTAGTTTCGTCGGTGGTGGCATTTCGTTGTATCATGTAACGATCCAGCGTATTTTTTCGGCTACAGGTAATGCCGTCGCGTGCGGTAAGGTTCCATGTTATACCGACTATTTGAACTGGTTTGGTTTCATCACGATTCCATTACTGGCACTGATCGCCTTTATTATCATCATCGTGATGCTATGGGGTATCGGCAAAACACCAAAATCTTCTTAATAAGAAAGGATAGATGGTGATGAGCGGACAAGCTCGTTGGTTCATGCCCTTCGTTATTCTGCTCCTCCTGACGGTGGGATGCTCTTATGAAGAACAGTCACAATCGGGCGAGATGCCGGAGATGATCAAAGTGAAACTTGACGTTCCAGAGAAAGCTTCTCTTCATGAACCAACACGGTTGCAGGTGAAGCTTACACAGGGAGATGCACCGTTAAGTCATGCTGACCATGTGCAATTTCAGATCTGGAATGAGCTTGATGATCCGCCTTCTGTATCTCCGGAGCAAGGTATGATGACAGCGGACGAACTGGAGAATCAGGGGGCTATAACTGCCAAGGAGGCAGAGGAAGGGCAGTATGAAATCCAGCATACCTTTGAAGAACCAGGTACGTATGTGGTACAGGTCCATGTTACGCACGGAGCTATGCATAGCATGCCGAGAGCGAGAATTGTAGCGGAATGAAGCAGCAGGCGGGTACCAAGGCTTTGGTTCAGGTTTAGCAATAGGTTTATAATGTTAAAGGTATGAAGAATGTTGTAGGAAAAGAGGCTGTTATGGCAACTATTCATGATGTTGCACTCAGGGCAGGAGTTTCTGTAACTACCGTCTCGCGTGTATTAAACAACCGGGGATATATCAGTCAGAAGACTCGGGACAAAGTGTATCAAACCATGGACGAACTGAACTATCGACCCAATGAAATTGCCCGTTCTCTTCTGCGTAAGCAATCAAATGTAATAGGCTTGATTATTCCCGATGTATCCCATCCGTTTTTTGGAGAACTGGCTAGCTATGTTGAGTATCATGCTTACCAGAATGGATTTAAAATTATGTTATGCAATTCCCACATGGACCCTTCCAAAGAGCGTGAATATGTGGAAATGCTTAAGGGTAATCGCGTGGATGGCATTATTATGGGAAGTCATACACTGGAAGTTGATGAGTATATGAATCTGCATTCCCCAATCGTGACCTTTGATCGTAAGATCGGTGAAGACATCCCGTTTATCTCATCTGATAACTATCAGGGAGGGGTTATGGCTGCTGAATTGCTGCTCTCGAAGAACAGACGACATTTGGCACATATCTGCGGTAATTTGGAATTGCAAATGCTGTCCAATCGCCGGACGACAGGTTTCGTTGATACCTTGCAGGCTCATGGAGTCAAACCGGTCATGATTCATGAAACCGATCTGAATGTGTTTGATCAGCATCAGTATACAGAATTGGTGGATAAGCTGCTTGTACAGCACCCGGAGGTGGACGGTCTCTTTGTAACGAGTGATCTGATGGCGGTGCATGCGCTGAAGCAGATCGTGTTAGGTGGGCGCAAGGTACCCGACGATATCGCTATTATAGGTTATGATGACAGTCGTGCGGCAGCGTATACGATGCCTGGCATAACAACGATCAGGCAGCCGGTGGAGGCCATGGCTAAGCTGGCGATTGATCTGATTCGGCGCCAACTCGCGGAAGAGAAGATCGGAATGGAGCATATTTTGCCGGTTACCATCGTGGAGAGAGAGACGACCTGATACAGGTCGTTTTTTCATATTCGTCCTTTTGCAACGGAAAAATGAAGTCGTAGAAATTTTTTTTGAATGGTATGTCAAACGATTGACATGTCAAACCTTTGACATTATAATTCGATTTGTAAGCGTTTCCTTTTAAACTATTGATCGGGGGCCATAACAAGATGAAAAGAGAACAGAGATGGATGAAATTATCGGTATTGTCATTGATTATGATGCTTGTATTGTCGGCATGTGGAGGTAAAGCAGCGACGGAGTCCAACTCCTCCTCAGAGGGTAGCAACAGTGAGAGTGTCAAAATCACCTTGCTTAATTCAAAGTCGGAAATTAACAGTCAGTTGGAACAAGCGGCTAAAGACTTTCATGCCGAAAATCCAAATATAACACTTGAAATTGTACCTGTAGGCAGTGGACAGTCTCCGTTTGAAAAAGCGTCTGCTTTGTATGCCTCTGGCAGCCCTACAACGATGATGATGCTGGATACAGGGGATGTCGAGAAATTCAAAGATCGTGTTCTGGACCTCACATCCGAGTCTTGGATGAAGGATGCTGTGGAGAATAGCACAGCGGCTACAACGTTTGATGGCAAAAATTATGCCTTCCCGTTCTCTATTGAAGGATATGGATTCATCTATAACCAGAATGTCTTGGATCAGGCGGTAGGTGGGACATTCGATCCAAAGTCTGTACAGACCACTGCACAGCTTGATGAGTTGTTCCAAAAGATCGCTGCTACTGGAAAATCACCTTTGATTGTATCTCCGATGGATTGGTCGCTTGGTGCGCATTATCTGGGGCTTGCATATGGTGGGCAGTCTTCAGACCGTGCGAAGGTGGATCAATTCATTACTGATCTGAAGGCAGGTCAAGTGGACCTTGCTTCCAATGCCGTGTTTAATGGCTTGTTAGATACATTTGATCTGATGAAAACCTACAATATTGACAAGGCTTCTCCACTGTCCGGAACCTATGAGCGTGGACCTGAAGTGCTTGGCAAGGGTGAGGTAGGTATCTGGTTCCAGGGCAACTGGGCATGGCCACAAATTTCAAGCTTTGATACAGCAGATGGAAAATATGGCTTCCTCCCGGTACCTGTGAGCAATAATCCAGATGATTTCGGTAATACGCAAATCTCTGCTGCCGTATCCAAACGAATATTGCTGGATAAGGAAAAGAGCACACCAGCGCAGCAGGAAGCAGCGAAGAAATTTTTGGACTGGATCGTTTATAACGAAAAAGGTCAGGATTTCCTGGTGAATCAAGCCAGTATTATTCCGGCATTCAGCAACATTACATTGGAGCCAACCGATCCACTTGGCAAATCCATTAGTGAATACATCAAGGCAGGCAAAATCGAGGAATCAATGAGCACACTTCCTGCGGATCACTGGTCCAAACTGGGTGCATCCATGCAGAAATATTTGGCTGACGTCATTGACCGTGCCGGACTTGCCAGTGAAATTCAGGCATACTGGAGCAACGTGAAATAAAGGAATTAATCATAGCCCTGTGCAGCACATAGAGAGAGACTTGCGGTACGCCGGAGATGGTGAACATACAGCTTCCACACGAGGTCTGTTCGACTTGTTTCCGGTATAACCGCCAGGCTAATCATTTGGATAGAGTGGAGGTTGACAATGCTGACCGAAAAAGGATTATGGACACGTCTGCGCACCCGCCTGATCTTTACTGGCCCGACATTATTTGCGTTTGCTACGGTGATGATTATTCCATTTTTGTATGGTATTTATTTGACGTTTACGAACTGGGATGGCATTGCCATCGATCAAAACTTTGTTGGCTGGGATAATTACATCGGTGTGTTCAAGGACACCGTGTTCTGGAAATCATTTGGGATGACGCTGGAGTACGTATTTATTACCGTTGTGCTGACCAATGCGGTTGCCTTCCTGCTCGCTTACGTTGTAACTCGGGGAATGAAGGCACAGGGCTGGTTTCGGGCTGGATTTTTCCTGCCAAATCTGGTGGGTGGAATCGTGCTTGGTTTCATCTGGCAGTTTATTTTTAATCAGGTACTCGTCTTTGCAGGACAAAAAATGAATCTCACGCTGTTCTCCACCTCTTGGTTAGCTGATCCGGATAAAGCGTTCTGGGCTCTCGTTGTGGTGACCGTTTGGCAGTATGCCGGTTATATGATGGTTATCTACATTGCAGGACTGATGAATGTGCCGAAGGATGTTATGGAGGCAGCCAGTATTGATGGGGCAAGTAATCGCAAAATGCTGGCGCGCATTGTATTGCCACTGATGGTTCCTTCGTTTATTGTATGCATCTTTTTGTCACTGCAACGGGGATTCATGGTGTATGATCTGAACGTCTCTTTGACCAGTGGCGGGCCCTTCAAGAGCACAGAGATGGTATCCATGCATGTTTATGAGCAGGCCTTTCTTGCTCGTGACTACGGATTGGGTCAGGCAGAAGCCTTTGTTCTGTTTATCCTTGTAGCCGCCATTACATTGCTCCAGGTCTATTTCAGCAAAAAACTGGAGGTCGAGGCATGATGGCTGGACAATCGCGCATTCTCAACTGGATGAAGTTTATTGCATTAATCATTGTGATGATTTTGTTTGTATTTCCGTTTGTGCTTCTAATCGTCAATTCGTTCAAGGCTAACCAGGCAATTACCTCCGATCCGCTGGGCTTGCCAAGCTCCTTTCAATTCGATAATTACGTCAATGCGTTTGACAAAATGGGATATGTATCCGCATTCAGCAATTCGTTGCTCATTACCATTGCAGGTGTATTACTGATTGCTCTTTTTGCGGCGATGACAGCCCATTACTTTGTTCGTCACAAAAGCAAGGTGAATCAGTATCTCTTTTTCCTGATGGTAGCTGCGATGATTATTCCGTTCCAGGCCATTATGATTCCATTGGTTAAAATATACGGCTCGCTCAGCCTGCTGGATAACAAGTGGTCGCTGATCTACATGTATATTGGCTTTGGCAGTCCGCTCGCCGTATTTATCTACCATGGCTTTATCAAAAGTATTCCCCTGGAGCTTGAAGAAGCGGCTCTAATGGATGGCTGCGGCAGAGTGCAGACCTTTTTCCGTATCGTACTGCCAGTGTTACTGCCAACAACCGTAACGATTAGCGTGCTGAATGTATTGTGGATATGGAATGATTTTTTGCTGCCTTCTCTAGTACTGACTTCATCCGAGCAGCGTACGCTGCCGTTGTCCACGTTTTATTTTTATGGGACATATACAGTGGATTACGGTCCATTGATGGCTGGTCTGGTGTTGACCCTGCTACCTGTCCTGATCGTTTATCTGTTTGCGCAGAAGTACATTATTCAGGGGGTCATGCAAGGGGCAATCAAATAAGTTCAGTCGGGTGATATAGAGAGAGACAGGAGTGAAGGACATATGAACCAGGAACGACACGAGAAGCAGGAAATAGACACAAGGCAAGAGACAGACCTTGGACTGACGAGTTCTTCGGCTCAAACAAAGGAGAGGTATACACTCGCCCGGGCCAACGCATATATCAAGGCGCATCGACATCAGGTTGATCCAACCTATCGAATGGCCTATCATTTGATGCCAGAGGTGGGCTGGATGAATGATCCCAACGGCTTCATATACTTCGGTGGGATGTATCATTTGTTCTATCAGCATTATCCCTATGAACCGGTATGGGGGCCGATGCACTGGGGCCATGCGGTGAGCCGTGATTTGGTTACGTGGTCTTACCTGCCTGTTGCACTGGCGCCCGATCAGAGCTACGACAGTGGAGGCTGTTTCTCCGGAAGTGCAATCGTGCAGGATGGCAAGTTGGTGCTGATGTACACGGGACATGTCGTGACTGGACCTGACAAGGATAACGATTACTTGCAGACACAGAATATCGCTGTCTCGGACAATGGGATTGATTTTGTCAAAAGCACGATGAATCCGGTCATTCGGCTGGATCAGATTCCGGAGCATACGAGTACGAAGGACTTCCGTGATCCGAAAGTGTTTGAACGAAACAGTGTGTACTATTGCGTCCTTGGATCGAATGATGCTGCGGGCAAAGGTGTCATTCTGTTATACCGCTCAACGGACTTGCTGGATTGGAGTTATGTCAACATTATGGCCCAGAGTGACGGGACGCTTGGCGACAATTGGGAATGTCCCGATCTGTTCACACTGGATGGCCGAGATATTCTGATCATGTCTCCGCAACGCATGCCTGCTCAGGGAGATAACTATCGCAACTTGCATTCGACCGTTTATATGATGGGAACGCTGGATGAAGACCAGGGTGTGTTGAAGTACGAGCAGTACGTTCCGTTGGACTGTGGCTTCGACTTTTACGCACCTCAGACGATGGAGGATGCACAGGGACGACGAATCATGGTGGCTTGGATGGATACGTGGGAAACGGAAATCCCGACACAACAGTCCCATGCCTGGGCTGGAGCGATGACGTTGCCAAGACAATTGATTCGTAGGGGAGAACGATTGATATTCCAGCCTCTTTCCGAACTTATACAGTACAGGTCGGAAGGCACCGAGCAGTATGGTATACATTTAAATGGTGATGAACATGATTTTGATCTTGGAATCAGTGGAGACCGTTACGAACTGTATGCTGTATTCGAAGCGGAACAGGCACAACACTTTGGGTTAAAGCTGCGCACGGGTGAGGATGAAGAAACCGTGATTTCCTATGATGTAGAGCAGCGTCGTTTATGCTTGAATCGCGAGCAGGCCGGACAAGGGCCGGGCGGAGAACGAGCTGCAACAGTGGAACTGCTTGACGGGAAACTGGAACTTCATATCTTTATGGATGTCAGCTCCATTGAGGTGTTCATTCAGCAGGGGGAGCAAGTGATGACAGGACGGATCTATCCTGGGCCGAACTCAACAGGTATTAAGGCTTTCTCGTCCGGAACGTGCACGTTGACCGAACTTCGGAAATGGGATTTACGAATTCGTCGATAAAATCTTTTCTAAAATACAGCCTTGACCTTGAAGTATACTTCAAGGTTTATTCTTTTTTTATCAAGAAATATTGGAGGCTGAATAATGAGAATTTTAGAATGGATTTTGGTAATCGTGACAGTTATTAGCGCAGTGGTTATTTGGGTGGCTCCCAAACATCGGGTAGTGGGGGGCGGTACGTTGTCGGCACTGGCACTGGCTATCCTTTTGCATGGGGGAATGGATCATTTTCGTTTGCAGTTGCTGCCTACCTATATCGTGGCCTTTGTTTTACTGATTGTATTGTCCGTTCAATTATGGAAGTCACGGCGCAATATTCAGAATACACAGAAACAGAAACAGAAACGTCGATCGTGGTTCAAAATCATTCTGGCATCCATTCTGGTGCTGGCTCTTAGTGCAGGTACAATGGTGTTGACGTCGTTATTCCCTGCATTCACGATGCCCGAATCGACGGGTTCATTTGCCATAGGAACCTTTTCGCAGCAGTTAACGGATGATTCCCGGGAAGAAACGAAATCGGTTGAACCGGGCGACAAGCGGGAACTCATGATCAATGTCTGGTATCCTGTAGATCAGGAAACAGCCAAAGGATTGCCGCTAGAGCATTATCCTGCCGAATTGGGAGAGGCGATCAGCCTGGTATTTGGTATTCCACCAGTGGTATTCAGTTACCTTGACACGATTCCGACGCATGTTGTTAAAGGTGCCGAGGTATCTGCCGCACAGAGCAAGTATCCTGTTTTACTGTTTTCACCAGGGATACGTTCTACTCGCTTTCAAAGTATGACCGCGATTGAGGAACTTGTGAGCAACGGCTACATTGTGGTTGGTATCGACCATCCGTATACATCTGCACAAGTTACATTCTCGGATGGCGATGTCGCTTCTTATCAGCCGGACCCTGACTTCCCAACCTCCAAAGAACTATATCAATATAATATAAAAGGTATAGGTATTCGTGCAGAGGATGCAAGCTTTGTACTGGACACTCTCACACAGTGGAATTCACATGATCCGAATCAATTGCTCGAAGGCAAGCTTGATCTGGATTCTGTCGGTATCTTTGGTCACTCCTACGGCGGTGCAACCACGGCGGAAGCGCTGGCTCAGGATGACCGTTTCAAAGCAGGACTTAGTTTGGAAGGCGGTTTCTGGGGTAAAGTATCCACAACAGCCTTGAAACAGCCGTTTATGTATATCATGTCGGGTGGGACAGCCAAAAGTCTGGACCCGGACGCCACTGCCAAGGATAAAGTATTTTATCCCGAGTTTGAGCCTGATTTGGATCGGGTGATGTCAAACAGTCTTAATGATACCTATTATCTGACAGTGGAGAATTTATTTCATCAAAGCTTTACGGATATTTCGTTAATTTCACCAAAAATGTTTGCCAGAGGCATGACGCCAGAACATAATGTGGATATAACCAGATCCTATGCGCTGGCATTCTTTGACCGTTATCTGAAAGGGAAAGAGCAGCCATTGCTGCAAGGGTCTTCAGCACAATTTCCCGAGGCCACCTATGATGCCACATATACTAAGATACGCAACGAACAAACACAATAAATCTGCAGAAGGATGGAGGCGTAGGTATGGAAACCATGACAAGAGGAATGTTGGCCAAGCGTACCGGTGTAAGTATGGCAACCCTCCGTTATTACGAAGATAGTGGAATTCTTCCTGCTCCCCGTCGTTCCTCCAACGGATACCGGGTGTATACTGAGGATTATTTGGTGAAGATTAAATTTATTAAGGATGCCCAGTCGCTGGGTTACTCTCTAAAGGAAATACAGGATACGTTACAGTTACTCAGTCAGGAAGACATGGAAAAGGAAACGTTAAAAACCCTTGTACGCGAACGCATCACTGACATTCAGAAGCATATTGACCATCTGGAACAGCTGCAGATTAATCTGGCACGACTGTTGCATACACCGGAGGACGATATCGACAATTATATTCAATCGTTCAGGGTGCAAAAGAAAGAGCCGTAATCGCGGCTCTTTCCCTGTTTAGCAGAAAACAGGAGTTGACTAACGAGCAGGGATTCGGAGATTTAGAAAGAATACATAGTGTAGTTTGCCAATACATAATGGTGTTTAACGTGATTTCAATAATTTCAATAATGAAACTCACACCACAAAAGGAGTAACATTTTCTATGAGGGATTTGCAAGGTTTTGTATCCGATTACATCAAAGGAAAGAAACATCTGCATCTTGAGATTGGCGTTATTACAAAGGGAGATATCGAATATCATTCATTGGGCAATCCCAAAAAGAAGAGCGTGGCTTCTCCTGAACACAGGTTGTTCGAAATCGGCTCTGTAACCAAAGTTTTTACATCGATCCTTCTGTTAGAATTGGAACGTGAACAGCAGCTTTCTACGGATGACACGGTTGGCAAGTACATATACAACGCTAAAAACGATTATTTGAATAAGGTTACCTTAAAAAGTCTTGCTACGCATACCTCTGGATTACCCGGAGTTGCCACAAACCTGTCCTCGAAGAAAAATCGATACAATCCGTATTCAAATTATACGGAGGATGATTTACTTGCTTTTTTATCGGAAGCTGACTATACGGATCAGATGGGTTCATTTGAGTACTCCAATACCGGTGTGGGCTTACTAGGTTATATCCTATGTAAAGTATCAGGCAGTACATATGATGATTTGCTGAAAAAATATATCACAGGTCCATTAAACATGACGGAGACAGCAGCTATGCTGAATGCAGAACAGAATGGCAGATTTGTGGACGGACATACGTCAACGGGGAAAAAGATGCCTCACTGGGATACGGGTGTACATGAAGGCGCGGGGGCGATCAAGTCATCTGTTCACGATATGAGTTTATTTGTTCAAGCCAACCTTAATGATGATCATCCGATAGCCTCTGCAATACAAAAAAGTCACATGCCTGTGATGATTGGAGATTCAACCCATCATTACGCTTGGTTCAGTGATAACATCTCAGATCAGAATATACTCTGGCATAACGGTGGCACATTTGGTTTCTCCAGTTATTTAGCCTTAAACAAGGAACAGGGTATAGGCATCGTATTATTGTCCAATTATTGTTTTGGATCAGCCTCAATTGTGGATGAGTATCTGGATGCGATATTCAAGTTTATAACTAAAAAAGACCTTTATCCACTTATGCCGCTGGACCCTGTGGGTAATAAAATACTGGAAGCCATGATGCAGAGATAAAAAAAACCTCCAATAGTGAGCACCTAAAGATGTACATCGGCGCTCTCTGTTGGAGGTTTTTTTCGTTCTATCTTAATAGTCTTGATCATGACATACCCGCTTCACGCAGAAAATGGTGCACAATCTTCGTCTGATACTTGATACGAGTCGAGCGTTTCAGACTCCAACAGGTCTCCACCGTGACGGAACGGGCTTGTAATACTCTTGAAGCCGCTGTACGGGCAGATCCCGGCAATTCATGCTGCTTGAGGTTAAAATGACGATCACGAATTTCAATCGACCGATTCATCTGTTCGATAACTCTTCTGCAAGCTGGAATCGTCCGACTGCCGGGATTAGTGATCAACGTCTGTCTAAGCACCCTTGAACTAAGCTGTGACAGGCCGTTGGCTTCATGCAGATCGAGCCACCAGTCGGCCCGATGTTCACGCGCCAGCTGAAAAACTGCCGCAGCGAGCGGATGCTTTGCCTTGCCTGACATACGGCGTGGAAACGTACGATTCAGATCTGGCTTGCCTCTGATTTTCTTTGCGTAGGCTTGCTGGTTCACGCGTGGCACGATAATTAACAGCCCTCGCTGAATGGCGTGACGACCTGTCGCAATATCATCTGCGAGTTTTTGCGCAGCGGCCATACTCGCTGTTTCATTCCCGTGAACCCCGGATGTAATGAACATCACGGGTCCCGGCATCATGCCACGTACAATGAAGTAGGGAGTAGCGTGTATGGTGGATGCTAGAAGGACATGTTTGGTTACAAGCATGACGCTTCACCTCCGTTATTAAAGTACGCCATGTCCCTCTTTCATGTAACGGCGTAAGAACAGGTCTTCATCCTATTTCCTCACAAAATGGGCCGACTAATACACCCGATGAATGATATCTTCAAAATCGGGTTCTTTCATCTCTACATCTTCGATCTCACCCCAGTGCTCCAACTGTTTCAGAATGTCCATTGTGCTCCATTCCTTCCGGTTCACTTCGACGGTGACAATCTGTCCTTCCACTCCAGTAATATGTATCGCGGACGACACAACATCCGGAATGTGAAACGCTCCCCGGAACGTTACCCGAATCAGCGTAGGTAGTCCAATGGTTTCGCGAAGTGACGAGATCGTGCCGTCATATGTCAGTTGACCATGGTTAATCACCATGACCCGGCTGCATAACTGCTCAATGTCGTCCATGTCATGTGTGGTCAGCAAAATCGTTTTGCCAAACGTTTCATTTAATGTTCGTAGAAATTGACGAATGTTCCGCTTTGCGTTCACATCCAGTCCAATCGTTGGTTCATCGAGAAAAAGCAGTTCGGGATCATGCAGCATGGAAGCTGCGAGATCGGCACGCATGCGTTGCCCAAGCGAGAGCTTGCGGACAGGCGTGGCCCAGAACGATTCAAGGTCCAGCAGCTCGGCGAACTGGGACAGCCGTCTCTTTTTGTCCTCGGCACTGACACCGTACATCTCGGCTAGAATATCATATGAATCTTTCACGGGCAGATCCCACCAGAGCTGACTGCGCTGTCCAAACACAACGCCCAGTCGACCAACGGTCCTGCGCCTGTCCTGATGCGGGTTCATACCGTCAAGGCTTACCTCACCCGAGGTTGGGTGCAGGATACCTGTCAGCATTTTGATCGTGGTAGACTTGCCAGCCCCGTTCGGACCGATGTAACCCACAAATTCCCCTGGGCCGATATCAAAACTGATATCGCGTACCGCGTCCTTGGACACATATTCACGTGAAAATAACGTACGTAGACCGGAGAAACGTCCTTCGCGAATAACAGGAGTTTTGAATTCCTTTTGCAGATGCCTTGCTGTGATCATGTTCATGATTCGTTTCGCCTCCTTAGCTACCTGTACTTTGATATTTGGTCATGCCAAATTGCCAGAAACGCAGACTTGCAGCCAAACTTAGTACGGCAACCGCTGCAACAGCAACAAGAATCCACGCTCCTCCTTCACCCCGTAGCAGGTAAAGTGACGGAATGTAGTTGACGAATCCCACGGGAATCACCGTTAGCAGAATGCCAGACATCCATTTGGGATATAACGTTAGCGGATATTGGGCAGCCGTTCGTGCGGCATCTTCAGTGATCGTCTGTAATTCCTCAATACGTGTGGTCCAGAATCCCAATGTGGCGGTAGCAAGTCCGATGGAAAAGAGAATGACTGCACCGGTCAGGATAATGAACAGGGAGAAGGGAATGGCTATCCAGCCAATCTGTCCGCTATGCATCATGCCTGCCAATGACCAGCAGAGAATGAACCCGCCTTGCAGGACTTCCCCAGCCATGATGCGGAAGTTTTGCGGCAGCAGTGCCAGCAATACGGGTATGGGACGAGTTAACAGTTGATCAAGCTCACCATTAACCAGGTATTTTTCCAGATGGTGAACCTCATTGCCAAATGTGCGATACAGTGTTTTGGATAACGTCATGATGGCAAAGAGATAACCGATCTCATGGAGGGACCAGCCTTTAATTGCTCCGAATTTGTGCAGCACGAGAGCAACCATCAGAAACTCGGAGATCTGAATTAAAGCGGCCAGTACGGACGCCATGATGAAATTGAACTTGTATTGCATCCGACTGCGGATGCTTGTTCGAATGAGCATTTTATATAAATTGAACCAGGAAGTTCGCTTCATCCGCCTTGTACCTCCACTTTACGACGTAACACTTGGGTAATCGCAAGACAGATCAACGTCATAAAGACACACCAAAGCAAGGTTCCCCATAACAAGGAGCCATCTTCGAAACCAAGATAGATTCGGGTAGGTACATAGAGCAGGAAAGGGTAGGGTGATATCCAGGCAAGTTGTTCAAGCCAGTTCGGTAGCCATTCCAGCGGAATGAAAAAACCAGCCAGCAGATTCATCATCGCGTGATTGCCCCAGTGAAGCCAAGAGGACTCCGTGGTCCACATCGACGTAGCACCAATGATGTAGTTCATACAGATGGATAAGTATGCGGCGCCGGCAAGACCAAGTGCGGCATAGAATAGTGTTGAAACGTCTGAGGGCCAATGCAGGGAAAAGACAATGGAGAAGAGCAGGTAGATCGGAATACTTTTGTACACGAACTGGTAGGCAATCTGCCCCCATTCGCGTGCCATCAGGTGGGTGAACAGATGAACAGGCCTCATCAGATCCAGTGCGATCTGCCCTGTCCTGACGGATAAGGGAATACCCAATCCGTTCGTGAGAAAACCCGAGATCCAGAGAGAGGATTGCGTGAACGCAATGTAACTGATCATTCCCTGTGTCCCATATTCTCCGAGAGTATGGTCGGCCCCGATGCCGATCCAGAGGCAGGCATACATGTAACCAAACATGGCGCTTGCCAAGTTATGTACCATGTGTGCCCCGCGGTATTGCAGATTCCGGGAGTAGGCTTTGGAAGCCAGAGTGAAATAAAGCATGTGACACCTCCGATAAGTGGATTGAACGGCGTTTCCGTTCACTTCAGTCAAGGCGAAAAAGAGAGAAGGACAACAGCATACCAATTTATTCCTTCACAGGCAAGACATTTTTTTAGCTAATAATGGTATTAACAGGGGTGTTCATGATTGCGCCACAAGACAACAGTCTGTCCGTTCATTTATAATTGAGAGGTAGTATCGCAAACGTTTACAATGTGAAATATTCAAATTTTAAATAAACCGCCGGGCTTGTGCTTGACGATTGAGGATACAGAACGAACAATCCGGCAAGAGAGAAGGATGTCATGAAGAAAATTGCATGGGTCACCGATAGTACCAGTACACTGGATCCCGTTTTTGCGGAGCAAAATCATATCTACATCGTACCGCTGCGCATCGTATTTGGAGAGGAATGTTACCGGGAAACCGATGACATTACATCTGAAATGTTCTATGAGAAACTTGCGGAGGCTTCACGTGCGAGCAGTTCGCAGCCACCCATTGGCGAATTCATTGAACTGTATGAGTCGCTCAAAGACAAGTACGATGAGATTATTACGATTCATTGCTCTACAGAGCTTAGCGGAACGCTGCATACGTCCATGCAGGCTGCAGAGATTGCAGGAGTGACGGTGACCGCAATTGATTCGAAGGCAGGTGCCTATCCTCACCGTGAGATGATTATGCAAGGACTGGAATGGCAGAAGCAGGGATGTTCAGCTGCCGAGATCAAAGTAAACATTGAACAGATGATTGATAACATGTCTTTTTACCTCATACCGGCCAGTCTTCAACATCTTCACCGCAGTGGACGAGTGTCGGGCACACAGCTGATCATCAGTCAACTGCTCAAGATCCATCTGTTGCTTCGATTTGAAGAGGGCAAAGTGGTTGTGAATGAGAAGATTCGCACGTTCAAGCGGACAAAAGAGCGCATGCTGGATATGCTCAAGCTGGATGTGGAGAAAGTAAAGCATGTGTGCATTATGCATGCGAACAATCAGGAAGAAGCCGTCACGATCAAGAAGCAGATTGCCAATCTGCTCCCTAAATTAAAGACCGAAATCATGCCGTTTATCCCTGTGGTGAGTATTCATGCAGGTGCAGGAACCATTGGACTGTGCTGGATACACAGCGAGAACGGATATAGAGACTAGAAGCACCAGCATTGATCTACAGACACTCATAGACCTGGCAGGAAACACACTTATACCAAAGTGGTGCTCCTGTCAGGTTTTTTCGTATGTCATTGCCAATTCAAACAAACTGTGAGGTAATAAAGAAAACTGTTCATGTTGGAGGGAAACATGTGTTAAGTCACCGCTTGTTGCTTGTTGAAGATGATCGTTCAATTAGTGAGATGGTCGGGCCGTACTTGGAAAAAGAGGGCTACGACGTCACTTATGCATATGACGGCTTAGAGGCAGAACGTCAGTTCAGCCAGTCACAACCCGGGTATGATCTGGTTATTCTGGATCTGATGCTGCCCCGCAAAAGTGGGATGGATGTGCTGCAAACCATTCGGGCAGTCAGTCTGGTACCTGTGCTCATTCTGTCTGCGAAGGATGGGGAGGTGGACAAAGCATTAGGTCTGGGGTTCGGTGCAGATGATTACTTGAGCAAACCTTTCTCGTTAATAGAACTGACTGCCCGCATCAAAGCTGCGATTCGCCGCGCCAATTATACCACTCCGCCTGTGGCTGAAGTGGCTAAGGATCAGCGTATTCACATTGGAGGACTTGTAGTTGACATGGAGACGTACGAGGTGGAGCGTGAAGGGACACCCGTCAAACTGACATCCAAGGAATTTGGAATTCTGAAGCTGTTGGTTACCCATCCTGGCAAAGTGTTCACCAAGGCCCAGATCTACGCTTCCGTCTGGAACGATCATTATTATGGAGACGAAAATATCATTAACGTACATATGCGTCGTCTGCGTGAGAAGCTGGAGGCAGATCCTTCGGCTCCCCAGTATATCAAGACACTCTGGGGCATCGGGTATAAGCTGGAGGCGGAGCAGGGATGACACTGATTTTTGCCATCACGACGGGTATTCTGGCCATTGCCTTCATTGTATTGTGGTTGAAATTCCGGAAACGCACCCAACACCTGTCCTATATTCATCAGAAAATATCCGCTATTTTGGATCAAGGCACCTTTGAGCGTTTGCTTGTATTCAATAGTGATGACCAAGTCAGTCAGCTTCTGAAAGACATGAACCAGCTGCTGGATCATGCGCACCGCGCCAAAGCAGGGTATGCAAACCAGGAGAAGGAGATGCGTAATATGCTCTCCAACATTTCGCATGATCTGAAAACGCCACTCACCGTTGTGCTGGGTTATAGCGAGACCTTGCTGCACAGCCCATCATTGACCGATCAGGAACGGAATATTATGACGGAGAAAATACAAGATAAGGCGCAGGAAGTGCTGCGTTTGATCCATTCCTTTTTTGATCTGGCGAAGCTGGAATCTGGAGACACGGAGCTAGTGCTTAGTCGAGTGAATATAAGTGAATTATGCCGGTTGAAGATGCTTTCCTTTTATGAAATGTTGACGAATCTGGGATTGCATGTGGAGCTGGAGATACCTGCGGGTGATATCTTCGTGCAAGCGAATGAAGAAGCATTGGACCGTGTGCTGGATAATCTCATTACCAATGGAATGAAATATGGAGCAGAGGGTAAGGTACTGGGGCTTTCACTTGATCATGCGATAGGTGCACCTGTGACGCTACAGATCTGGGACCAGGGAAAAGGGATTCCTGAGAGCGAGCATAGCCGTGTGTTTGAACGCATGTATACACTGGAGGATTCCCGCAATCGACTCTATCAAGGCAGTGGCCTGGGTCTGACCATTACGAAACGGCTAGTTGAGCGGATGGGTGGAAGTATTCACTTGCATAGTGTGCCACATCAACGGACTGTATTCTCGGTTACCTTAAAGGCTTGGTAGACCCTGCGTTGGCGTGTCCGGTCAGACTTAAGGTTTTTGTAAGATTTGATTAATAAAAAAGAAGACTTTTCTCTTTACAATATAGATATAGGAACCCGGACAGGGGACGTAAAGGAGAACAAGGACGATGAATTATATCGCACGAACAATAGATGTGACCAAAGTATATGAAGGGGTGGAGGTTGTATCCAACGTCAATATGAATATTAAGCAAGGTGAGATCTATGGATTCCTCGGTCCAAATGGTGCTGGTAAAACAACCATCATGAAGATGCTCACCAATCTCGTCAAACCAACCACAGGGGAGATAGAACTGTTTGGGGAGAAGCTTACGCCGACCTCTTATGAAGTGCTGAAGCGAATGGGCAGCATTATTGAATATCCTTTTTTCTACGATAGGCTGTCTGCTCGCGAGAATCTGGAACTTCACTGTGAATACATGGGATTCTACAACAAAAAGATCATCGACAACACGATGGAAATGGTAGGGCTGAAGGATATAGGCAAGAAACCGGTCAAGGACTTCTCCTTGGGCATGAAGCAGAGGCTGGGACTGGCTCGTGCACTTATAACCACGCCTGAACTGCTCATTCTGGATGAACCGATCAACGGATTGGATCCTGTAGGGATCCGGGAGATGCGAGATTTGTTCAAGCGCCTTAGCAATGAGTATCGCATTACCCTGCTGGTTTCCAGTCACATCCTTGGCGAGATAGAGCAGATTGCGGACACAGTTGGTGTCATTCGCGGCGGTCGCTTGGTGGAGGAAGTATCGATGGAGAGCATTCGTGGAAGTCAAAATGAGTATATCGAGTTACAGGCGGTGGATATCCGCAAAGCGACCTATGTCATTGAACACCAGCTTGGTTTGAGTAATTATAAACTGGTTGATAACCAAACGTTACGCATCTATGATCCGGGAATCATTCCATCGGAACTGAACACCAAGCTGATTCAGCATGGCATTGAGATCGAATCGATATCCAAACGGGCTCATTCCCTGGAAGAACACTTCATGAAGCTTGTGAAAGGGGATGAAGACGTTGCTTAAACTAATCAGACTTGAGATGCGGAAGCACCGTTTTGCACGTAATTTTGCAGGTGCAGGTATTGCCAGCATAGCCATTCTTCTTTTCCTGATCATGATTGGATTCGTGGATGTGGGAGCAGAAGATTATGCCTATGCCGATTACCAGACCGCCTTTATGATTATTGATACGTTTGTGAGAGCGACCTTTATCATATTTGCAGGAGCTTTATTATCCAAGCTGGTGATCAGTGAGTATAGAAATAAAACGATGAACGTCATGTTCACCTATCCCATCCAGCGTCATAAAATCATCGCTGCCAAATTGATTATCGTGTTTGGTTTTACATTTGTGATGATTATGGTTAACGATCTGTTCATGGGCTCACTATTGTTGATTGTTAATCAATTCTACTCCTTCATTCCTGAATCACTGACGAATCGGGATATATTGGGACTTCTGGTGAAGTACAGTATAAGTTCTTTATCGGCTGCGTGTATGGCACTCATTCCCCTATTCTTCGGTATGCGTAAGCATTCTGTTACAACTACAATGGTCTCGTCCATTTTGCTGGTTTCGATTGTCTGCTCCGGATTCAACGGGTCGGAAGTTTCCATTCATTCTCTTATTATTATTCCTCTGACCCTTGGAGCAATAGGGATATGGATTGCTTCGATGTCCATGGTTCGTCTGGAGACAAAAGATGTGAACTGAATCATTCGGAAAACCATGCTCTGTATGGCTTCAGATGCCATTGACATCCGCTCGTACAAGGGATAGGATAATGTCAACTGAGACACGAAGGAGAATGCAACTACCATGACGATTCCAAAAACATTAACAATAGCTGGTTCGGACACGAGCGGCGGTGCAGGTATTCAAGCTGATTTGAAAACTTTTCAGGAGCTGGGTGTGTATGGCATGACCGTACTGACTACGGTTGTGGCAATGGAGCCCGAAACATGGGATCACCAGGTCTTTCCTGTTGAATTAAATGTGGTTGAAGCGCAGCTTCGCACGGTTCTGGACGGCATCGGTTTCGATGCAATGAAGACAGGTATGCTCGGTTCTGTAGATATTATTGAACTGGTAGCAAAACATATTCGCCGCAGCGGTCTGCCACAGATCGTTATCGATCCGGTAATGGTCTGCAAAGGTACAGACGAAGTACTGCAACCGGAAAATACGGAAGCGATGATCGAATTCCTGTTGCCAGGTGCTGATCTGGTTACACCTAATCTGTTCGAAGCATCCCAACTGGCGAAGAGCGGACCTATTCGCTCCAAGGAACAAATGGAAGCAGCGGCAGCAGCAATTCATGCCCATGGCTCGAAACATGTTCTGATCAAGGACAGAGGTGTCATTAGCCCGGGTAAAGCAATGGATCTACTCTATGATGGAACCAACTACGAATGGTTTGAAGCCGATGTTGTCGGCTCCGGATATACTCATGGTGCGGGCTGCACAACGTCTGCGGCGATTACCGCAGGATTGGCTCGTGGTCTTTCAGTGAAAGAGGCTGTTCGTGAAGGTAAAGCCTTCGTGACCAAAGCGATTGCCGGCGGATTCCCGCTGAACCGTTTTGTTGGCCCGACACTGCATGTGGCACACCGTCTGGAGCAACAACGTTAAGTGTTGCCAGGGAGCGCGCAGTAGCGCATCAATTCTGGATAACACACTTCGATTTCATTCAAGTAGCTGTCAATGAGCAGGAGCTTGCTCGTTGATGGCTTCTTTTTTATGCGAATTTTTATAAAAATTAGTAACTTTTGGCTTATATTAATCGTATATATCATGGGAGCATTCCAAAACATGTGTGGACACATGAACGACACATGGAATAGGTATGTTATCATCAGAAATCTAAAAGGAGAGTCGGCCATGATCAGAACAGTGCTTCTGGTGGAAGATGAAAGCCGCATTCGTGAGATTGTGGCCGATTATTTCATAAAAGAACAATGGAACGTCATAGAAGCTGAACATGGAGTACAGGCACTGGAACTGTTGGCTCTGCATGAGGTAGATCTGGTTATTCTGGATGTTTTGATGCCTGAAATGGATGGATGGACGTTATGTGGGCATATTCGATCCCAATCCACCGTACCTATTATCATGCTGACTGCACGGTCCGAGGATGACGATAAAATTCATGGATTTCAGCTGGGCGTAGACGATTACGTTACCAAGCCGTTTAGTCCACGTGTGCTGGTTGCACGTGCAGAGACATTAATGAAGCGTGTTGAAGGTGCATTTGGACGAGAGCAGGGTGTGATTCGCTTCGGACAGGTAACCCTTGATCCATGGGCCAGACGTCTGGAGAAGGACGGAATTGAAGTGGAACTTGCACCAAAGGAATATGATCTGTTGCTTTATTTGGTACGTAATGCAGGCATTGTGTTGTCCCGGGATGCCATTTTGAATCGGATCTGGGGATTTGATTTTGAAGGGGACTCACGTGTTGTAGATACCCACATCAAGAAGTTGCGCAGCAAACTGGGTGATGAAGCCAAGTGTATCCGGACGGTGATTGGCACTGGATATCGTTTCGAGGCAGAAGCATGAGAAGAAATGGCGTAACGATGAAGCTTTTCCTAGTCATGGCAGGATGTCTGGTTCTTTTATATGGGACGACGGTTTTTGCCCAGTTGTTCTGGTTCCCTGACTTCTATCAGCATCAAAAGGTTAGCAGTATGAAGAAAAAGCTGTCCAAGTTCGAACAGCAATATTCCAATGGACATTGGAGTGATTTACAGCTAGCCAAGGAGACCGGGAAATTCATGCGTCAGAATCAATCACATCTGGTCATTTTGACGAATACCGGAAGATTGGTTAATGACCCGTTCCACATTACGTTGCTTCAAGAGGATGGAAGTCACGTGAAAGTGTCCTTGTCCTTGTTTATCAATAGTGAGAATGCTGGCTGGATTACATCCCATCTAAAATATGGGCAAGAACTGACGGTGAAAGGTCCGGCCAGCGAATCCATGGTCTATCCTTTCAAAATCCAGGATGCCACTTCCGCCGCATGGGGAACAGAAAGCTTTCAGGAATCAATTGAACCGGTAAAGGAATGGTCAGGCGTATTAACCGAGGTCGTTCTTCCCAATCTGGCAACGTGGAGTCAAAGGCAGGGACTGCTGGTGCAAGCACTGGATAGCCGGTTCCCATTATCCACCGAAGACCAACTTGCCTTGGCGAATGGCAAAATGCTCAATGAAGAATGGATGGATAGCTGGAGCGGTGTTCGCAATGTCATCACCATTGCTCCAGTGCATCGTTCCGGACCCGAGCAACAACTGATCTTTTCGCTCACCTCTCTACAGGAGATGAGGGAAGCGAATGAGGCAACACGTTTGTTCTATGCGTATTTTGGCATAGGGGCATTTATATTGATTCTGTTGCTGGCGTTGCTCCTGTCCCGAATTATAACGAAGCCGCTTTTGGCCTTGAACCATGTCGCCAAGAAAATGTCTACGCTGGATTTCACGGTGAAATCACCCATCCGGCGTAATGATGAGATCGGGAGTCTGTCTAACAGCCTCAATGCCTTATCGGGAACCTTGGGTCAGACACTGGAAGAGCTGAGGCAGGCCAACACGCAGATGCGTACAGATATGGAAATGAAGCAGGAGATTGAACAGCGTCAGCGCAAGTTTTTTGCCGATGCATCACATGAACTTAAGACACCAATCAGCATTATTAAGGGATATTCTGAAGGGTTGAAGGATGGCGTCAGTGAGAGCAAACGTGAGCGTTACATTGAGATCATTGCCGATGAGACGATCAAAATGGAAACGATGGTTGAAGAGATGCTGGATCTGGTGCGACTGGAATCCTCAGCGGTTCAATTGAATACGGATGCTGTTGCACTGGCTGACATGATTGAAGATATCGCTGGCCGTCTGGGTCCGCAACTAAAGGACAAAGGATTGGATGTGGTGCTTGTATCCACAACAGAACAGACGGTTGAGGGTGACCGAAGCAAGCTGGAGCAAGTTATTTTCAATATCATGATGAATGCTATACGTCATGCGATACCACATACCGATATAACTATTGAGATTAGCAGGCGTGAAGGTTTTGTCCATATTTCCATTGAAAACAAGGGTGAGCACATTGCTGAAGCTGAGCGGCAGTATATATGGGAGAGGTTCTATCGGGTAGAGCGCTCACGTAATCGTAAAATGGGGGGGACCGGGCTTGGTCTGGCCATTGCGAAGCAGATTCTTGATCTGCATGGGTGCAGTTATGGAGTGGAGAATACACCGGATGGAGTCCGTTTTTATATTATTTTTCCTAAAGCCTAGTACGAAAGGGAGTCAAATATTATGAAGTCTTTACCATCGATTTTAACCTTGGGGAATCTGAGTTCAGGCATGCTGGCAGTCATTATGGCTATTCATGGTGAATTTGCCCTGGCTGTGATGATGATATGGGTAGCGATGTTCTTTGATCTGTTTGACGGGTATGCGGCTCGTAAATTGCATTGTGAGGGTGAGTTCGGCAAGTCCTTGGACTCGCTTGCGGATGTAGTTTCATTCGGAACAGCACCCGTGCTGATTCTGTACCTGAATTCCATGATTGAAGTGAGTGTGCTGGGGATGGCACTGACTGCATTGTTTCCGATTTGCGGTGCTTTGCGTCTGGCCCGTTATAACTGTCAGAAGACAGCAAGCAGTGGTTTTGTCGGAATGCCGATTACATTTGCGGGAGGTCTGATGTCCTTTTTCGCACTCTGGAGTCCTTATTTCACACATGGTGTAGCCTATCTTGTCATTATTGTATTATCCGGTCTCATGGTGAGCCAAATCCGATTCCCGTCTCTAAAACAAGTGTTAGCCTCACATGAGAAGGATATTGTGGAACCGAAATAAGGAGCGAGTCAGTATGGAATTTGCAAAAGAATTTATTGGTCAATATGGTTATTTCGCAATATACGGACTACTGGCTCTCGGCGTTATTGGCATGCCGATTCCGGATGAGGTGATGATGACTTTTGTCGGTTATCTCGCCTCCATCTCGGTATTGAATTACTCCGTATCCATCGCCGTCAGTTTTGGTGGCGCATTTACCGGAGGGCTGCTTAGCTACATGATTGGCAAAAAAGCGGGCAGGCCGCTGGTTGAAAAATACGGCAAGTGGGTTGGCGTTAATGCCAAACGATTCAGCAGGGTGGAGTCGTGGTTCCTCAAATATGGGTATTGGTCCATCATCCTGGGTTACTTCATTCCAGGCATTCGTCATCTGATGTGTTGTTTCTCCGGAATTAGCAAGATGGCAATTGGCAGGTACGTAGTTGTATCGGGCATTGGTGCATTCGTCTGGTGTGTTGTCTTTATCTCGATTGGTTTTTATGTTGGCGTGTTAACTTAAAATGGGACAGCCTGTTGTAACAACAGGAAAAGATCGAAGACCTCTTGAGTGTAAGGTGGTCTTTTTTTGTTTTTCTATGAGTTTAGCGAACTTGAATGAGTAACGGCTACGGACGGATAACTTTGTGAATATATAAAAAGCCGCTCTGACCATTTCCAACCTTCGAGATAGAAGGAGAGAATGGAACAAAGCGGCGTGCTTTAAATACAGAATGATTTCAATACCTTACCCACTTAAATGAGAATCTTCAATTCCTCTTTCGACTTGCTTTTCCCCTTTTTTGCGTGCAAAGGTGATTTTGAGGAGTGGCGGAGTAACCAGTGTAGTAACAATAACCATGATTACAACGCTGGTAAAGTATTCTGGATCAAGTAATCCGGAGGCAAGTCCGGTTGAAGCGATAATGAGTGCAACCTCACCTCTTGAAATCATTCCTGAGCCAATGGCTAATGAAGATGACATATTAAATCCGGTCAGTCGTGCACCAGCTCCACCACCGATAAGTTTGGTAACAATGGCGATAAGACTGATAACGACAATAAACCAGATTTGTGAACCGACACCGTCAAAGGTGACATTTAAGCCGATACTGACAAAGAAAACTGGAACAAAAATTCCGTAGGCGATCGGTTCCAGTTTGGTTTCGACTTCATGTTTGAAGTTAGTTTGGGAGATGGCGATACCAGCGGCAAATGCACCTATGATTCCAGCAACACCCATCCACTCTGCAAAGTACGAGAAGCCAAAACAAATAATCAATCCCGCAGTAATGACGGTCTCGGTAACTTTCAGTGGTGCCATCCACTTCATGATGCGTGGAACAAGGAACCAGCTGGCAGCGATGATGATCACAAAGAACAACAGCTTTTTACCAATAAGCAAAGAGATCGAAGTGTCTCCTCCACCAGTACCCAGCAAGCTCATCATAACGGCAAGAATGACAACGACCAGGACATCATCTACGACAGCTGCCCCAAGGATTGTTGTACCCTCACGCGAGCTGAGTTGATCCATATCTTTCAGTGTCTGAACCGATATGCTGACGGAAGTGGCACAGAATAAAAGTCCAAAGAACAGCGCATGTGTCTGTGACATACCAAAGGCTACGGCCGAACCGTATCCTCCGATAAAAGGCAAAATAATACCGCCGACTGCTACGGCAAAGGCCGCCTTCCAGTTTTTCTTTAACTGCTCCAGATCGGTTTCCAGTCCGGCAATGAACATTAACAGCAATACCCCGATCTCAGCCATATAATGCACGAAATCACTTTGCTGAACCCAACCGAGAATTGCAGGTCCGAGGATGACACCGACAATCAGTTTCCCCAAAACGGATGGCTGACCCAATCTTACGGATAGATCACCAGCGAGTTTGGTAAAGATTAAAATAAGTGCAAGAACCAAAATAAATTCCATAGGTGTTCTTCCCTCCAGTAGTAGCGTATATAGGTTAACCAACCCAAGGGCGATCCATCCTCCGCTTCAAACAGACAAAAAGGCACAGAACGGCATTAGCAGAGTGCCGTTCTGTGCCTGAAAAAGACAAAGAGGGGCCCTTGGTGACAGGCTCCTCCAGTTTCAACGCGTATGTGATTAATTGCGTTAATTATACCACAAATGAAGGATTCGGTAAATGGGAGCCGGATTGGATTTGAGTGAAAATAGCCGCAAAGGGGCATTTTATAGGGGAGTGAAGCGGTTTTTGTTCAGAGTGTTGTCACTTAACAGCCCGGAATTGGCGAGATATAATGATATAGAACATAGAAGTTAGGATATGAGGAGGATTTTGCATTGGGCAAAAATAACAAAGGGGAGCCGAACATTCAGTCCCCGACGAGTAATAAAAATTTCGCAGGCATCATTATCACGATTTCCATTCTCGCTAATGTCATTATTTTATTATTGTTCTTCGCACCATCGATTGGTTACAAAGGTGATGTAACCTTTGATATTACGGTGTTGCCGCGGTTTAATGCCGTGTTTAACAGCTTTACCTTCATCTTCCTGCTCGCAGCGCTTATTGCTATTATCAAGCGGAATGTGAAGCTGCACAAACGATTTATACTTGCTGCATTCTCAACGACACTGTTATTCCTCGTGACCTATCTGACGTTTCATTACCTCTCACCAGAGACGTCCAAATACGGCGGCGAGGGCATCATTCGTTCGATCTATTTCTTCATTCTGATTACCCATAGTATACTGGCAGCCCTGATTGTTCCATTGGCGTTGTTCACACTTGTGTGGGGTTGGACGAATCAATTGAAGAAACACCGCAAAATTGCACGTTGGACGATGCCAATCTGGCTGTACGTCAGTTCTACAGGTGTCGTAGTATACTTGATGATGGCACCATATTATTAATGTGATGAACGTTTCACTGTGCTAATTAGTTTGACTTGCTGGTAATGTTTCCATGGAAGGAGGGTTCACGTTTATGTACAGAGTTGTTTTGATTCGCCATGGACAGAGCATGTGGAATGTAGAGAATCGTTTTACCGGATGGACTGATGTGGATCTGACAACGGATGGTTACGCAGAAGCACGTAAAGCAGGGAAGATCATGAAGGAACAGGGATTTGATTTTGATTACGCCTATGCATCCGTGCTGAAACGTTCTATCCGAACACTCGATATTGCGCTGGATGAAATGGACCTCATGTGGATTCCCATTACGAAGACTTGGAAGCTGAATGAACGCCATTATGGTGCGCTGCAAGGACTGAATAAACAGCAGACTGCTCTGAAGTATGGGGAAGAACAAGTAAAGGAATGGAGACGATCCGCGAACGTATCTCCCCCGGCACTGGACGAAACCGATGACCGATATGTGCAGGATCTGGACAAGTACAAGCGGCTCGGATGCACCATCCCTTTTACGGAGAACTTGATGGATACATCGAAGCGTGTACTGGAGTACTGGAATGCGGAGATTAAACCGATGGTGTCTGCTGGCAAAAGAGTGCTGATCTCTGCGCATGGGAACACGCTCCGTTCACTCGTCATGCATCTGGACCAATTGTCCGAAGCAGACGTGATGGCGCTCAATATCCCGACAGGCATTCCGCTTGTCTACGAATTGGATGAAGATCTGCATCCCATCGGACACTTTTATCTGACCGCCGATGGTTCTACCTACAAACATGAAGAAATGACCCATGTGGCAACGCCATCTGATTAATTGGACATGGACGTCTGTCTTGATTGTACGAAAGCTTGTATGATTTATCTCGTTCGGTTGATGTTTCAACAGGACGATTGGAAGATGACCGCTGAATTTTAATTCGGAGGTCATCTTTTTTTCTGCGATCAAGCCTGCACTTCGTTTCGTTTTGCTCCCACAGGGTAATTGTCAAACAAGACACGATGTACATTTATCCTGAAGGAGGAGAAGCACATGTCTAAAAGAAGAGGAATTATCATGACGGCTATCGGCGCAGGTGTGACTTATCTGATGAGGAACAAACAAGCAAGAGATAAGCTGTTTAGCACTGTCTCGGGTATGATGAAAAACTCCAATTCGTCCAATGGAACAAGTAAAACCAGACCACGTGTGGAAGTGAAATAGATTGCGATAGTTCGTTTATCGATTGAATTTAAATGATGATCATGAGAAACCTGGAGATGAAGTCGTTCCAGGTTTTTTTGTGCAATCAAAAGCAGTCCCTTGTTTTTGTGTGTAATGCGATTTTTGCCAGCAAGAATGATACAATGGATACTTGCAGAACGTATGGAGGGAGATGCACATATGAACAAAAATCGTCTGGGTACATCCGAACTGATGGTGTCTGAGATTGGGCTGGGATGTATGTCACTTGGAACTGAAATGGAGCACGCTATGGGTCTGATTCATGAGGCTCTGGATCATGGGGTCAATCTGTTGGATACAGCCGATCTGTATGACGAAGGGCGTAATGAAGAGATTGTAGGACAAGCTATTAAAGGGCGTCGGGACCAAGTCATTGTGGCGACCAAAGTAGGTAATCGTCGTCTGCCTGGCAAAGAGGGCTGGTCATGGGACCCGTCCAAAGCCTACATTAAGCAGGCTGTACATGAAAGTCTGAAGCGTCTGCAGATCGATTACATCGATCTGTATCAGCTGCATGGCGGGACCTTGGACGACCCTATCGAAGAGACGATCGAAGCGTTTGAGGAACTGAAGAAGGAAGGACTTATCCGATATTACGGAATTTCCTCCATTCGTCCCAATGTGATTCGGGAGTATGTAAAGAGGGCAGCCATCGTCAGTGTGATGAACCAGTACAGCATTGCTGACCGCAGAGCGGAAGAAGAAGTACTGCCTTTATTGGAACAAAAGGGGATCAGCGTAATTGCCCGTGGACCAGTAGCTAGCGGTGTGCTTGCCGATTCCGGATCTGCCAAGGCAGACAAAGGTTATCTGGACTATACGCCAGAGCAACTATATACCATTCGGCAAGGGCTAAGTCGTCTTGTTACGGACCAACGCAGTATGGCTCAGACAGCTATTCGCTACGCTTTATCCCATCCTGCCGTAGCAACAGTTGTCCCTGGTGCCAGTTCAAGAGAACAGTTGTTGCATAATATTGCTGCTTCGAATTCGCCTGAACTCACCGCTGCGGAAACTCAGGAAATACGAGAACTCAGTCCCGCTAATCTGTACAAGCAGCATCGTTAACTCCATTAAGCCTATTTTCAATTGTAACTATACGAGGTACAATGAAGATCAGCCAAAAAAGGAACATATAAGGGAGAGAAGACATATGGAAAGAATTCAAAGTGAACAGCAATATTTGGATACAATTAACTCTGATGGTTTTACCGTCATTAAATTTGATACAACCTGGTGTCCGGATTGCAAAAACCTGGATCGTTTTATCGGGGATGTTATCGACCAACATACGGACAAAACCTTCTATGCGCTGGATGCAGAAAAGTTCCAGCCGTTTGCTGAAGAGAATGGTGTACGCGGCATTCCAAGCCTGCTCGTCTTCCAGAACGGCAAGAAAATCGCACATCTGCATAGCAAATGGGCTAAAACACCTGCTCAAATCTCCGAGTATCTGGAGACGCTTGAATCCAAAGTTTAAGTGTACAAAGGCATCAGCAGTTTGACTAATTAATTTAGCTAAGGAGACCTCTTCTTGTCCTGCGACAGGAAGGGGTTTTTCTGCTTCATCCCAGCACGCATGATGTGCATTCAAATGTGCATTTGAATAACTGAAGTTGAGAAACAACGCTTGTTTAGAATTTGTTCAGTGCTCCCATGTATACTGTGAGAACAAACTGAATATTTGGAGTGAACAAGATCCGTATGAAGAATGAAATTTTTGAAGAAATGCACCAATTAAGTCACAATGATGACCGAAGATACCGATTGTTGATGATCGGGGTGAAGCAATTGCTGCAGGAACAAAAGGAGAATAGATATAATCTGCGTGAGAGATTGAAGAGTCGAAAGAAACACCGGAACTTTCAAGTAAAAGAGTGGTACTAGCCAGACTGCTTTTCAGAAGTGAACATAAATATGGTTGTCCATGATACATAGTAAACCTAGTCGGCATCACCAATGATCCAACCCACTAAAGAAGGAAGTAATGAAGAATCAGACTTCTTCTAATTACGGATGTTCCTGTCTCTGGAGCAGTAACAGAATCGTGAAGCAACAGAAAGATGAAGTAAAGGAAGTATAGCAATATAAAATATGGCGGCCTCGCTTCCCAAGGGAACGTGAGGCCGCCATTGATTTTGCCTGTCTAATTACTTGAATTGTAATGCTTACATCAAAATAATAAAGAACACGGCTGCCAAGACAAAGCGATACACAGCAAAGACGGTCAGGCTCAATTTTTTCAAAATGGACAGGAACGTCTTGATCGCAAGCATGGCGACGATGAAAGCAGCGATGAATCCAATCGCAAAGATTGGGAAATCACTGCCGTTCAGGTGATCGATACTTTTGTACAGGTCATATCCCGTAGCGCCAATCATAATTGGCACAGACACGAGGAATGTGAACTCCGCAGCGGCTACACGGCTTACCCCTGCAAAGAGACCGCCTGAGATCGTTGACCCGGAACGGGAGAAGCCTGGCCACAACGCCAAGATCTGAAATATACCCACCGCGAATGCCTGTTTGTAGGAAATATCATCGACATCATGGGTAGTAATCCGCCCACTCTTCCGGCTCCAGCGTTCGGCTACGATCATCAATATACCACCTATAACGAGGCTGTACAGCACTGTTTCCGGACCAAACAAATGTGCCTTGATCCAGTCGCGGAATACAAGTCCGATGACTACGGCAGGAACCATCGCCAGGAAAATATGTCCCAGATTGAGGCGGCGGGAGTAAGGTCTGCTCCCTCCGGTGAAGCGGAACATATCAATGAATTTGTTCCAGTACAGTACAACAACAGCAAGTACAGCTCCGAGTTGAACAACCACCTCAAACGTTTTGACTGCCTCGTTGTCCTCCGATAAACCCAGCAAGTGGGCAGTCAGAATCATGTGTCCAGTAGAGGACACGGGCAAAAACTCAGTCAAACCTTCGATGATGCCCATAATAATGGATGATATAATGTCCAATTCTCTTCCTCCTTGAAATGCAGGTGACAGCACAGGCTGTCCTGCTTGACCATGCCTGTTCATTTGAACAAGGCTATCACCTATTATGATCACAAATGCACTCAACTTCAACTTATGCTTGTAACCATTTGTTTAAAACTATATTGACAAAAACCTAGTTATCCCATAGGATATAAATTAACTGACTGACTGATCAATCGGGAGGGTTACATGAATGACCAAAATTAACGGTTTGGAACCTGGTGAAGAACGCCGGGACCAAATAATACGCATAGCGATGGAGCGTTTTGCAACCCAAGGCTACCATCAGACGAAAATTTCCGATATCGTTCGCGAGGCTGGTGTGGCGCAAGGAACATTCTACTGGCACTTCAAGAGTAAAGAAGCCATTGCTTCAGAGATTGTCTTAACGGGCAAGGAGGAGTTACTTGAGTCGATTGGACAAGGGTACCGCAAGGATGCCGGATCGGTAGAAGATATGGTGAAAGCATCGGAAAGGCTGTTCACTGACTTGTTTTTGTTTGCCGCGCAGAATCGCTATTTTATGGAACTGTTGCTCAAAGGCATCGTGACGGAAGAGTCCGTACAACGCCTGGTCGAGGAGACACGTAATGCCGTGGAAACTGCTTTTCGTCACAATATGGAACGTGCCATCGAACTCGGCATGTTGCCTAAGGGCATGGATGTTCCACTTCGAGCAGCGCTATTGGTAAGCATGATTGAAGGCATGATATCACGCTGGTTGTTCGGTTCCGATGAGTTACACAGCAAATTTTCAGCCATGACAGCTTCATCGCTGGCAACTGAAGCAGCAAGCTTTGAGTTTTACGGACTATTGGGCACATAAGATTCACATGATTAAACAAATAGCAGGGAATAATGGGTACAACTGCGGTTTAGTCACAATAAAGTAACCCAATGTACATCCAGATTAATACACGACTGAGAGGAAGTTAACGTAATGAACAACACATATGGATCGAAAACTCGTAAAGGCTGGTCTTTGACAGCAATTCTGCTGATGACCGTGCTGGTACTTAGTGCTTGTGGAAGTAAGGCAACAGATGGTGGAAGCACAAATGGTGCACAGGCAAGTAATGAACTGGAACAGATCAAGTCGGCTGGCGTTATCAAAGTGGGCATGATGGGCACATACGCACCGTACAACTTCCTGAACGATAAGAAAGAAATGGACGGCTACGATGCCGATATCGCACGTGAAGTTGCGAAACGTCTTGGGGTTGAGGTTGAATTTGTATCCCAAGAGTTCTCCGGTTTGACACCAAGTCTGCAAGCGAAGAAGCTTGATGCCATTATCAGCCAAATGACGATTACCGATGATCGTAAGAAAGTATTGGATTTCAGTGATCCGTATATTACGAACCAAGTTAAAATTATTGTAAAAGAAGACAATAACGATATTACCAAACTGGAAGACTTCAAAGGTAAAACGATTGGCGTAGGTCTGGGTACAAATGATGAATCATATCTGCGTAATGAAGTGTTGCCCAAAGTGGGAGACTTCACGATCAAAACCTATGACGATGTCATCTCTTCACTCAAAGATCTGAATGCTGGGCGGATTGATGCAACAATCAACAATATGTACGCTCTGAAACCGATTGTGGATGCCAACGGATTGAATATCAAAGCTGTAGGTGAAGCTATTAAGAGTGACCAGGCAGGTATTGCTGTTCGCAAAGACAATCCGGAACTTGTAGCAGCATTAAATGATGCTCTCAAAGGCATGAAAGATGATGGCACGTACAATACCATTTTCAAAAAATGGTTTGGTGAAGAGCCTGCGCAATAATGAACCTGCAAGGCGAAGGGAAGATTTGACCCATGGAACTGGTATTTGAGAATATCCCCTTCTTTCTGAAGGGGGCTTATTATACGCTGTATGTAACAGTGATCTCCATGTTTTTTGCGTTCATCATCGGAGTCCTTGTTGCGATTGCTCGTCTGAAGGGACCGATGTGGCTTAGGTTGATCGCAAGGTTTTATGTATCCATCATGCGGGGAACCCCGCTGCTGGTGCAATTATTCGTTATTTATTACGGATTGGTCGATTATGGAGTGACCTTGGGATCGCTCACCGCAGCGTGTCTGGGACTGAGTCTGAATGCAGGTGCGTTTCTATCGGAGACGTTCCGTGGAGCCATTCAGGCTGTGCCTAAAGGACAGACTGAAGCTGCATATGCAACGGGAATGACCCCGGCTCAAGCGATGAGACGGATTATCTTCCCGCAGGCTGTGCGCATTGCGATTCCGCCGATGGGGAACACCTTTATTGGCATGTTGAAGGAAACTTCACTTGTGGCGGCGATTGGTGTTACCGAGTTGTTGCGTTCAGCACAACTGTTGGTATCACAATATGCATTGAACATGCCTTTTTATCTGGCTATCGGTGTGATCTACTGGATTATGAGTATCGGCTTCTCGGCCATTCTGGAACAAGTGGAGCGCCGGTTGGCCCGGGCTTACTGATGGGAGGAGAGAACCGATGATTACAACAACTGGACTTACCAAACGTTTTCAGAAAAATGAAGTACTTACGAACATCGATCTTCATGTCGATGCCAAAGATATTGTTGTATTGCTCGGACCGAGTGGTTCAGGCAAAAGTACCTTGCTGCGCTGTCTGAATGGGCTGGAAGAGCTGTCCGGAGGACAGATTGAAGTGAACGGCATTGTGGTTAACAGCGCAGATCCGCTGCGAGTCCAGCGTGCCCGGGTACTGGAGATTCGTCGCCAGACCGGCATGGTATTCCAGCAGTTCAATCTGTATCCGCACAAGACGGTGCTGGGTAATGTGATGGAAGGTCTTGTTACGGTGAAAAAAATCAAGCGTGACGAAGCGGCTGAACGCGGCCGAATTCTTCTGGATCGGGTTGGCTTGTCAGACAAGCAGGATGCGTATCCATCCCGATTATCGGGTGGACAACAGCAGCGGGTCGCCATTGCACGTGCACTTGCAATGGAGCCGGAAGTGATGCTGTTTGATGAGCCAACTTCTGCTCTTGACCCTGAACTGGTCGGAGAGGTACTTTCCGTCATGAAGGAACTGGCAGAGGAAGGCATGACGATGCTGGTTGTGACACATGAATTGAAGTTTGCCCGTAATGTGGCGAACAAAATCGTCTTTATGGCGGATGGATCGATTGTGGAAGAAGCAAGCCCACAGGCGTTCTTTGAACAGCCGAAGCAAGAGCGCACCCGTCGTTTCTTGCAACAAATTACTGAATTTTGATGAAGATAACAGCGATCGGAAGAACGAACGTACTCGGAGCGGGTATTTAAGGTCATGAACGATATCAGTTCAACTACACTTTTTGCACAAGAACGGAGAGGACAGAAGAAACCTGAAGAAGCGGAGCGTGCGCCTTTATCCCCTGATTTTACCCTTGAAGAAGGAAAAAAAAAATCTGGGGATAACAGCGATCGGAAGGTTATTCTGTCATCGGAGTGGCAAGTGCAAACCTTTTTCGCTTGAACTTAAACTATTGTAAGAAAGAAGGATAACATCATGAATGTAACAACCGTATGGAAAGGCAAACGTGCGTTTACTTCCGAAGGACCCTCTGGCTACGCGGTTGGCATGGATGCCACTGCTGCTTATGGTGGTGACAGCAAGGGTGCGACCCCGATGGAATTGTTACTGGCGGGTCTCGGCGGCTGTATGGGAATCGATATTACGATGATTCTGGACGCTTTCCTGGACAAAATTGAGTCAATTGAGATTGAAGCGCAAGGTACACGCAGTGAAGAGATGCCTAAAGGGTTCACATCCATTGATCTGATCTTCAAAGTCGATGGCGATATCCCGGATTATCGCATCTGGAAAGCCATCCAGATGGCTGAGGAAAAATATTGTGCAGTTTCCGCTTCGCTGAGCGCCGATATTCATCCTAAACTGATCCTCAATGGGGTAAGTACACCTCGTCCTTAATAACATATGAGTAAATCTCTGATACTGAGAAGGCACTTCCAATCGTGGGAGTGCCTTTTTTGGCTTTTCCAACACTTCAACAGGGATTTCGCCCATCTAGGAGTCACTAAACTTCTGTCAACAGAAATAATTCGGTAAGCCCGGTCGCCATGTTAATGGCGGCCTCTTCTACTAGAGGTAGGTTGGCTTGCAGCCTGGCAATATAGTACCCATTGCAATGACAATCCGAATTCTGACGGTTATGTGGTATGATTAATTCTGAGGACAGAACATCCTGATCCTGCTGTTTATATGTAAGCGCTTATACAGATGACGGAAGGTGCAGACATGTTGAAAAGGTTGATACGAACCACTAATAATCTCAAATTAAAGCATAAATTGCTCATTTCCTATGTACTGGTTGTCATGATTCCGGTCCTGATTGTTGGTCTTGCTGTGACCAGTTATTTTCGCCAGCAAGCCCTGGACAATGCGATAGGACAGACGATCATCAATGTGGACAAGATCAAGAGCCAGACGGCAACCATGCTTCGTGTACCAACCGATATATCCAATCTTTTAATGTTTAATGCGGATCTTAAGGAGATCGTAAATAAACGGTACAAGAGCGTTGTGGAGTTAACCTCAGCGTATCTTGCATACAAAGACTTTCAGGAGTACAGGCGTTTGTACCGTGAGATAGCCGGCATTCGTTTTTACTCGACTAACCCAACATTGATCAACAACCTCGAATTCATCCCGGTAGACAAGCAGACGGAAGAGAGCTACTGGTACCAACAGGCACTGAAAACAACCAGCATCGGGTGGTTCTACATTCCGGACAAGGAAGATAATCCTGTACACAAGCTCAGCCTGGTGCGCAAAGTACCTTTTGCCGAGTATCGGACCGAGGGCGTGTTGATGATTGTGATCAATCAGGATGAGCTGAATGGATTGTTGCGTCAGGAACAGTTTGAGACGATGATTACGGACGAGCAGGGGTATGTGGTTGCGGCCAAGAATACCGAGCTGGTGGGTAAAACGCTGGATGAGCTTGATTTTGGCGTTGATCTGCAGAATCAGGCGAAAGGCACCATAGAGGGGGATTTCCGAGGGGAACCATCTAATATTGTTATTGATGAGCTGGGCCCTGGATCGAGTATGAACAGCCTGAAGGTGATTTCGGTTTTTGCCACCAAAAATATCGTCAAAGACGCTAACACCGTCAGCTTGATCGGCATGATTTTCATTATCCTTGTGCTGGTTATCGCCCTATTATTCGTATATACCATCTCGTTCCTCACTTCGAATCGATTGCTCCGGCTGAGTAAACACCTCAACAAGCTTGCATTAGGAGACCTGAACGTGACTTCACGGATTGATGGAAACGATGAGATTGGACAACTGTCACGACAGTTCAACTATATGGTGAAAAGTATCAATGAACTCATGACGCAGGTGGTAGAAGCGACCGAACAGAACAATCAATTGGAAATCGCCCAAAAAGAGATTAAATTGAAAATGATGGCGAGCCAGATCAATCCCCATTTCTTGTTTAATGCACTGGAGTCCATTCGGATGAAGGCGCATATCAAGGGAGAAGCAGAGATTGCCAACATCGTCAGGCTGTTGGGCAAGCTAATGCGCAAGAGTCTGGAGATTGGCAGTGGAAAAACAACTTTCCGGGCTGAACTTGAAATGGTACGTTCATATTTGGAAATTCAAAAATTTCGTTACGGCGACCGCCTTGCATTCCAGATCCATATCGATCCCGAGGTGGAGAAGATGTACATTCCGCCTTTGATTATTCAACCTCTGGTTGAGAATGCGATTGTCCATGGTCTGGAGAACAAAGAGGGCACAGTCCGTGTTCATATAAGTATTCGTTTAGTAGAGAACATTGTGCAGATCCGTGTGGATGACAATGGTGCAGGCATAACGCCAGAACGACTGGCTGAGGTGATGCAGTTTATCTGTGGACCGGAGGAGCAGGAGAAGAGTCGGATCGGCATGCGTAATGTACATCAACGCTTAACATTGACGTACGGCGAGCCATATGGATTACAGATTAAGAGTGTATATGGGGAAGGAACAGAGGTTTCTTTCACTTTGCCAGCAGGAGGGGACCAACATGTATAAAGTGTTTTTGGTGGATGACGAACCGAGCATACGTGAGGGACTGACAACCATTATCGAGTGGGAAAAATACGGATTCCAGGTCATTGCTACAGCTGCTAGCGGGCGTGAGGCCATCTCCCGGTTTGAGGAATTGGAGCCTGATCTGACGATTATTGATATTCGCATGCCCGGTATGACCGGGTTGGATGTGATTGAAGAAGTGCGCCGGAATCATCCGGATTCGCACTTTTTGATATTGAGTGGTTACGCGGATTTTGATTATGCCAAAAAAGCCATCAGTTTTGGTGTGGATGGTTATCTGCTCAAACCGGTGGATGAAGAAGAGATTATTGGTGAACTGGAGCGTATTGCTACAATCCTGACCCGTGAACGGGAGACAATGGCACGTCATGCTGGTGAAGATACCGTCTTTAGGGAGCATCAGATCGAGGCTTTGCTCTTTGACAGTCTGGAGGGTGCGGGCAGCATGGAAGAAGATAGTCTGGGGCTGCATTGGCCTCACTATCAGATTGTGCTGCTTGAGATGCATGTAACCCCCGACCTGCAACGGGGAAGTGTTATGAAACGCAAACTGATTGAAGCATTTGACCATAAAGACCGAGGCATTGTATTCTCGTTCCATTCTGGTCTGGGACTGTTAAGTAAGGAAATAATCACATCCGAGTCATCTGCAAGAAATCTGTATGATGAGCTGGAAGGACTGCTGGGAGAATGGGAGGTTCACATGTATGGTGCTGCAGGAGAACCCGTACATTCCACTTCTGAAATTGCGCAGTCATACACGCAGGCAAATCGTTTACTCGGGGAACGCTTCTTGTTCACGGAGCAACGCATCATTCTGTGGACTGAAGGCAGCGAAGGCGAAAGCGTTGTTAAACCAGAAGTTGAAGCTATGGACGCAGCACATGAGCCAGTTGAGGACGAACTCGCGGACAAGCTGTATTATGCGTTAGACATCCGCAGTAGTGAGTCCGTTATGCGGGTGCTGGGTGAGATGGAAGAGCGCCTGGTTCCATATCACCGAACAGAGCAAGCGATTAAGACGGCGTTCTCACAGGTGTTTTCCCTGGCGTTCAACAAACTTGCAGCGACAAATCAACATATGCACTCCATTATGCAGGAACATTCGGTTCTGATTAATGAAGTCTATCATCAATTTACGATGTCTGATCTCAAAGTCATGGCATCGGAACATTTGAATCGACTTATTCAACGTATGGGTGGGGGAAGCAAGGATACTGTATTGAAACAGATGATTGAATTTATCCAGCGTAACCCTGGCGAAAATCTCAAACTCGAAGTGCTGGCAGAAGTGTTTAACTATAACAGCAGTTACTTGGGTAAGTTGTTCAAGAATCATACTGGAGAATATTTCAATGCATTTCTGGACAAGGTTCGTATGGAAAAGGCCAAGGAATTGCTGGACGAAGGACTGAAGGTCCATCAGGTCGCGGCGAGAGTGGGATATGCTAATGTGGACTACTTCCACGGTAAGTTCAAGAAATATGTAGGGGAATCCCCATCCGCTTACAAACAGGCCAGAACCCAATCATCAATTAAAGGAACCGCTACGGATATAAACGAGGAATAAGTACGGAGTGCTGGGCTTTGCCCCTACCTATTGTGTAAAACTTTTTCGATATTCCTGAGAAATTTCAGATTCATCATATTGTCCATGCACTTCCCATGATAAGCAATGGTCACCGAATGCTTCACATTTTAGACTGGATTTACAAGAATCCAGATGAAGGGATGGCTATACGATATGAATTTGTCTGATATAGGCGCTGTACGTCATACATTGAACTTAAATGGAACATGGCAGTTTTGTTTGGATCTGGAGTCCGATATACTCGTTGAACAAGAGATATTACCGCCATCACAGTGTAAAAATACATCATGGGAGACCATTCAGATTCCCGGTTCATGGGAAGAGCAAGGATACGGAGATGAGCCTGAATACGAAAGGCTCGATACTTGGACCAAGGTACGCGAATTTGAAGGCTCAGCCTGTTATGCTCAGGATGTTCATGTTCCATCAGACGATCCCGGATGCCACTATGTATTCAGATTGGAAGGTGTCCGATGGACAACGCATCTCTGGATCAATGGACAGTATGCCGGGCAGCAGGATAGTCTGGTGAATCAACAGAAGTGGGATGTTACCTCTCTGGTGAAGCAGGGAGAAGTGAATCGTGTGGAGATGCGCGTGGATAATACGATGAAACTTCCGCTGGCGGGTAGCCATATTCATTCATTGCATACGGCCACAGCCTGGGGTGGAATCACGGGTGGTGTTTATCTGGACAGTCTGCCCCCATGCCGATTACAGACGTTACGTATTCAACCAGATGCTGAGAACGGAACCATTCTGGTTGATTGTACTGTAAGCGCTCCCGCAGATGCTTCCGCTAGATCGATGCAATTACATGTGGATATCCAGCAACCGGACGGCACATGGCTTGATCGATATAGTTGTAATGTGAGTCTGAGTGATCCATCACATGTGGATATAAGCTCAGCAGGGTTAACTGAAAGTAACGCTGTAATAGATCAGTGGCGATTGGAACTTGGAACAGAGAAGTCTATCGCAAGATGGTCGGATGAATCTCCTGAATTATACAAGGCTGTGATCCGTCTCTATGACGGTGAACAGGAACTGGATCGGCTGGAGCAATCATTTGGTGTACGCTCCTTTGCAACAAACGGGAAGCAGCTTGAGTTGAATGGGACACCAGTATATTTGCGTGGATACGTCGATTGCTGTATCTTTCCACTGACGGGTTATCCCGTCTGGGACAAGGAGCATTATCTTCAGCAATTTCGAATCGCCAGATCGTATGGCTTCAATCATGTCCGACTGCATGGGTGGAGCGCGCCGGAGCCTTTCTGGGATGCTGCTGATGAAGCAGGCATGCTGGTGCAGGCAGAACTTCCCCATTGGTCTCGTTTCTTTGAACAATCGGATCAGTCTGCGCCAGCTGAAGTATTGACCTATCTGACACAAGAACTGGACGGGTTGCTTCAGTCGCTGCATAGACATCCCTCATTCGTTATGTTCTCCATGGGGAATGAACTCATTGGTCCGAATGGCCACCCAGAACTCAATGCATTGGTCTCAAGGGCAAGGGATATGGACCCGACCCGGTTATATACGGACAATACAGGTTTTGGACAGCTTCCGGCGCAAGGGCGGGAAGGTGATTATTATATTCAGTCGTTGAACTGGCATCCCCCGTTGGAATCTGCATATTCTGCTGTGCCGGATACCACGCTGGACTATCATGCAGTCACTCGGCTCGCGGAGCATCCCGTCATTGGGCACGAACATGCACAGTACACCATGTATGTGCGGCCCCAAGAGCGAGCGAAGTATACTGGCGTATTGCGTCCTAGCTGGTTACGACCGATCGAAGAATCGTTAACAAACAAAGGCATGATCGAGGACTTGGAGCATTTTCAACAGGTCAGTGGTACCCATCTGGTACGTTCCTTAAAAGAAGCCATGGAGCGGATTCGGCGAACACCGGACGCTGCGGGCGTACAACTTCTGGACATTCGCGATTTTCCAGGACAGGGACATGCTACGACGGGCATTCTGGATGTATTTTGGGACGACAAAGGCATTACAACACCAGAAGAATTCATGTGTTTCAACGCTGATGTGGTGCTGTTGTTAAGCTGCAACGAGCGTACATTTTACGCCGGAGAACCCATTCATGTCGATGTACGTCTCTCTCACTACGGTAAGGAGCCGCTTGAGGACGCGGTCATTCAGTGGAGATTAATAAGCGATGATCTGATACTTACTGAAGGGGCATGGAAGACCGGAGATATCCAATGTGGGTCCGTCATGTCACTGGGAAGCCTCGTCGCTACCGCTCCTCATGAAGGGGCAGCAGCTTTTCGGATCGAGGCGGAGCTGATATCAGGCGATTCGGAGAGAACTGTAGCGAATGTATGGCATGGCTGGTCGTTTCCTTTTTACGAGTCTCATCCGGGTTCGAATCGGTTCTGGAATACCATGGCAGAGTTGAAGCCATTCCTGGGTGAAGCGCATGATGATTGCGTAGATCGCATCGATGGATTTCAGTTGTTGAAAAATCGGGAGATTGACTTGGTTATCGTTCAGTCGTTAACACCCAATGTCGTTGATTATGTGGTCAACGGGGGAAGTGTTTGGCTACAGGCAACCGTAGAAGGGTTATATGATTCAGTGGAGACCAAGTATCTGCCTGTATTCTGGAATTACCTGATGTTTGCTACTCAGCCTGGTGCAACGATGGGCATGTATTTGAGAGATCAGCTAGCACTACTAGGCTCCTTCCCGCATGATGGGGCTTCGGACTGGCATTGGTATCACTTGGTGAACGGTACACCAGCGATATGTTTGGATACGTTGCCCGGGGTGGAGCCGCTGATCGAAGTGGTGGACCATTTCCATCGGGCCAAACGACTCGCTTATGCCTTTGAGGCAAAAGTAGGGAAGGGCAAGATTTTGATATCCTCACTTCCGTTTGCCAATCTGGCTGTAATGAAGCGTCCGGAAGCCGCCTACTTATTTCAGGAGATGCTTGCGTATCTGAATGGAGATCAATTCCGTCCAGCAACCTCCATATCCGTAGCGCAACTACTCGGCATCGTTAAACTGCAAACCATTCAGTTTACATTGTAACCAGAGGGACCCGAAAGGGTCCTTTTTGTATGCCATGTAATTGAAGTAAACGATTACTATAAAACGTTTTCGATATTTACCACTTTCGATAGTATTTTACCTTAATATTACTTTTATATCATTTGAAAGTAGAATTTATCACTGATTTTAACGAATTAATGTCTGATTATATATGTCTATATCTAATTTTTATATGATTTTCTCTAAAATCCAGATGGTATTTTGAAAACGCTCTATCGAGTATGATTATTTTATAAAACAGAGGAGGGGGAACGGAGATGGAAACGCTAACAAAAAAATCCGCTTCCGCGAACAGAAGCAGTGACCCCAAACCGCCTTTAAAGAATCGGCGGAACGGAATTTGGGACAGAATGAAACAGCAGAAATATCTCTATCTCATGTCATTGCCATTCGTAGCTTGGGTTTTCGTATTTAACTATCTGCCACTATGGGGATGGACGATGGCTTTCCAAAATTATAAACCTGCCAGATCGTTTGGTGATCAAGAGTGGGTTGGTTTTAAACACTTTGTAGAGCTGTTCAGTGATGATCGTTTCTATCTGGTACTTCGAAATACACTTGCAATGAGTTTGATGGGACTGGTTGTCGGTTTTATCGTACCGATATTCTTCGCTATTCTCCTGAATGAAATGAGAGGCATGTTCTTCAAACGTGCCGTGCAAACGGTATCATATCTGCCTCACTTTGTATCCTGGGTTGTTGTAGCCGGGATCATTACGAAGATGCTCTCCACCGATGGAGGGATTATCAATGATCTATTGGTAGGACTGAACATTATCGATCAGCCGATCCAATTCATGGCCAAGGGGAACTTGTTCTGGTACATTGTAACCGCTTCAGATATGTGGAAGGAAACCGGTTGGAATGCCATCATCTATCTGGCGGCGATTACAGGTATCGACAATGAGTTGTATGAAGCTTCCCGTGTAGATGGAGCCAACCGCTGGAGACAGATGTGGCATATTACGCTGCCTGGCATACGGACCACGATTTCTGTACTTTTCATCATGTCAATTGGACATCTGATCAGTATCGGTTTCGAGAAGCAGTTCTTGCTTGGCAACAGTCTGGTCACAGACTACTCGGAAGTACTTGATCTATATGCGCTCAATTATGGTTTGAATATGGGACGATTCTCATATGGTACAGCCATAGGTATATTCAACTCCGTTGTCAGTATCATCCTTCTGTTTACTGCGAACGGCTTGTTCAAAAAATTCACAAAAGAAAGCATCATGTAGGGAGGGGACGACATTATGGCGAACAAAGCATTCAATGCTACTCGGGGCGATAAACTGTTCGATATATTCAACATCCTCGCGATGACCATGGTGCTGGTTGTAACACTTTATCCATTCCTTAACGTACTAGCCATCTCACTCAATAACTCGACAGATACAGTACGTGGCGGAATTTACTTGTGGCCTCGCGAATTCACATTACAGAACTACAAAACGATTTTCCAATATGATGGATTGTTACAAGGTTTGCAAATCTCCATTCTGCGTACACTTGTAGGTACCGTGCTCGGATTGATCAGTTCATCCATGATCGCCTTTACACTGAGCAGACCTGATTTTGGACTTAGAAAATTTGTTTCCACAACACTCGCGCTCACGATGTATTTCTCCGGTGGTCTGATTCCGGTGTACATTCTGATGCGTGACTTGAACCTGATCGGTACATTCTGGGTATATGTATTGCCTGGCATGATCAGTGCATTTAACGTGTTTATCATCCGTTCATTCATTGATGGCCTGCCATACTCATTGCAGGAATCGGCGAAGCTGGATGGAGCGAATGACTTTACAATCTATTACAGAATCATCTTGCCACTGTGTAAACCAGTGCTTGCTACCATCGCATTGTTCCTGGCTGTAGGTCAATGGAATGCGTGGTTCGATACGTACCTGTATAATGGTTCAAAGGCACATCTGACCACGCTCCAATATGAGCTGATGAAAGTATTGCAAAGTACACAGCAGGGCTCAGGTGCTGGACGAAATGCCAATGATATGGCGCAGCAAATGACACAGATTTCACCGGAATCGATCAAAATGGCGATTACGATCGTTGTAACGGTTCCAATCCTCATTGTATATCCATTCCTTCAGAAGTACTTTGTTGGTGGTATGACACTGGGCGCAGTAAAAGGTTAAACAATTGGGTACAGGCTGCCACATAGAGCGGCCGTACATCTACAAATGAAGCATCAGGATATCCGAAGCGCAGCCATTTGGTCTGCGCTTCACCGTATAGGGCTGCGGTGTGGTATTCATGAAGCTATAGACAGGGACAAAAAAGTCCCGGATAAGACAGACATATGAAACAGGGAGGATTACCATTATGGCAAGTTCCAAAATGAAGATTGCACTGGCACCAGTGCTTGCAATGTCTTTACTCGCAGGTTGCGGTGGAGGAAGCGGCAGTGATACGTCGTTCAAGGATACAAGCGCAGAGACAACTCCACTTACTTTTGATTTCTTCAGCGTTGACCCCAGTCCGAACTGGAATGGCATGAAGGATGAAGTAGGTAAAGTCCTTACGGAAAAAACAGGGATAACCCTTAACGGTGAATTTGCCGTTAGTGGTGGTCAAGATAAAATATCCTTAATGGCGGCGAGCGGAGACTATCCGGATATTGTCTCCCCCAAAGGAGAACTCAGCAAACTGGTGGATGCCGGAGCAATTCTCGATCTGACAGATCTGATCGACCAATATGCTCCCAATCTGAAGAAGCTGTATGGTAATTACATGGACCGGTTGAAATACAGTAATGAAGATCAGGCTATTTATGTGCTGCCAACGTATTATGCGGTAGACCAAAAGTATTTTGATGCAGGTGGTGGATTTGGCATTCAGCACCGTGTACTGAAAGAACTCGGATACCCGGAAGTGCGTACACTTGAGGATTACGAGAATGTATTGAAGGAGTACAAAGAAAAACACCCAACGATTGATGGTCAGCCAACCATCCCGTTAACACTGGACGCGGATGATTGGAGAATCATGATTACTGTAACGAACCCTGCCTTCCAGGCAACAGGAGCTCCGGATGATGGTGAATACTACATCGATCCAGAGACGTATGAAGCAAGTCTGCATTACAAACGTCCAGAGGAAAAAGAGTACTTCCGCTGGTTGAACCATATGTACAACACTGGATTGCTGGATCAGGACAGCTTTATCCAGAAAACAGACCAATACAAATCCAAAATTGCAAGTGGACGTGTTCTGGGTGTCATTGACCAGGATTGGGGTTATTCCGATGCAGAAAATGCATTGAAATCCGCTGGTAAGACTGAAGCAACGTATTCACACTTTCCAGTAACCCTGTCCGAGGATATCAAGGATCATGCCTACCAAGACCCTGGTTTTGTATCCGGTTGGGGTGTAGGGATTACAACATCGAATCCTGACCCGGTTCGTACGATCAAATTCTTCGATTACCTGGCTTCTGAAGAAGGGCAAGTGCTGATGAACTGGGGAATTGAGGGCAATCAGTATGAAGTGAAGGACGGCAAACGTGTCATTCCTGCCGACATTCTGGATCAGAAAACCAATAATGCAGCTGTATTCCAGAAAGAAACGGGTATCGGACTGTACACCAATATGTCCGGTCACTATGGAGACGGTGTGAAGGATTCAACGGATAACTACTACACTACGAATTTCCCTGAACAGATCGTTGCAGCATATTCCGATGCAGAGAAAGAAACACTCAAAGCTTACGGTGCTACGACGTGGAAAGATCTGTTCCCGAGTGAAGATGAGTTCCCAATCAAACCATGGGGAGCAGCATACAATCTGCCAACACCAGGTGACTCCAACTACAACGTCATCTTCAAGAAAACACAGGATATCATCCGGAAGCGTATCCCGGAAGCCATTCTGAGTACTCCTGAACAGTTCGATGCGATCTATGACGGCATGATTACAGAAGTGAACCAAGCAGGCGCAGAGGATATGGAGAAACAATATACAGAACTCGTTCAAAACCGTGTTCAATTGTGGAGCGGTGAAGAAGCTAAATAAACGATTAGCAATTCAGATCTAAAACGAAAAAGAACCCAGAATATTTGGGTTCTTTTTTTATCTAAAACGTTTTCTAAAAAACGTTTTCAATTTTATAAATTCACTATTGACAAGGGATATAGGAGAGATTATTATTCAAGTATGAAAGCACTTACATTCGCTTGTACAACACGTGCCATACACCTGAATCTCAAAGTAAACATTTGCAGAATGAAGAGGAAGTAAAGCAAGAGAAGATCATTTGTTTATTTTTAAGAAAACGCTTCTAATGTTATAAAAACAAGAAAATTACATTTGTTTCATCTGGTTACGGTATTTGCAGGTCAGCCTGTTATACAAATATACAGCTTCATTAATATCCATAAGGGGGATTACACATGAAGGGCAAAACACCAAAAACATTCGCAATGCTTCTGTTAGCCAGTGCTCTTGCAATTACAGCAGGATGCAGCGGCAGTGGAGGAGGAACTAACGCTTCAGAGAAACCGGTTGATTCCGGAGATACAACCAGTCCAGTGACCTTTACATTCTTTGGTGCAGACGCGAGTCCGAACTGGAATAACATGAAGGATGCTGTCGGTCAAGAAATTACTAAGGCAACGGGAGTTACAATTGAAGCTGAGTATGATGTGAATAATGGTGGTGACCAAAAGATTCCTTTGATGGCTGCCAGTGGTGATTACCCTGATATTATCTATCCTAAAGGCAATTTGTCTAAGCTTGTGGATGCAGGCGCGATGCTGGACCTGACCGATCTAATTGAGGAGCATGCTCCCAACTTGAAAAAAATCTATGGTGATCAGATGAACCGTCTGAAATACAGTCTGGAAGATCAAGCCATTTACACGATCCCGACGAATATGGGTGTAGATAACGTTGAGTTTGACGCTAGGGGCGGATTCGAAATTCAACAAAGAGTATTGAAAGAGCTTGGCTACCCTGAAGTAAAAACGCTTGAGGACTACGAGAACGTACTGAGAACGTATTATGAAAAACATCCAACGATTGATGGTCAACCGACTATTCCGTTAACATTGAATGCAGATGACTGGAAAATTATGATTACGGTAACGAACCCTGCATTCCAAGCTACGGGTGGACCGGATGATGGTGAGTATTATATCAATCCTGAGACCTATGAAGCCGTTCTACACTACAAACGCCCTGAAGAAAAGGAATATTTCCGTTGGTTGAACAAAATGTACAATGAGGGTCTGCTTGATAAAGATACATTTGTTCAAAAGGATGACCAATACAAATCCAAAATTGCCAGTGGCCGTGTACTTGGTCTAATTGACCAAGAGTGGAACTATGGTGAGGCGGAGAATGCTTTGAAATCATCTAACGGTGGAGACAAAACATATGCCCACTTCTCCGTATCCTTGAACAAGGATATTGTGGATCATACGTTCCAACCGACGGGATTTGACGGTTATGGTATCGGAATCACAACTTCGGCCAAAGATCCGGTACGTATTATCAAATTCATGGATTGGCTTGCTTCCGATGAAGGTCAGGTCCTGAGAAACTGGGGCGTTGAAGGCCAACATTACCAAGTCGAGAATGGGAAACGCATCATTCCGGCTGACGTACAAGATCGCAAAACCAATGATAACTCTGCTTTTACCAAAGAATCAGGCGTAGGTATGTATAACATATTTAGCGCCAGATATGGTGATGGTGTGAAAGATGCCACGGATAACTACTATACAACGAACTTCCCTGAACAGATTCAAGCTGGTTACACTGCCGCTGAGAAGGAAACGTTGAAAGCCTATGGTATTACAACATGGAAAGATTTCTATCCTTCCGACGATGATCTGAAGCTGAAAGATTGGGGCGCAGCATACAACATGCCTGTACCATCTGACACGGATTACAACGTAACGTTCCAGAAAACACAGGATATCGTACGTAAACGTATTCCAGAGGCGATCCTTGCCAAACCTGAGAACTTCGACAGCGTATATGATAGTCTTCTGGCTGAACTCGATAAAGCGGGTGCAGTGGAGATGGAGAAACAATACACGGTTTGGATCAAAGAACGTGTAGCTCTCTGGACTGGAAAAGATGTGAAATAAGCTTGAAAACCAAGCATGAAAGCTATTGATTTTCATAGCAAAAAAAGCCCTTGAGAAAGGGCTTTTTTTGTTGTTGACGTGAGGTGATGGATAGCCTATAATCTATCATGTAAGCACTTTCAGTAAGCGGTTTATTCCATTTACGAAAACGTTTTACGTTTGTTAGAAGAAGAATCTTTCTTTTGGCAGAATCGAAACGTCAGCTTCAGTAAACACGTCGGAATGAACGATATCGAAAGCGCATTCAAAAAAAGTGGTATCCTCAGGCATAAAGCCTGTTATACAGATAAAACCTTCATAAATAATAGGGGGAACTAGACAATGAGAGGCAAAATGAAAGGCAATACACCCAAGACGTTTGCAATGTTGATGCTCGCAAGTGCAATGTTGGTTACAGCTGGTTGTGGGAATTCGGGAACCAAAGAGACTTCGGAGTCCAGCGGAACCGAACCGATCACAGTTACATTCTTCGGGGCGGATGCTAGTCCAACCTGGAACAAGATGCAAGATGCTGTTGGTAAAAAGATTACGGAGCAAACAGGCGTTACCATTGAAGCAGAGTATGATGTAAACGATGGTGGTAACCAGAAGATTGCGCTAATGGCTGCCAGTGGTGACTTTCCTGATATGATCTACCCTAAAGGTAACTTATCTAAGCTTGTGGATGCAGGCGCGATGCTGGATCTCACGGATCTGATTGAGGAGCATGCTCCCAATCTGAAAAAAATCTACGGAGAACAGATGAATCGTTTGAAATACAGTTTGGAAGATCAAGCGATATATACCATTCCAACCAATATGGGTGTTGATAATGTTACGTTTGACGCTACAGGTGGATTTGAAATTCAGCAAAGAGTATTGAAAGAGCTCGGATACCCTGAAGTGAAGACACTTGAGGATTACGAGAATGTACTCAGAGCCTATTATGAAAAACATCCAACCATTGATGGTCAACCAACCATTCCATTAACATTGAATGCAGATGATTGGAAAATCATGATCACGGTAACGAACCCGGCTTTCCAGGCAACAGGTGCACCGGATGATGGTGAATATTACATTGACCCTGAAACGTATGAAGCCAAATTGCACTACAAACGTCCAGAGGAAAGAGAATATTTCCGCTGGTTGAATAAAATGTACAATGAAGGCCTACTGGACAAAGATGCCTTTGTTCAAAAGGATGACCAATACAAGTCCAAAATTGCCAGTGGCCGTGTCCTCGGTCTGATTGACCAAGAGTGGAACTATCAAGAAGCGGAGAACGCGCTTAAATCATCAGGTAAGGATGATGCCACATACGCTCACTTCTCTGTATCACTTAACGATGAGATTGTGGATCATACGTTCCAACCAGCCGGATTTGACGGTTATGGCATCGGGATTACAACTTCGGCCAAAGATCCAGTGCGTATCATCAAATTCATGGATTGGCTTGCTTCCGATGAAGGACAAGTTCTGAGAAACTGGGGTATCGAAGGTGAACATTACAACGTAGAAGATGGTAAACGCGTGATTCCAGAAGACGTTCAAGACCGCAAAACGAATGACAACTCCAATTTCAGCAAGGAAACAGGAATTGGGATGTATAACATATTTAGCGCAAGATACGGTGATGGTGTAAAAGATTCTACGGATAACTACTACACAACAAACTTCCCTGAGCAGATTGTAGCTGGTTACACGGCTGCAGAGAAAGAAACGCTGAAAGCTTACGGTATCACGACTTGGAAAGAGTTCTATCCGGCTGAAGAAGATCTGCCAGTTAAGGATTGGGGCGCAGCGTATAACATGTCCGTACCTTCCGGTACAGACTATGAGGTAACGTTCCAGAAAACGCAGGATATCATCCGTAAACGGATTCCGGAAGCTGTTCTGACTACACCAGCAAACTTTGATGCAACCTATGATGCTTTACTGGCTGATTTGGACAAAGCGGGTGCAGTTGAAATGGAGAAACAATTTACGGTTTGGGTTAAGGAACGTGTCTCTCTGTGGACAGGAAAAGACGTAAAATAATATGGATTGTCTGCGATCCATGGTTACACAAGGAAAGGGCCCTATATGGGGCCTTTTTTTTGTGGAATGATGTGATGATTTGCATTGACGCAAATTTTGAAATCACATATAATTTTATTATTGTAAGCACTTACCGAAAACGTTTTATGACATAAGAAATATACTGCTTATTCAGGAACAGGAGCTAATCATGTCCCAACACAATAACCAACCTAAAATCAATCGTCTATGGTATCAACAACCGGCAAAACGCTGGGAAGAAGCATTGCCCATCGGAAACGGCCGTCTTGGAGGCATGGTGTACGGTGGCGCAGCAGATGAACGAATTCAGCTCAATGAAGATACATTATGGTCAGGGTTTCCACGGGATACGATTCAATACAGCAGTCAGCGGTATTTGAAGCAGACGCGAGAGTTGATCATGTCTGGGCAGTATGGTGAAGCTGAGGATTTGTTGAACCGTGAAATGCTTGGTCGTGATGTAGAGGCCTACCAACCGATGGGTCATTTTCTATTGCACCATGAGGGTCTGGATGATCTTTCATATGATGCATTTGAACGGGAGCTTGATCTGGAATCGGGTATTGCAACCACAACCTACTCATTGGAAGGAACTCAATACGTACGTGAAGTGTATTCAAGTGCTTCGGATGATCTGATGGTCTGTACATTAACTGCTGATCAGAAGGGCGCTGTGAGTGTAAGTGCTACGTTAGACAGTCCCCATCCTTATCGCGTTGAGACTTCGGGAGATGCTCTAACCATGTTCAGTCGGACCCCAAGTCATGTGGAGTCCAATTACTTCGGAGATCACCCGGAATCCGTTCTCTATGAAGAGGATCGGGGGACGGCTTATGCTGTCCGTGTAGCATTTACGGCATCTGGTGATCAGGTGAAGGTCTCCAATCCGGAAGGCAAGTTACATATTCAGGGTGCTGATCAAGTTGTGTTTTATCTGGCAGCGGCTACCTCCTTTGAGAGTTACGATGTGTTACCTGTGAAGGATCATCTTGTATTGGAAGAGGAATGCAAGGAGATGATCTCCAAAGCGACCACACATGGCGCGGAAGCGCTTCGTGACCGACATATTCAGGATCATAGCGCGTTGTTTAACAGAGTCTCTATTAATTTAGGGGTATCGGCTAACGCCGAATTACCTACAGATGAGCGGCTGCAGGCTTATCAGACAGGGCAACAAGACCCTGGACTGGAGGCACTTTATTTTCAATATGGAAGATATCTGTTAATGGCTAGTTCGCGTCCGGGCAGCCAGCCTGCCAATCTGCAGGGAATCTGGAATCATCAGGTAGAGCCGCCATGGCACAGTGATTACACGATCAACATCAACACGGAGATGAATTACTGGCCAGCGGAAGTCTGCAATCTCAGTGAATGCCATGAGCCACTGTTTGATATGCTGACCGATCTCAGTGATACAGGACGAAGAACGGCGCGGATTCTGTATGGAGCCCGTGGATGGACTGCCCATCATAACGTGGATATCTGGAGAACCTCTACACCGACAGGTGGAGATGCAAGCTGGGCTTTTTGGCCGATGGGTGGCGTGTGGCTGACCTCGCATCTATGGGAGCATTACCAATTTACCGGAGATCAGCGTTTTCTTGAGGAACGTGCGTATCCCATCATGAAAGAGGCGGCGCTGTTCTGTCTCGATTGGCTGGTGGAAGGGCCCGATGGTTATCTGGTTACGATTCCATCCACTTCACCAGAGAATAAGTTTCTCACAGATGCTGGGGAGGCACGCAGTATATCCATGGCTTCAACGATGGATATGACGTTAATTCGTGAACTGTTCAGCCGCTGTATTGAGGCCTCGAAGCAACTAAATATAGATGAGTCGTTGGCAAGCGAGTGGAGCGAGGCTCTGGAGAAACTCTATCCATTCCGAATTGGAAGCGAAGGACAATTGCTGGAGTGGTTTAAGGATTTTGCCGAATCCGAGCCAGGGCATCGTCACGTCTCCCATCTGTATGGACTGTATCCGGGAGAGCAGATCAATCGAGTGCACACACCAGAACTTGTGGAAGCTGCAAGGGTATCGCTTGAACGTCGTATCTCACAACGTGGCGGGCATACAGGATGGAGCTGTGCATGGTTGATCAATCTGTATGCACGACTGCTGGATGGCAGCCAGGCACATCAGTTTGTGCGCACGTTGCTGGCCCGATCCACACATCCGAATCTGTTTGACGATCATCCGCCGTTCCAGATCGATGGTAACTTTGGAGGCACGGCTGGCATGGCCGAGATGTTGTTACAGAGTCACTTGAACGAGTTACATTTACTGCCGGCACTGCCTGAACTCTGGACTCAAGGTCAAGTTGAAGGGCTTCGTGCAAGAGGTGGTTATACGGTAGCAATAACGTGGACGGACAACAAGCTTGTGACAGCGGTTATTAAGGCAGACCGAAGTGACTCGCTGACCCTTCGCAGTGCTTATCCGCTGCGTGTAGAAGGAAATGTAGAAGCCAAGGCAGAGCTTACGCCTCAGGGCGATTATGTAATTATTTTAACCATGACCGCAGGACAGACGATCCGCGTGTCATCATGAGACGGAGGAATAACCATGACGATTTTTAAATTTCCGCAAGATTTTCGCTGGGGTACAGCAACAGCTTCCTATCAAATAGAAGGAGCGGCACAGGAAGGTGGACGCGGGGCATCCATCTGGGATACGTTTGCGCGCACACCTGGCAAAGTATATAACGGAGACAATGGGGATGTCGCGTGTGACAGCTACCACCGTTACGAGGAAGACATCGAACTGATGAAGAAACTCGGGATTAACACATACCGGTTCTCCATTGCCTGGCCGCGTATTATTCCTGACGGAGATGGTGAGATCAATCGGGAAGGTCTGGACTTCTACCACCGCTTCGTGGATGCATTGATCGAGGCTGGAATTGAACCGTTCCTCACACTGTATCACTGGGATCTTCCGCAAACGCTGGAGGATGACGGAGGCTGGGGCAACCGCAGAACTGTGGATGCTTTTGTGAAATATGCCGAAGTGATCTTCAAAGAATTCTCTGGCAAAATCAACTTCTGGCTGACATTCAACGAACCATGGTGTATCGCGTTCCTGTCGAACCTTCTGGGGATTCATGCGCCAGGAAACAAAGACCTGCAAACTTCTATTAATGTGGCACATGGATTACTGGTTGCTCATGGTAAAGCCGTTCAATCCTTCCGTCGCTTGGGAACAACCGGTCAGATTGGTATTGCTCCGAACGTGTGCTGGGCTGAGCCGTACAGCAAATCTCCTGAGGACCAAGCTGCGTGTGACCGATCAATTGCGCTTAATACCGATTGGTTCCTTGATCCAATCTACAAAGGTTCATATCCGCAGTTTATGGTGGATTGGTTTGCAGAAGCGGGTGCTACCGTACCAATTCAGGAAGGTGATATGGAGATCATCTCGCAACCAATCGATCTGCTCGGCATTAACTATTACACGATGGGGATCAATCGCTTCAATCCGGAGGCAGGTGCTCTGCAATCGGAAGAAGTTGATATGGGCCTCACCAAAACTGATATTGGCTGGCCTGTGGAATCACGTGGTTTGTATGAATTTATGCATTACTTGCAAAAGTACGGCAATGTGGATGTATATATCACAGAGAATGGTGCCTGCATCAATGATGATCTGGAGAACGGAAAAATTAACGATGATCGCCGGATTTCATATTATGAGCAGCATTTGGCTCAAATTCACCGCATCATTAATGACGGCATTAACCTGAAAGGGTACATGGCATGGTCACTGATGGATAATTTTGAGTGGGCAGAAGGCTACCGTATGCGTTTTGGTCTTGTTCATATGGACTATCGTTCACTCGTGAGAACACCGAAGGAGAGTTATTACTGGTATCAGAACGTCATCAAGAATAATTGGTTGGAGACACGGAACGAACATAATCCTCAATAGTTGGTTGGCAGGTTTTAAGGGTAGAGCAGGTCCTCATTATATATGGTTCCCTTATTAAAGCTGAGAATGACGGTAACATTGGAGTATTCCAATGTGCCGTCTTTTTTTTGTATTTTTACCGTTGGAAAGGAGTAGTTCATAAAGGTTTCATAAGGTCAAGTGCGGTTCCTGTTATGAAGAGACGTTTTTTGGGTTATAAGAAGTAAGAAAGAAATGAATAATGTTTTGTCAACGGATAAATTTGAAATAAAGTGTCCAAATTGCGAAGAAAATTTGAACATTTGTTGACTAAAAATCATGCTGATGTGGTATATTGGTATAAGGAAAGCACTTACAAAAAGGGAAAAGGAAGTGTTTACTATGGCATCGAAGACAGCAATGGTTAGCCAATTGGAGCGCAAAGACAAAAATATGCGGCGCGCCGTCTTGACGATGACAGTTCTGGCATGGGTCGCACTCATTACGGGAGTGATCATGTGTCTGATCAATCTGAACGAATTTAATGATCGTAATCTTGGCTTGATGGTTGGTATTGGATTCCTTGTAGGTAGTGTGTTTATTTACGTTATTGCCAAAGCGATTGGCCTTGTTCATACACGCCGGGAAGACGAAGGCGCCGATTGATTATAATCCTGCGTTAATTCGTTCATAATAAGACTGGATGAGTTCCCGGAATCCAGTCAATAAAGCCCTTTGCGGATTCGTTGACACTGTTCAACGGGACTGCAAAGGGTTTTATTTTGTGACTTGATGTGTAAAGATTACGAAGTACAAATATCAAGCATGCAAGCGATTTGTGAGAAAAAATTCACACATTTAAGGTGTAAAATCGACAAATTTGTTAACAAGAACAAAAAAGTTGTTCATTTCTGATATCTTTAGTAGGAAGAGAGTAGTATACTGATTTTTCAGTATGAGCGAATTTAAGGAGAGGGGATCAAAATGAACAAGAAACCTAGGTCGCTAATCCGGATTATCATTCCGGTTGTCCTGACGTTGGTTACAATTGCATTGATTGTCTGGCCAATGCTGGCAGGCGGACAGTACGTTGTTCTGGATCCGAAGGGGCCAATTGGCGCTTCGCAGAGAGATTTGATTGTCATCTCGACAATTTTGTGTGCTGTCATTATTGTGCCAGTACTCATTTTGGCTGCCGTAATCGTATGGCGTTACCGTGAGAAACCGGACAACAAAGCAGCATATGAACCTAACTGGGCTCATAGCACCAAAGCGGAGGTTGTATGGTGGACCATTCCAATTATTATTATTGGAATACTTGCAATTGTAACGATTCGTTACACGTATGTTCTGGAACCTTCGAAGCCGTTGGCTCACGAGAAAGCACCAATTACCATCCAAGTGTCTTCACTGGACTGGAAATGGCTGTTTATGTATCCAGAACAAGGAATTGCAACGGTTAATACGTTGAATATTCCGGCAGACCGGCCCGTGAAATTTGAACTCACTGCGGATTCACCGATGAACTCATTCTGGATTCCGCAACTTGGAGGACAGATTTATACGATGTCGGGTATGGCGATGACCTTGTATCTGCAGGCAGATCATGAAGGCAAGTACTGGGGTTCAGGCGCTAACTTCACAGGTGAGCATTTTGGAGAAATGCGTTTTGATGTGAATGCTACATCGGACGAAGATTTTGACAATTGGGTAGCTGAAGTGAAACAGAGTTCTCAGGCGTTGACTACAGAAGGTTACAAAGCACTGGCTGAGCCAGGCACAAGCAACGTTGCTTATTATTCTGCCTTCCCAGAAGGATTGTTCCAAAATATTGTGACCAAGTATGTAGTAGATGGTCAAAGTGCTCACAGTAAGCATGGAACTTCAAAAGAAGCTTCTGGAGCCATTCAAAATGCAACTGATACGTCCAATCAAGACGAGGACGAGAGTGCTAACTAAAGATTCGAAAGGAGGCCCCCAATGTTAGAGGGACTTAAAGAGTTTGCATCGGAGTTTTTCGTAACCGGTGATCCGCTCATTTATGGTGCGATGGTAGCTATCGGAATTACCATGATTACTATTGTAGCGGTGCTAACTTATTTCAAAAAATGGGGCTGGCTCTGGCGTAACTGGTTAACGACTGTCGATCACAAAAAGATCGGTATCATGTATATCATTGCTTCCATTATCATGTTGTTCCGTGGTGGTGTGGATGCGCTAATGATGCGCCTTCAGCTAGCTATGCCTAACAATGAATTTCTGAATCCTGAGCATTATAATCAGGTCTTTACAACTCACGGTACGATCATGATCTTGTTCATGGCGATGCCATTTATGTTTGGTCTATTTAACGTTATCGTGCCATTACAGATCGGAGCAAGGGACGTTGCGTTCCCGTTCCTGAATGCACTGAGCTTCTGGTTATTCTTCCTGGGAGCAATGCTGTTTAACCTGTCATTCGTTATCGGTGGTTCACCGGATGCAGGATGGCTGAGTTATCCGCCTCTATCGGAGCTGTCACACAGTCCGGGGGTAGGACAGAACTTCTATATATGGGGTATACAGATATCGGGTATCGGTTCCTTGGCTACCGGTATCAACTTCCTGGTTACCATCATTAAAATGCGTGCGCCAGGCATGAGATGGATGAAAATGCCGATGTTCACATGGTCGGTATTCTCCACTTGTATCATTATCTTGTTTGCTTTCCCGATCTTGACCGTGACACTTGCATTGTTATTCCTCGACAGGTTTGCCGGGGCGCATTTCTTCACACTTGATCTGGGCGGTAACCCAATGATGTATATCAACTTGATCTGGATGTGGGGTCACCCTGAGGTATACATTGTCGTCTTGCCGGCATTCGGTGTTTTCTCCGAGATTGTAAGTACCTTCTCTCGGAAAAAACTGTTTGGCTACAAATCGATGGTATTCGCGATGTTGATCATCAGCTTCCTGTCCTTCTTCACATGGGCGCATCACTTCTTCACGATGGGTTCCGGAGCAGACGTGAATGCATTCTTCGCCGTAACTACGATGTTGATTGCTATTCCAACAGGGGTTAAGATATTCAACTGGCTGTTTACCATGTATCGAGGAAGGATTCGCATGGCGACTCCGATGATGTGGACACTTGCCTTTATCCCGTGCTTTATTGTCGGGGGTATGACAGGCGTTCTGTTATCCGTTGCTCCTGCTGACTTCCAGTTCCACAACAGTTACTTCCTGATTGCCCACTTCCACCAAGTATTGATCGGTGGCGTTGTCTTCGGATACTTCGCAGGTCTGTACTACTGGTGGCCTAAAATGTTCGGTTTCCAACTCGAAGAGAAACTGGGCAAATGGGCATTCTGGACTTGGAATATTGGTTTCTATGTCTGCTTCATGCCGCAGTACGCTGTCGGTCTAATGGGTATGACACGTCGTCTGAGCACATACGGCTGGGATACTGGCTGGTGGGAACTGAACTTCGTATCCACAATCGGGGCATTCCTGATGGGTGTCGGATTCCTGTTCCAAGTTGCACAAATCGCAGACGGTATTCGCAAATACAAATCACTCAAAGCTTCCGCCGATCCATGGGATGGCCGTACGCTGGAGTGGTCAATTCCTTCACCAGCTCCTGAATACAACTTCGCCGTTACACCGCGCGGAGATGATATTGATGAGTGGTGGGAAGAGAAAGAACGTCGTGCCAAAGGCATCTATCCGCCAGAGCAACCGCTTGAGCCGATTCATATGCCGAAGAACTCTGGAATTCCGTTCATCATGTCTGTCTTCTGGTTCATCGCCGGTTTCGGCTTTGTCTTCGGATGGTTGTGGATGGCAATTCTCGGACTCGCTGGCGTAGGGATCTGTATGATCGCCCGTTCATTCTCATATGATACGGATTATTACATTCCGGTTGACGAAATTAAACGTACCGAAGCGTCGTTAAGGGGGTCGGTATAGATGGCTCAAGCAGCCGCTAAGCACGGTGAGAATCATGCACATGGTCACGACCATGGACATCATGATCCACAGGAAATGAAAATTCTCGGTTTCTGGTTCTTCCTGATTTCCGACGTTATCCTGTTCTCCGTATTGTTCGCAACCTTCATTGTGTTGCGTGACAATACGGCGGGCGGACCGATTTTGTCTGAATTGATCAAAATGCCTGGTGTTATTGCCGAAACGTTTATCTTGCTCACAAGTTCATTTACGAGCGGACTAGCCGTACTGGCGATGAATCAAGGCAAAGTAAAACAATTAATCAGTTGGCTGGCAGTTACAGCCGTTCTGGGTGCAAGCTTTATCGCACTGGAAGTATATGAGTTTATTGAGTTGATTCACGAAGGGTTCAGCTTTACAACGAGTGCTGCTTCTGGCGCATTCTTCACCCTTGTGGGAACTCACGGACTTCACGTATCGCTCGGTCTGATCTGGATGATTGGACTTATGTTACAACTGAAAAAACGTGGTATTACCGATGTTACTCGCGGTAAAATTAACGTCATCAGCTTGTACTGGCACTTCTTGGACGTCGTATGGATTTTCCTCCTGTCGATCGTCTATCTCATGGGGGTGATGTAGATGTCAGAGCACAACTCACATGATTCCCACGGTCATGAGCAACATGGTTCACTGAAGTCTTATGTCATCGGCTTCATTCTGTCCGTCGTTCTGACAATCATTCCACTTGTGGTGGTTCTCAATGATATGATGGAAAGAACAGGAACACTCATTGTTGTTCTTGGCACGGCAGCACTTCAGTTTGTGGTTCAACTCTTCTTCTTCATGCATATCCGTGAAACAGAGAAACCACGCTGGAATGTGATGGCTCTTATCTTCGGTTTGCTGATTATGATGACCATCGTAATTGGTTCGATCTGGATTATGCTTAACAATGCTGTTGCACATTAATTGATATGATGAAAGAGCTTCACGACCTTGGAATTCAAGGTTGTGGGGCTCTTTTTTTTCTAAGCAGAAGTTATCGCATATTTTAATGAAAAAAAAGTTGGATTATATCATAATAAGTCGTTGATGAAATAATTTACCAGTGATACTATTGTTATACACTCTGGAAATATATTCAATATTTTAGTTAGAGCAATTTTAGCAAAATTATTTTAGGAGATGTACTAATGAAAGCAAGGGTAATCCGTTATTATCGTTTTGGCGAACCAAGTGAAGTGTTATGTATGGAAGAAAAAGATGTGATACCCCCTGGCCCCGGTGAATTAGCAGTGAGGATGTATGCTCGGCCTATTAATCCCTCCGATATTATTCCTGTTCGAGGAGCTTACCCGCATCGTACCCGATTACCAGCTGTTCCCGGGTTTGAGGGTATGGGGATAGTAGAAGCAGTAGGATCGGGAGTATCCAATCAAATGTTGGGGCGTCGTGTCTTGCCACTAAAAGGCGAGAATACTTGGCAGGACGTCGTGAAGACTTTGGAGCGACATACAATCATTGTGCCGAATGATATCGATGATCACTCAGCAAGTCAGCTCTATATTAATCCGGTTACGGCTTGGTTGATCTGTACAGAGGTGCTTAAGCTTACGTATGGTGATACCCTGATTGTGAATGCAGGGGGATCTGCAATCGGGCGAATCTTTGCACAGATCTCAAAAATCTATGGATTTAAATTGATTGCGCTTACGAGAGATGATCGTCATACTGCTGAACTGTATCGTCTTGGAGCAGCTTCTGTTATCAGTACAACGAAAGAGTTGCTACAGGCTAGAATCACGGAATTAACAGAGGGCTACGGTGCAGATGCAGCCGTGGATTGTATTGGAGGGACAGATGGGGAACAGTTGGTGAGTTGCCTTAAGCCAAATGGGACGGTCATCAGCGTAGGATTGCTTTCGGGGATCACACCATTATGGCATGAAGTAACCCGGGGGACACAAGTTCATGTGAAACTTTTCTGGTTAAAGCATTGGGTTGAACGCTGTTCACAAGAACGCTGGGAACAGGTATTTCATGAGGTGATGGAGCTGGTCAGAGCAGGGAGGCTTGTCATGACAAACATTGGGGCGACGTATGAACTAACGAATGTACAACAGGCTATTGCAGCGGCTGAATCGGGTATCGAGGGGAAGATTCTCTTAATACAGTAGTACATAAGACTTGGAAAAAACTCAACATAAAGTAATGCGTAATTAACAACTAAATCATATTGGGGGCCTTGTTGTGAAGATTAAAGATATGATGTTTACTGCGATTATGGCAGCTGTTATTGCAGTACTTGGACTGTTACCTCCGATTCCACTACCATTTATACCTGTGCCAATTACAGTCCAAACGCTGGGCGTGATGCTGGCAGGCAGTATCCTTGGTGCTCGATTGGGAGGGGTAAGTCTCTTGCTCTTTGTTGTTCTGATCGGTTTAGGAGCTCCATTGTTATCCGGTGGCAGAGGGGGCTTGGGTGTTCTGGTTGGACCTACAGGCGGGTATGTTCTTAGTTATCCGATTGCTGCTTTTGTGATTGGGTTGTTAGTTCAACGTACATCCGTTGCAGGCATTAAATTTTGGAACTTTCTACTGAGCAACATCGTGGGCGGAATCCTTGTTGTGTATGCAGTGGGTATTCCATTCCTGTCCTTTATAACGGATGTACCAATTACACAGGCTATCATAGGCAACCTTGTTTTCATTCCAGGCGACTTGCTCAAAGCAGTGCTTGCTTCACTTATTGCTGTTAGAATCCTCAAGGTAAGTCCTACAATGATCCAGGATACGAAAAGGCAGACTCCGGGGGTGTAACATTATGATATTCAGAGACTGCACATTCTTAAACACTTCTGTACAAGTAAATCGCGCCAAGTGATGGAGGTACTACAGTGATTCATTTTTCCAATGTAACGTTTGGTTATGCAAACCGAGCAACAATGTTAAACGATATTAACCTTCATATTGGTTCTGGTGAATATGTGGCGTTTGCTGGAAGGAATGGAGCAGGGAAATCCACCATAGCTAGGTTAATGAACGGGTTACTCCTTCCAACCACAGGCCAAGTAACTTTTAATGATTATGTGACATCCAATGAAAATGATTTAAGTATCATTCGTCAGAGAATTGGAATGATCTTTCAAAATCCAGAGAATCAAATTGTAGCATCTACAGTGTTTGAAGATATCGCCTTCGGCCTGCAAAACGTCTGTGTCCCTACTGAAGATATCGAGCGTCATGTAACAGAGGCATTGAGGCAAGTGGGGATGCTGGATTATTATAATTCTGATGTATATTCGTTATCAGGAGGGCAAAAACAGCGTATCGCTATTGCGGGAGTTCTCGCTATGGGACCAGAAGTTATTGTTTTTGATGAATCTACCTCAATGCTCGACCCGGAAGGCAAAGATCAGATTGCATTGCTGATGGGAGAGTTGCATAAACAAGGAATTACGATTGTAACAATTACGCATGACTTAGAGGAGATTGCAGCATCTTCGAGGGTTATTGTACTTGATCAGGGTGACATTTGTTATGATGGATCGCCCGAGGCCTTGTTTCAGGGGGAATACTGGCGTTTTCCCGGGATAACGGCTCCTTTTGTTGTCGAGGCAAGAGAGACATTGAACCGGAAGGGGCTGCACTCTTCTTCGGCACTCACTCTGGAAGATTTGGTGGATGATTTATGCAAATTACACTAAAAGAAGTAGACTTCTCGTATCATGTTGGAACACCACTGGAGAACAACGTATTGAGCAACATTACACTCACCATGGGCGATAATCGTATTATTGCTGTTGTGGGGAAAACGGGATCAGGCAAGTCAACTTTTGTACAGCTGCTCAATGGGCTTTTGCAACCTATAAATGGAACAGTTGATATAGGGGATTTTCGAATGACAACCGATCGAAAAAAAACGCACGTTCTCTACGATAAAGTAGGTATTGTATTTCAATTCCCGGAGCATCAATTATTCGAGGATACGGTAATAAAAGACATTTCTTTTGGTCCCAAGAACTTGGGCTGGTCGGCCGAAAAAGTACGTAGTACATGCTTGGATGCATTACACATGGTAGGTCTGGACGAATCTTTCTGCAATAGATCACCGTTTGAATTAAGTGGCGGAGAGAAGCGGAGAGTGGCAATTGCAAGTGTGTTAGCGATGAACCCGGAGGTACTTATTCTCGACGAGCCAACGGTAGGGTTGGATTCGGAAGGAAAAGAGCAGCTGATGGAACTCTTTTGTTCCTGGCAGCAGGAACAGGGGAGTACGATCATTATGGTGACGCACGATATGGAGACTGTTGCCGAGTACGCCGAAGAAGTGATTATATTTGAACGTGGTCAAGTGCAAAGACATACGACTCCGCTCCAATTGTTCACTGAATATCAAGTTGAGTTGAAAGATATGGGATTAAAGCTGCCTAAAGCGCTCCAGCTCGTGGAAGCCATAAATGTAAAATTGAACGTTGAATTGCAGCTGGAGTCGGTAAAGAAAGAATGGATTTTGTCATATATTGCTGATTTTTTTCAGAGGAAGGAATTGTAGTTATGTCCTTATCTCAATCATTTATCATTGGTCAGTATGTCCACAGAAACTCCATCATTCACCGGCTTGATCCAAGAGCTAAACTCGTCATCGCGTTCTTGTTCATGTTGTCTGTCATGCTGTTGAACTCATGGCTTTCATACGTATTGTCTGCGGTGTTTGTGGTGTGTGTAGTCACTATATCGCAAATACCACCCTCCTATATTGTTAGAGGATTGAAACCTGTTTGGCTAATAGTCATTGTCACATCTGTGTTTCACATTTTTCTGACACAAGGGGGGGAGCTATGGCTTGAAGCGGGAGTGTTTTCGATCTACGAGGAGGGTGTCATTAAAGCAGGTAATATAGCCATTCGCATCATTCTTCTTCTCGTCATCGCTTCATTGTTGACACTTACGACAAAGCTGGGTGATCTCGCACAGGCTATTGAAGATCTGTTGAAGCCTGCCAAGCGGTTGGGTGTTCCTACACAGGAATTTGCGTTGATGATCTCGTGGACGATCCGCTTTATTCCAATCCTGTTGAATGAAACCGACAACGTGATGAAGGCACAGCGGGCAAGAGGTGTTCGTTTTAATTCCGGTAATATCGTTCGTCGTCTGCAAAGTTTTATCCCAATTGTAGTCCCTATCCTTCTGTTAGCGTTCCAGAAAGCCGAAAGCGCTTCACTGGCCGTTGAGGCACGCGGATATAGCCCTGGCATGAATCGAACGCAACTGAGAACGTTAGCTTTCAAAAAGCTCGACTATAAAGTGCTGATCATATCCATTTTTTGTTTCGCACTTTTGTTGGCATTACGAAAGTGAGGTAAGCTATGAGGATTTACCCGACAAATCTACAGCAATATCACAGACTCATTTCAGTATCTAAAGGTGATCAGCCTGCGACAATGTGGATTAGACAGGCATCTTACTTGAACGTATACACAGGGGAAGTTGAACAAGCGAATATCTATCTGTCCGGAAGTCGTATTGCCTACGTTGGAGCCAAGGAACTACCCACTTCAGACCAGACCCAGGTCGTTGAATTGGAGAAAGGTCATGTTGTTGTTCCAGGATATATTGAACCTCATGCACACCCATGCCAAATGTACAATCCTTATACATGGGGAGAAGCTCTGTTACAGAAGGGTACGGTCTTGTCCATTAATGATAATCTGTCTTTGTTAACGTTTCTAGGAACTGAAGCTTTGTCATTCATTGAGAAGCTGGAGGAGACAAGTCACCATATGTTCCTATGGTGGTGTAACATTGACCGTCCTGATCGAGCTGATCCAATGACTATGGACAAGTGGCTACAACATAACCTTGTGATACAGAGCGGGGAACTGACCGAATGGCCCAAACTGCTGGCGAACGACGAAGTATTGGTAGAGCAACTTTATCTAACGAAGGCTCATCATGGGATGAGGGCGGAAGGACATTTGCCTGGCGTATCTTATGAAAAAATAAGTACTATGGCTGCAGCGGGCATCACAGCTGACCACGAAGCTCTCCATGCCGAAGATGTACTTAGACGATTAAAAGCGGGGCTACACGCCTCTCTTCGATACTCATCTATTCGTCCTGATTTGCCACACCTCCTTAAAGGGATGAAAGGTGATTCCCGGTTCAATATGAACCGAATGATGCTTACCAGCGATGGCCCGTCACCAAACTATGTGAAGAGGACGAGCTGTGCCAGCATGATCAAGATCTGTATGGAGACGGGAATATCTGTAGCGGATGCCTATCGTCTTGCTACCTTAAATCCGGCAGTATATTACGGTCTGGATGAAGACTTAGGCGGGATTGCACCAGGCAGACTGGCTTGTTTGAACGTCTTAACCTCCATAAATGAACCTGATCCACTGCATGTCCTGCAACGAGGTGATTGGGTGGTCCAAAATCAAAGGCGAGTAGTAGAGCCAGATGAAGCAGAGATACACACTTGGTTGCGCTCCACTTTTCGGTCTCGTCGAACGATCGGTAACCTGAGGCTGGACCAGATGGAAACTCGAACCGACATCGGTATTGAATTGGTGAACGATGTCATCACCCAATCGTACCATTTTGATCCCCGAGCGGAATTGGAAACGGATGAGAACTGGATGACATTACTGGATGTTAACGGAAGTTGGGTGATTAACACCCGAATCAAAGGTTTAGCGTGTGGGATCAAGGCATTAGCAAGTACTTACAACGCTTCGAACGATACACTTTTACTTGGGCGATCTCTGTCTGTCATGCGCGAAGCATCTCAGGAGTTGGAAGTTCGCGGGGAAGGAATATTAGTATATTTCGTGGATGGGGAGCAACTGTACATTCCTCTTCCTCTCAGTGGAGCTATGAGCTTGGAGAGCGTGGCATCAATCGGCGCTAGTGTGGATCATTTCAATGAGAAAATGCGTGTCCACGGTTACCGATTTGGTGATCCTCTGTATTCTCTTTTATTTCTGACAGCTTCACATTTGCCGCATATTCGTGTATCGGACAAAGGGTTGTATCTGGTTAAAACAGGTGAGATAGTGCTCCCGGCTACCCCCTTAGTTAATACAGTAAGGAAGGTGAAATGATGTTACTGGCTGATGCGATACGCATGCATGCTTCCCAGAATCCTGAGAAAACTGCCATCTTTGATGATGCCCGGCAGATTTCGTACGCCGAGCTATACCATGGAATAAAGCTGGCAGCAAATACAATTCTGGCTACTGAGGAAGATTTCGAAGCCGATGAACTTCCTCTTGTCGGCCTGCTGATGAACAATAGTGCCGTGATGATCGAATACTTTCTTGCAGCCACCAAAATTGGAATGTGTGCTGCTGTATTTGATCCCAAGTGGAGCGATGCAAATCTGACGGAGGTTATTAATGAATGTGAACCTCGTGTGCTTGTCATAGATGTGGAGTTCAAAGCCAGAATACCTCATATTCCATCGTCAACAAGGGTGATTACTGTGGATACAGGTGAACCTCGTTCTCTCAGAAGGGAAGAAGCCGAACCACAGCGATCCTCAACTGAAGATAGCCTGTTCTACATGGGATATACCTCCGGGACGACCGGACGACCGAAAGGCTATCTCCGTTCTCAGCGTTCATGGATCGAGAGCTTTGCATATGCGCGTGAAACATTCGTGCATGATGCAGGAGACCATGTATTGGCGCCGGGTTCTTTGGTCTATTCACTTACGTTATATGCGTGCATTCAAACGTTGTATATTGGCGGGACATTCCATCTAACAAGCAAATTCCGAGCGGAATACGTATTGGAGACGTTAGCAACACATGCGGTTACACATCTTTATCTTGTACCTACGATGTTTGAAGCACTCTACAAAGCGTTCATGGCTTCTGATTCAGTTATTGCGCTGCCATCTGTCAGATCTCTCATTACGTCAGGTGATAAATGGTCGCCAGAATCCAAACGGAAGGTGAAAGAGGTATTTGAAAATGCAGGTTTGTATGAATTTTATGGTGCCTCCGAGCTAAGCTTTGTCACAGTACTTGATCCGGAAGGAAATCGGTATAAACCTGATTCAATCGGTAAACCGTTTGCCGGTGTGCAGGTATCCATTCGTGAAGCGGATAGTACGGAAGTAACCGAAGGCGCAGTAGGACAATTGTTTGTGAAGAGCCCGATGATCTTTACCGGATATTATGGTTCCGAGGAAGAAACCAGCCAAGTTGTACATGGTGAATGGGCAACTGTGGGAGACCTTGCAACACGAGATTCCGAAGGTTATTTATATCTGGTTGGTCGAAAGAAAAACATGATTATTAGCGGAGGGCTTAATATATATCCGGAGGAAATCGAGAAGCTGTTGTTAACATTGGAAGGCATTGAGGAGGTCATCGTTGTAGGTGTACCCGATGTATACTGGGGCCAAAAGGTGAGCGCACTTATCAAGCTCAGAATGGGTAGCGAGGTTAGTGATGATGAGATTGTATCATTGTGCCGTCGTGAGCTTGCTACCTACAAGTGTCCAAAGGAAATTATGCGGGTGGATGCCTTCCCCTATACAACGAGTGGAAAGATTTCGCGAACAAAACTGAACGAGTTACTGAAAATAAAGATATGAACAATATGTTGATTCCTGTTATTCTTTCCGCGAAGCGAACTGCAATCGGTAAATACGGGGGGATGTTTAAGGAGACACCGCCGGAGATACTGGCTGCAGAAGTCATTCAGGCCATTTTAAGCGAAATTCCCATCCCTCCCGGTGACATTGATGATGTTCTATTGGGGAATGCAGTAGGCGGGGGAGGTAACATCGCCAGGTTATCCGCGTTACAAGCCAAACTCCCAGTAGAGGTCCCTGGCGTGACGATTGATCGTCAATGCGGATCTGGTCTTGAAGCCATTCATTTAGCAGCGAGGCTGATTCAATCAGGTGCCGGGGAAGTGTATCTGGCTGGTGGTGTCGAAAGCACAAGTCGTGCACCCTGGAGATTGGAGAAACCCTTGTCTCTGTACGGGAGTGTAGTACCTCAAGTAATCACTCGCACACGATTCTCTCCGGAATGGATCGGAGATCCGGATATGGGGAAGGCGGCTAACAACGTTGCTAAGAAGTACGGTGTGACTCGAATGGACCAGGACGAATATGCGCTTTCCAGTCATAGGAAAGCGATTGCTTCAATACAAAGCGGGCGTTTCGACAACGAAATCGTTCCATTGTCTATCCCGGAGGGTAAGCAACTTAGAATCATTCATACAGACGAATGTCCTCGGGCGAATACAACACTTACGAAGCTTGCAGCATTGCCATCTGTTTTCGAACAGGATGGTACAGTGACGGCTGGTAATGCATGTCCATTGAATGATGGAGCCGCTATCGTTTTAATCATGTCAATGGGAAAAGCATTATCGTTAGGACTTACACCACTAATGAAATTTATCGACAGTGTGGCAGTGGGCGTTGACCCGAACTACTTGGGTATCGGTCCGGTTCCTGCCGTTACCAAGTTGCTCAGCCGAAATCGCTTGGCAATGGAAGACATTGATCTTGTGGAATTCAATGAAGCGTTCGCTTCACAAGTTCTGGCCTCTTTAAGAGAACTGCATATTCCAACTCACATTGTTAATATGGGGGGCGGGGCACTGGCGCTTGGACACCCGTTCGGTGCATCGGGAGCCATCCTGGTTACACGCCTATTCAACGAGATGAGGCACATAAAGGGGGCTCGGGGAATCACAACACTGGGTATTGGTGGCGGGATCGGGCTTGCATCATTGTGGGAGAAGTGCGAATAGGAGGAAACAGCCTTTGTTGTTAGAGGGACAGGTAGCAGTCATTACGGGTTCCAGCCGCGGAATTGGGCGTGCAACCGCAATACGTATGGCACAAGAAGGAGCCAAGATAGTTGTCAACGGTGTACAAGAAGGTGGGGTATGGGACGTTGTTCAGTTGATTCGGAATCAGGGAGGGACCGCTATTGGGGTCGTTGAATCCGTCGCAAGCATGGCCGGTGGTGAACGCATCATATCGGAGGGTCTTCGCGAATTCGGCAAAGTTGATATCCTGGTGAACAACGCCGGAGTTGTTCACGATAAGATGGCCCATAAAATGAGTGAAACCGAGTGGGATCTTGTATTGAATTCGCATCTTAAGGGAGCCTTTGCTTGTATCCGGTCCGCTCTGCCGGGCATGAGGGAACGAAGGGAAGGCAGCATTATTAATATGATCTCCGTGGCGGGCTTGACCGGAATGATCGGACAATTAAATTATAGTGCTGCCAAAGCCGGATTGATAGGCATGACGTGGACACTTTCGCTGGAACTTGAATCTTATGGTATTAATGTGAATGCAGTTTCTCCCGCAGCGCGTACTGACATGACAATGCCCTATATCGAACGGGCGAAGCAGACCGCTGAAATGAAAGGTGAGTCGTTTCCCGAGTACTGGAAAGTAGGTTCAACGGAAGATGTGGCCGAATTGATGCTTTCCTTATGTCTGCCGCGTTGCCGTAAGGTTACCGGTCAGATCTTCTCTGTTAATGGTGGAAAGATCGGTGTGTGGTCCCCTCCAGAGCACCGTATAGTTGCCACCCAATCCAGTAGGGAGAACGGTTGGGAAGCAGGCGAACTCTTTGAGCAAGTGTTGTCAGCCTACGTGAAAGTGTAGAACTATTTCCGAAATATACGAATTGATGGAGGAAATTTTGTTGAAGAAAAAACGCATTTTTATTGGGATGATGGCCGGGATGGGGAGAGTGAATCGTTGTCTTCCCATAGCACTAAAGTTACGAGAGATGGGACATGAGGTGGCGTTCACAATCTGGGGAAATGCCGGGGTCGCGATGGAACAGATGGGTTTTACCTATATTCCGATTCCAGTTATTCCTGCTCCCAAGGGACAGGTTTTCCACCCAAACTTCAAGGATATGAATCACTTTTTGTCCATGATGGGGTACTCGGACCCTGTTTACATGCGAAATGAGCTTGAAGCTCGTCTGCGGGTAACCATCGGTTTTAAACCGGACCTTGTTATTTCCGATTCGAGTGTCCCCGCAGCGTTCATTGCCTGTAAGCTGGACATTCCTCTCGTTTCTATGAATCAGTCCAGCACACTTCCAGGTGGTCTTCCTTTTACAACGAATTATGGATTATATGGAGACATACCAGATGTCACGAATGTATTGAACGGAGCGTTGGTTGAGTATGGTCTGCCTGAAACGGACAACCTTCTCACATTTCTGGCGGGTAATCTTGCCCTTCTTCCGAGCATACCGGATTTTGATCCGGTACAGATCGGGAAGCTGCCCGTTCCAATTGAATATATCGGTCCCGTGGTATGGAGAGATACAAATGAGACAGGAATGCCTGCGAACTGGTTGAAGAAATCAGACAACGACAGGAGGCCACGTGTATTTGTGTACACAAGTCGTCTCGTGGAATGGGGTGTGGAGAGTGGTGGTCATATTTTCAGGGAAGCCGTTAGAGCACTCGGTAACACTTCGACGGAGCTTTTGATTGCTACTGGTTTTAATCCATTGGAAGGGGACAGCGTGGAAGTTCCCCCTAATGTACACTTCACCTCATATGTATCGGGAGTTATGGCAGCCGAGCATAGCGATGTGATGATTCACCATGGCGGACATGGAAGTTGCATGACGACGATCTTAACAGGCACGCCGTCGTTGGTCATTCCGACCTGGGCAGAACGTGAGTTTAACGCCAAGCAGTTACAGGACGTTGGCGGTGGCAGAGTAATGTCCCCAGATGAGGTTACGGGATCCGCTCTAGCTGAGACCGTTAACGCGATGATGACTAATGGAGACATGGATAATGCTATGGCGCTGAAGGAAAACGTCTGTACTTCGCAGTACGGAGGAGCCGAGCGTGCAGCTGAACTCATTCGTCGGTTGTTGTAAAGAGGGGGCAAGGTTCTATTGAAAAGTCTTTTGGTTGTCCTGAGAAGTCCGGCCTTACTTTTATTATCCGTATGTATTTTTTTTATTGGTTTGGGATACGGATTAACGCTACCATTCATGCCATTATTCGGAGTAGAACGGGCTGGAATGAGCCCCTTATCATTAGGGATCTTTATGGCGTGTGGATCGTTAAGCGGCATTATCATTAGTACGCTGTTTAGTCGATTGTCCGATAAAAAGCCTGTGCGCAAGTGGATCATTGTTGGATCATGTGTATCTGCTTCTGTAGGCTATGTATTCTATGCAAATACGGACAGTTACATTGTGTTAATGCTGGTTTCCTGTACTTTCATGGCCTTGTCATTCTCGGCCTTTCCGCAATTATTTGCTCTTGCGAGAGAAGTAGTCGAGAGGGAGGCGAGTGAAGATGTCACCGTTGTTATGGCTGTATTGCGAGCTCTGGTGTCTCTGGCCTGGATTCTTGGTCCTGTAATGGCGTCTTTTATAATCTACCAGTTCTCGTACACAGGCCTGTTTCTGGTTGTTTCGTTGATGTACATGCTCGTTGCCGTATTTGTACTGATGATTCGAGCAGACGAGAGTCGGGAACCGGGGGGCGGAACGGAATTATCATCTGACTCAGTACGTAGCTTCAAGCGCCTGCTGATGGCACCGCAGATTGTATTTTCATTACTTGCTTTCATGGCATTTGAGTTGGCTAATACGATGGGGGGCATTGTAACTCCCTTATATGTTACGCAAGAGTTGCAAGGCGGGAAGTTGGACGTTGGCATGATCTCGGGAGTTAACGCAGCCTTGCAGGTTCCCACCATGATCATTTTGGGAATATTGGCCAAAAGGTTTGGTAGTATCACAGTTATGAAATGCGCGGGATTGTTTGGAGTCGCCTATTTTTCACTATTTTGGTTTACCCAATCGGGATGGCAGATCATTGCTATCCAGATATTCAGTGCCATTTTTATCGCGATTGTACTTGGAGTTGGAATGACTTTTTTTCAGGATTTGGTTCCTAAAATGACAGGTACGGCCACAACGTTGTACAACAATGCAAACATCATTGGTTCCATGGGTGGTGGATTACTAGCCGGAGCAGTCGGAAATTATTTTGGTTTTAAAATAGTGATTGCCTGTTCGGCAGCACTTGCCTTCCTGGGATTTGTACTATTATTGGTGCCAAACGCAAATAAAGAGGTAGTCCGGCATGTGGGAGGAGATACGTATGAAAGCTAGTATAATTATTCTATCGCATAATCAGAAAGAAGTGATTCAGGCCTGTTTGTCTTCCTTATCTCGACAGCGTTTGTGTGAAGGAGATCAATACGAAGTTGTGGTTATCGATAACGGGTCTATAGACGGCACGGGCGAGATGATCGGCAGGCTTACGTATGATTTTCCTATACGATATAATTACATTCCTTCTACGGAGCAATCAAGTCGGGCAGCGGCACGAAACAAGGGGATTACTATCTCGAATGGAGATGTGATCGTGTTCCTTGACGGAGATCAACTCGCCGGACCGGACTTTATCTATGAGCATTTGAGAGTGCACAAGCTAGCCGAGGGGAAACTTGTCATAGGGTTTCGAAGATATTTGGGTGAAGAGAGCATCGATATAACGTCGTTAAATCCGGGATGGGTGCATGCTGCTATTACATCATCAGAAGCAGATGAACGATTTCAGCTCATGGAACGTTTTTCGGAAAATGGAAGCGCATTCCGCACAGCGTGGCATCTGTCTTTCAGCTGCAATTTCTCGGTAAACAGAGAAGTACTGATAAAATCGGGTATGTTTGACGAAGGGTTCAAGGGATGGGGGTTGGAAGACAGTGAGCTTGGCTATCGTCTGCAACAGGCTGGAGGAACGTTCGTATTGAACAAAAAAGCGTTAACCTTCCATATCTTTCACCCTTCCGAGTTTGATGAGAATCGTTATGATGGTTGGAAAACAAATCTGGATTATTTCCTCGAATGTCATCCGATGTTTGAAGTACAGGCGCAAAACATCTTAAAGGAATTTTTTGACCCAGAGATTAGAAAATCATGGTGGGATTGTTATATTCGCTTTGAGAAGGTTGTAAGAGTACATCAGGGTTACGAGGGGGATCGATTACCTGTCAGCATCATTGTTGTCTATGCCGAGGGCCCAGAACTGATCCAGACCATTTCGGCAGAAGCTGCCCATAGAGAAGTGTTGGTTATAGATAAGACACCATCATCGGACCTGGATATCTTGTGCCAATGTATTAACGAGAAATTTGATGTTTTGTATTACAAGCATCCTTCGGAAGATCAGTTAATTGACTTGTACCATCAGTATGCAGTCAGGGGAATTGTGAAACATGAAATTTTCAAGTGATCATGGATCAGCTGTTCTGGCCCCAAATGATGACATTTTATACGGGAGGTTGACATGAATTTTGAATTGACAGAGCAACAGAAGCAGATTCAATCCGCCGCACGCCATTTTGTGGATGAGCTACTGATTCCGTTGGAACCTGAATTATTGCGTAACGAGCGTGAGGGAAGACCCGGGATCGAACTTAGACAGATTAGAGAGCTTCAACAAAAGGCGAAAACACAGGGCCTATGGGGTATTGAGACACCAGAAGAGTATGGGGGAGCAAATCTTGGGACGGTCACTAGTGCACTCCTGAAAATGGAGCTAGGACGCACGTGTATTCCGTTTGTCTTCGGGGGGGAAGCGGACAATATTCTGTACCTTTGCAACAAGGCACAACAGAACAAGTATTTGCTTCCCGTTATTGCGGGCGAGAGACAGTCCTGTTTTGCAATAACGGAGCGTTCGGCAGGTTCCGATGCAAGTCGAATTCAGATGAGTGCTGAGCGTGTAGCGGATCGTTGGGTACTCAATGGAGAGAAAGTATTTATCACAAACGGAAACGAGGCGGATTTTGCAATTGTTTTTGCAGTGACTGATGTCCAGGCAGAGCCGGGCAAAGGGATCACTTGCTTTCTGGTGGACCGGGACATGGGATGGACGTCAGAGCCGATTCCTACGATGGGTGGGGATAAAAGTCCTTCTGTACTTACGTTTAACCAAGTGTTCGTGCCAAACGGGAATGTGCTCGGTGAAGAGGGGCAGGGGTTAACAACAGCGATGCAGTGGATCAGTCGAGGGCGCTGGGTGATTCCTGCTATTGCTGTAGGTGCGTCTGGCAGGCTGATCCATATGGCCATTGACTACGTTAAAGAACGATCGACATTTGGAGAGCAGTTGGCAAGTCGGCAGAGCATCCAATGGATGATTGCCGACTCTGCGGTTGAGCTGGAGGCTCTGAAATGGCTGGTATTATATACTGCTTGGAGGGTGGATCAGGGGCTGGATGCAAGACATCATGCAACGATGTCCAAGTTGTACGGTGCAGGTAGAGCAAACGATATTGTGGATCGGGTCCTTCAGATTTTTGGTGGAATCGGATATTCGAAGGACTTGCCGATCGAGCGTTGGTATCGGGAAATGCGAGTATGGAGAATCTTCGAGGGCACAGACGAGATTCAACGCATGATTATTTCCCGCAATCTGCTTAAGGGTCATGTCCGAATTGGAGAGTGGGATTAACGGGCCGTGTAACGAACGGATCCTTCATAGGCTAGCAAGTTAGAAGGAACACCCGCTCGATGTTCAATATAGACTGTGATACTGCATGCCAGATGGGAGAGGTTATCCGTGTTGATGACACTCACGAGGACACGGACGACGTCCCCTTCCATCACGGGTGAGCGAAATCGGTATTTTATATCGCATAGAATCCAGTTATCCAACCCCAGCATTTGTAGTCGGTTTCCAATCATGCCACCGATAAGCATACCTTGTGCAATTCGGCGAGGTGCACCTGCTTCATGTGCTTTGAGAACATCCAGATGAATTGGGTTGTTATCGTTCGATGCGGCTGCATAGGCGATGAGCATAGCACTGGTTATGGTTCCAAGACAAGCGTCGAACAGGAGTTCACCAGATGAGAGACGGTGTTTCCCATCCCATTGATAATAAATCTCCGAGGGATATTGCGGATACACAGGCTCGAGTTCGGAGTACGAAGGCTGCAACGCTGGAGAGTCTAGAAGTATTAATGTGGTGTTAGCAACGAGTACGGGTTGTTTCATGACGTTCGTAACCTTCATTGTACAATCAAGGAGCTGGATCTTCCCCAAAGATCCAGTTGTTTCGCGTACGTTTGCAAGTTCAATCCTGTAAAATAAAGCTGCATCATACTTCAATTTACGTTCGTATGTAAACGATTGTTGGCCATGGATCATAATTTTCCCAGGAAGCTCCATCCAGGGTAAGTGTGTCTGTTGCCACCATATCATCGGAAAGGTGAGAGGAATGGATCTTGCGTCGGGACGAAATTCTTCTGGAAAGCCTTGTGTGAACGGGACAATCTGATCTGTGGTAATAACCATTTTCTTGGGAGGAGTAGGTACTCCGATCCACGATTGGTAATCCATAACTTGCATCTCTCCTTTGACTGACCATGTCTTGTATTATATCGAAGGCAGTTAGAATCATAAATGTTTTATCACATAAATTACTTTTTCGAAAATAAAGGTACACAAAAGATACATAATGAACTAAAATGAACTTATATGAACATTATCAAACTCAATCCCAACTAATTTAAATGACGAAAGGAATGGATTAATAATGGAAAATCGTTATGCTGCACATCCCAATGAAGTGAAAACGTATGATACATCTCGCCTGCGTGAGGAATTTTTGATGGAGCAACTGTTTGCAACTGATGAATTGGTAACGGTGTATTCTCATGTGGATCGTTATATTGTGGGAACGGCTGTACCTGAGAGCAAGGACATTACCCTTGAAGTGAACCTGAAAGATATCGGAACGAACTTTTTCCTGGAGCGTCGTGAAATCGGTATCATTAATGTCGGTGGTCACGGAACAGTGACAGCGGACGGACAAGGTTATGAGATTGGAGCGAAGGAATGTCTCTACATCGGTAGAGGTGTTAAAGAAGTTGTGTTCACAAGCAGTGACAAGGCTCAACCTGCCCAATTCTATTTTGTATCCACACCGGCTCATCACACCTATCCAACAGTAAAAGCAACGCAAGAACAAGCTCAGCCGAATCATCTGGGCAGCATCGAAACTTCCAATGAGCGTACGATCTATCGTTACATTCACCAAGGAGAAGGTGGAATTCAGAGTTGTCAGTTGGTGATGGGCATTACCGAACTCGACAAGGGTAACATGTGGAACACGATGCCTGCACATACCCATAATCGCCGTTCCGAAGTATACTTGTACTGGAATCTTCCTGAAGACGGCGTTGTATTCCACATGATGGGCGAGCCGAACGAAACACGCCATCTGGTTGTACGTGATCGCCAGGCGATCATTTCCCCAAGCTGGTCCATTCACAGTGGTGTGGGTACAAGCAATTACACCTTCTGTTGGGCGATGGCTGGTGAGAACCAGACGTTCGAAGATATGGACGGCGTAGCCATGAAAGACCTGAAATAATAAATTACAGATGTCTGAGTTAAATTGACAGGGTAGACACTAGAACGGAGGGTACAGAAAGGACCAGAAGAAGCGAAGCATGCGCCTTTATCACCAGATTTCTCCCTTTAAATAAGGGATCAAAGGAAATATGGGGATAAGAGTGATCGGAAGGTTTTCTGTACCCGAAGTGTAAGTGCGAAACTACCGTTTAACTCAGGTAGTATAGGAAGTTGATTATGATGAATCCATTGAAAAGACATGAAAAAATTATGGAGGCTCTGCTGGAACGCCAGGAAGTAACCGTCAGTGATCTGAGTGAGTTGTTGCAGGTGACGGGGAAGACTGTGCGAGAGGATCTCGACAAGTTGGAGAGTATGGGACTGCTCGTACGTGTCCATGGTGGTGCTATGCTGGCTCAGAATGACCAGTATGGCATCTTGAATAGCCGCGGAGTTACCGAGAAGCATCATTCGGAGAAGACGGAGATTGCTGAACGTGCCCTTGCTTACATTCGACCTGGAGATATCGTTGCTCTCGATGGTGGCAGCACTACGCTGGAGATGGCCAAACGTCTCGATAATCAACCGCTGACGGTGGTGACCAATGACCTGTTCATTATTGCGGAGTTGACCAAAAAGGAGCAAGTGCGACTGGTTGTGCCTGGCGGGGCGCGTGTACGGAATATGTTGGTTGGGGATGATACGGCTGCGTTTATATCCAGTCTTAACATTCATAAAGCCTTTATATCCACGACAGCCCTTCATCCGGAATTTGGATTATCCATATACACGGGGGATCTGGTTCCTTTGAAAAAAGCAATGATATCTGCCTCGCAGCAAGTATACGGCGTTGTGGATCATTATAAATTCGGACAATTTGCACTGCGAACTTTCGCCCAGTGTTCGCAACTGGACTATATTATCAGCGATAGTCGTTTGGGTGAAGAGACGGCTACCTTATACGAGCAGAGCGGTGTCACAGTGGATTATCAAAGTTAACCTCATTCATTATTCATGGGATTAAAGAACGGACGGATCTAAGGATTGCATATCAAAACCATGCGGAGGAATCATTCATGAACCCATTTGATTTAAGCGGACAAGTTGCACTGGTGACAGGTACCTCGGGAGGACTTGGACAAGGGATGGCTATTGGCTTGGCAGAAGCAGGTGCTGATGTGGTGCTGGTCTCTTATTCCAAGCCTGCTGCAACGGCAAGTGCCATTGAAGCACTCGGACGCAAAGCTTATGTGATTGAAGCGGATTTAAGTCGTGAAGATGAGTTGTCGGCTGTGTTCGAACAGGCGCTTGCGTTCCAGGGCAGAATTGACATTCTCGTCAACAATGCCGGAATCATTCGTCGCACACCTGCGGCTGATCATGCAGTGCAGGACTGGCATGATGTAATTGGTCTGAACCTGAACACTGTATTTTTCCTAAGCCAATTGGCAGGCAGACATATGATTCAACGCGGAAGTGGCAAAATCATTAATATTGCATCCATGTTGTCCTATCAAGGTGGGATCAACGTGCCAGGGTATACAGCCAGTAAACATGGCGTTGCCGGTTTAACCAAAGCACTCGCCAATGAATGGGCAGGTAAAGGAATCCAGATTAATGGTATCGCACCTGGTTATATGGAAACCGATAATACTACCCAGATCCGTGCGGACGAGAATCGTTACCGGGATATTACAGCCCGTATTCCTGCGGGGCGCTGGGGAACACCTGAAGATCTGAAAGGCCCGGTTGTCTTTCTGGCATCTGCAGCTTCGGATTATCTGAATGGTCATGTGCTGAATGTCGATGGCGGCTGGATGGCACGTTAATCACTTGATAATCGGATTAGCATAGGGAGGCAGTGAGATGAAACTTGGTATTCTGGCACATACATTTGGCAAACAGCCTACAGCACAGCTTGCGCAGACGATTGCGGATAACGGATTTAATTCCGTACAGCTGGCGCTGGCCAAAGCATTATCAGATGTGGACTCATCGAATGGCAAGCTGAGCCCAGGGCTAGCGAATGAGATCGGAGATCAATTTGCACAGCACGGGGTGAAGATTGCAGTACTGGGCTGTTATATTAATCCGATTGACCCTGATCCGGTAACAAGACGTGCGGACATTGATCGATTCAAGGAGCATCTGCGTTATGCCCGGGATTTTGGTTGCAGCATGGTAGCAACGGAGACCGGGGGCTTGGACACCTATCAGGATACACATCCGGATGGATATGAAGAGAAGGCGTGGAGTGTGCTGAAAGAAACGGTTGAGGAGTTGGCTGAGGAAGCGGAGAAATGGGGGGTGCATGCGGCGATTGAGCCTGTGTCCACACATACTCTTCATACCCATGAACATATGACACGTTTGTTTGAAGAGATTCCTTCATCGAATCTGGGGATGCTGTTCGATCCGTGTAATCTGATTAAACAACCACATGCAGCAGATCAAGGGGCTTTCTTGCGCGAGGTGATGGAATCGCTGTATCAGCGCATGATTGTGATCCATGCCAAAGATGTAGCCTTTGATGCACAGGGAGAGAAGTACAATCCGGTACCTGGGGCAGGGATACTGGATTACCCGTTATTTTTTGAATTGTTAAAAACGTATAAGCCACATATCGATATTTCACTTGAAGGCGTAACTGCGGAGGAAGCTGTACCTGCGGCCAAACATTTGCGTGAAGTATGGAGTGCAGTTCGGGTCTAACCAAACCCAGGATGAGGTATTGCATACCGAAGCCAAAGTAGCTGAAAAACCTTTGCGAGTGCAAAGGTTTTTTTGGTACAGAAATCGATAATGTACATATTTAATATTTCTTATCGGAAAAATCGGAAATAATTCTTTTCAAATGCGACATCTTGTGAGAGAATATGGAAAACATACGCCACCATGCGAAGACATCAGGAACTTAAAGAACGTATATATTGAGGGAGGATTCAGATTTATGTCAAACGAACGTGAGCTTTCATTTGAAACATTGGCAATTCATGCAGGCCAGGAGATTGATCCAACCACCAACGCACGAGCTGTGCCCTTGTATCAGACAACATCCTATGGATTCAAGGACACCGAGCATGCAGCTAACTTGTTTGGTTTGAAAGAGTTTGGCAACATTTATACCCGTCTGATGAATCCAACAACCGACGTGTTTGAGCAACGGATTGCGGCGTTGGAAGGCGGAGCTGGAGCGCTGGCTACAGCTTCTGGTCAGGCAGCCATTACGTTTTCACTTCTGAATATTGCTGGTGCAGGTGATGAGATCGTATCTTCGGCGAGTTTGTATGGAGGTACATACAATCTGTTCTCGACGACTTTGCCGAAACTGGGTCTGGACGTAAAATTTGTGGATTCCAGTGATCCTGAGAATTTCCGGGCAGCGATTACGGAGAAAACGAAAGCATTGTATGCCGAAACGATTGGTAATCCAAAGGGGAATGTACTGGATATTGAAGCGGTGGCAGCCATCGCTCATGAACATGGAATTCCTTTGATTGTGGATAACACATTCCCAAGTCCGTACCTGCTTCGTCCAATCGAACATGGAGCAGATATTGTCGTTCACTCTGCAACGAAATTTATTGGCGGTCATGGTACATCCATTGGTGGCGTTATCGTGGACAGCGGGAAATTTGACTGGAAAGCAAGTGGCAAGTTCCCTGGATTGACGGAGCCGGACTCCAGTTATAACGGTGTTGTATATACGGAAGCGGTTGGACCGATTGCTTATATTATCAAAGCTCGTGTACAACTTCTGCGTGACCTGGGTGCAACGATCTCTCCATTCAACTCCTGGTTGTTGCTGCAAGGACTCGAGACATTACATCTGCGCGTAGAGCGTCATAGTAGCAACGCCCTTGCGGTTGCAGAATTTCTTGAGAAACATGAGGATGTGTCTTGGGTAAGTTATGCAGGTCTACCGAGCCACGGTTCTTATGAGCTTGCACAGAAATATCTGCCAAGAGGGCAGGGTGCGATTCTGACCTTTGGCATCAAAGGTGGTGCGGATGCAGGCCGCAAATTGATTGAAAGTGTCAAACTGTTCTCTCACCTTGCAAACGTGGGCGATTCCAAGTCACTGATTATTCACCCGGCAAGTACAACTCACGCGCAGTTGACCGAAGATGAACAAACCGCAGCAGGGGTTAATCCGGAGTTGATTCGTCTGTCTGTGGGTACGGAGAACATTCAAGACATTATCTATGATCTGGAGCAAGCCATCAAAGCAAGTCAGGGAGCAAGTGTAGGCGCGTAAATGGCATTTGGGTGGATGTGTAAACAATCACTTAAGTGATATGCCATAAACAGGTCATATGAGTATCAATAGATGGTTAAAGCCGTTGTCCTCCGGGACAGCGGCTTTTTGTCTTTTTGAACACGCATGTATGACTATCCATCGAAAAAAGCCCATTTACAAATGTGGATCGCAGGCATATACTGATTAAAAGTTGTATTGAGTAAACACAATTGCATAAGTGCAAAAAATGATTATCATTCTCATTCGAGATTATGTCAAAATCATTCACAAAACCATGCTGCTGCGGGATTCCCGCAGCAGCATGTGTCATTTTTAGGGCATTAACAATGGCTCTCATTCTCAATACAACTTCATTTTTGGGAGCGGAATTTAGCAGACTCTTCATCCGCAAGCCTACCATTCGAAAGGAAAGTGATTCATATGCAAGCGATACATCAACCACTACACAGACAGAAACAAGCGGAACAGCGCTTATCCCAAACACCAGGCCCAAACCGGGGACGTAAGCCTGATTTTCGAGCCATGGTGCAGAATAAAGAGATGCAATCTGCATTGGGCAGCGGGCTGTTGATGCTGATTGCCTGGGGAACTGCACCTTATTTTGGTACCTTATCCATCATGCTCTACATTGTGGCGTATGCCGTTGGCGGTTGGACCAAAGCGAAGGAAGGCATCGAGACACTGGTGAAGGAACGTGATCTGGATGTAAACCTGCTGATGATTGCCGCATCCCTTGGGGCAGCAGCCATCGGTTACTGGAATGAAGGTGCGATGCTGATCTTTATTTTTGCACTCAGTGGTGCATTGGAAAGTTACGCGACAGAGCGCAGTCATAAGGATATCTCATCTTTACTGGCGCTCAAGCCAGAGACTGCACTGCGTATTGAGGATGGACAGATGAACCTCGTGGCTATTGATGATCTGGAGCCGGGTGATCTGCTGTTGGTCAAACCGGGAGAACTCATCCCAGCAGATGGCTTGGTGTACCGTGGGAGTTCTTTTATCAATCAGTCATCCATCACCGGAGAATCCCTGCCTGTGGACAAAGTTGCGGGGGATGAAGTCTATGCAGGTACGGTAAACGGGGAGGGTGCATTATACGTAGAGGTTACAAAATCGGCTGAAGGGTCACTGTTTGGCAAAATCATTAAAATGGTGGAAGAAGCGCAGGCAGAAGTGCCGGATTCCCAGCGTTTTATGGAGCGGTTTGAAGGAATTTACGCACGTATTGTTGTAATGGTGACCTTACTTGTCATTGCAGGAACTCCGCTGCTGCTTGGCTGGACATGGAATGAAGCATTTTATAAAGCGATGGTATTTCTGGTGGTTGCTTCACCTTGTGCATTGGTGTCTTCCATCATGCCTGTCATGCTGTCCGCGATGTCCAGCAGCGCCCGCCGGGGCATTCTCTTCAAAGGTGGTGCCCATATGGAAAATATAGCTCGCACGCGGGTCGTGGCTTTTGACAAAACAGGTACATTGACAATGGGCACCCCACAAGTCACCGATATTATTACGGCTGAACATGTAGATCGTACCCAGCTATTAGCTGCGGTAGCGGCGATTGAGAACCTCTCCATGCATCCTTTGGCTCGTGCCATCGTAGATCAGGCGAACATGGAGAATATTACACTTCAGGAAGCGGAGCACGTACAGGCTCTAACAGGCTGGGGTATCGAAGGAACTATAAATGGTGTCGTCTGGAGCATTGGCAAAACAGATGTACTGAGATCTATGCAGTCAGAGAAGATGACAGGCAGCAACGTTGATCCAGATGAACATGATGTTAACCCTGTGAAAGTATCTTCTGAGTGGGGCGATGTATGCTCCCATCTTGAAGGGGAGGGGAAAACCGTATCCGTTGTTATGGCTGATGGTGAATTAGTCGGGCTGATCGCGATGCGGGACACGATACGGCCACAGGCAGCAGCTGCAGTGAAAAAGCTTGAAGCGATGGGGGTAAAAGTTGCCATGTTAACAGGAGATCGAGCCAGATCAGCTTCTGTAATTGCGCGTGAAACTGGAGTAAGCATGGTCTATGCAGACTTGCTGCCTGGAGATAAGGTGAAGCAGGTACAAGCACTCCGCAAACAGTATGGTCCCGTGCTGATGGTAGGGGATGGTGTAAATGATGCACCAGCACTTGCAGCAGCTACTGTGGGTATGGGGATGGGATTGTCCGGCAGCGGGACTGCACTGGAGGTCGCTGATGCGGTACTGATGAACGATAACATTGAAGAGATCGCTTGGGTGATTGGGCAGGCTCGTCGAGCACAGCGCACGGTGAAACAGAATATGTTTTTTGCCATTACCGTTATTCTGGCTTTGATTGCTGGTAACTTCCTCCAAGACGTTGCATTGCCTCTGGGTGTGGTAGGTCATGAAGGAAGTACAATTCTGGTTATTCTGAATGGGCTTAGGCTGCTACGGTAATCAGATTTGGAGATGAAAATGGTTAATTGGTTTCGCTGGTAGTATGCGGCTGGTTGAACAGCTTACGTTTGAACCTTGGGTCAGCGGGTAATGATTCGAAGAGACGATTCGATAATAAGGGAGCTGTGAAATATGGGACGTTATGTACAAGTGGAACCAAATGTAAAAGTATATGTTGAAGATATAGGGGAAGGAACCCCTGTTGTCTTTTTACACGGCTGGCCTGTTAATTATAAAATGTTTGAATACCAATTGAACGTACTGCCGAACCATGGCATTCGTGCCATTGCGATAGATTTTAGAGGATATGGCTTATCGGATAAGCCTTCCACAGGATATGATTATGATCGTATGGCAGACGATGTTCGTGCCGTTATTGATGATTTGGAGCTGAAAGACGCGGTACTCGCAGGATTCTCCATGGGTGGAGCGATCGCAGTACATTACATGGCTCGCCATAAGGGACATGGCATCTCCAAGCTGGCCTTGTTATCTGCGGCAGCACCTGTGTTCACACAGCGTGAAGGATATCCGTATGGATTGACTCCAGAGCAGCTGAACGAGCAGATCATTGAGCCGATCTTTGCAGATCGTCCGAAGTTGCTGGAGACGTTTGGCGGCATGTTCTTCGCGAAGAAACACAGCCAGCCATTCATGGATTGGTTCCACGCCCTCGGCATGGAAGCTTCATCTTATGGTACCATTCGCAGTGCAATTGCGTTGCGGGATGAGGACTTGCGAGGTGACCTGAGTTCCATTCAAGTGCCAACAGCCATTTTGCACGGGAAAAAAGATGAGATCTGTCCGTTTGAGTTCGCCGAGCAGATGCACCAAGGCATCGCTTCGTCTCAGCTGATTGCTTTTGAAGAGAGTGGTCATGGTGCATTCTATGATGAATTGGAAAAATTCAATTCGGAACTGATTCGTTTCATCCAATCCTGATCAGGAGAGGGCGCAATACCTCTGACAGACGGTCCCATTAATTTCATGGAATCTTCATTTGTGGCTAAACAAAGAACCCGGTCGACAGTCTTGGACTGTTCGCCGGGTTCTTTAGTCTTCAATTAAAACAGTTCGGTCAGACCAATCATCGTGATGAGTCCGAGCAAAAAGGACATCGTCGCCACACGTGCATTGCCATCGCCGTGACTTTCGGGAATAAGTTCCTTGTAAACAATGAACATCATCGCACCGGCTGCAAAGGCCAGACCATAAGGCACAAGACCAGCTACGAGACTGCTCAAGGTGTAACCAATCATAGCTGTTATAATCTCTACCGCTCCGGTCAGGGTAGCAATACCCAGCGCTTTGAAGCGGCCAATGTTCTGGTTTACTAGGAAAAGGGCCACCAGGAATCCTTCCGGTGCATTCTGCAATCCGATGGAAAAGGCAATGAGGTTGCCCAGGTTCTCATCCGAGCTTGCATAGCTAACGCCAACGGATAACCCTTCCGGCAGATTATGCATGGTGATAGCTGCAATAATCATGAAGGCTTTGGTTTCAATTTTAAAAGGCATTTTCTCGGGATTCTCCAGATCGACGTGTGGGATCTTCATCTCCAGCACCAGTAGAACCAGGCTACCAAGCATAATACCAAATGCAAGTACAAAGAGATTCGATTGGCCAAGCGCTTCCGGAATGAGATTATAGACCGAGGCCGAGGTCATAATACCTGCGGCGTATGCCAGCAAGATATCACGCAGACGGTGCGATATTTTGCGCATAAATAGAATCGGTACGGCCCCTAGGCCGGTAGACATGGCTGATATAAAACTGCCAATGAGTGCATCGTTCATGCTTCCATTTTCCCTCCTGATGAAGACTTCTTCATAATCGCTGCCGAGCATTGACACCGTACATAAAAGAGATCATAATGAACAACAGATTAGAATGATTATAAATTAGAATTCCGTTTCTGCATAGGGCATTGTCATATCACAGGCAGGTCTTGTGGACATGATGTGGGCTTTTCGTTCTAGTGTATGCAAAAGCCTAAGCTTTTGATGCCGGAGGGTCTAACCTTTTTGCAGAACCCGGGGGAGGAACTATACATGTATAAATCAATTATTATTGGAACAGGCCCTGCAGGGCTGACAGCAGCAATCTATTTGGCACGTGCCAACTTGAACCCACTCGTTATTGAAGGACCACAACCTGGTGGCCAACTGACAACAACGACTGAAGTGGAGAACTTCCCAGGTTTCCCTGATGGAATTATGGGTCCTGAACTGATGGATAACATGCGTAAACAAGCCGAGCGCTTCGGTGCTGAATTCCGCACAGGCTGGGTGAACAACATCGACATGAGCGAGCGTCCATTCAAGATTCAAGTTGAAGGTATGGGTGAACTCGTATCGGAAACATTGATCCTGTCCACAGGCGCAACTGCTAAATACCTGGGTATCCCTGGCGAAGAAACGAATGTAGGCCGCGGTGTCAGCACATGTGCAACATGTGATGGATTCTTCTTCCGTAACAAAGAAATCATCGTTATCGGCGGTGGCGACTCTGCTCTTGAGGAAGCAAGCTTCCTGTCCCGTTTCGGTTCCAAAGTAACGTTGGTACACCGTCGTGAAGAACTGCGTGGCTCCAAAATCATGCAGGATCGTGCACGGAGCAACGAAAAAGTAGAAATGGCTTTGAACCGTACACCACTCGAAGTACTTGCTGGCGACAACGGCGTAACCGGACTGAAAGTGTTAAACAACGAAACAGGTGAAGAAGAAGTGATTCCGGCAAGTGGCGTATTCGTAGCGATCGGTCACACACCAAACACTGGTTTCCTTGGCGGACAGATCACTACGGACGAACATGGATATATCCTGACTACACCAGGTACATCCGAGACAAACATCCCAGGTGTATTCGCATGTGGTGACGTTCAGGATACACGTTACAAACAAGCAATTACAGCTGCAGGTAGCGGATGTATGGCTGCCATGGACACAGAGAAATACATTGAGAGCTTGGAGCACAGCGCAGTTGTTCTGTAATAGAATGAGCTGATTCCAAACAAACTATAGATAATATAAAACCATATGAGGTGAATTAAACATGGAAAACGTAATTGTATATACATCAACGAACTGCCCGAACTGCAAATCCGTAAAAACGTTCCTGGCTGACAAAGGTATCTCTTATGAAGAGCGCAACATCGAAACTAGCGATGAATTTGCACAACAAGTATGGGACATGGGCGTACGTGCCGTGCCATTGACTGTCATTGGTGAACACCGCATTCTGGGTATGAACAAAACTCAATTTGCCAAAGCATTGGACGCTTAAATCAGGCTGATTATCTGAATCATCATATGTTGAAAGAAATTTTCGATTCATATGCAATTCCGGTTTTCGCGAGCCGTTAGGATATAGAAAGAACCGTACCCGGAAGGGTACGGTTTTTTGTGCAAACGCAGAATATGATCTAGAAAAAAATACTCATGAAAGTCTGAAATACAACATACACCAGCAATCCTGACAGCATGTACATGAAACCAGCCTTCTTTTTGCTCTGGAACAATCGGAGTATGCCAAGGCTGAACAGGGGCGCAAGCACAATCAGGAACAGGAGGACGGTGACAAACATTTGCGCCGAGATATCTGAAGTATCCACGTAGGTCACGCTTTTTTTCACTCCGTTTCGTTATCGGAATTAACACAGCTTGATTCACACAGCCATGACAAAAATCACATAACCCCATTATACATCTGGATTTCTTTAACAAAAAGGGAGGAAATGGGGCGAAATGATGTCAATTTTCATCTGTTATTAGACAGACACCCTAATTTTACCTAAAAACTGGGATATCGCAGAGTAAGCGGCACCAACGCGGGTGGAACGGCTGCCCAGAGCTGCCCATTCAATCTGCAAACTGCGGCGGTGATAAGGTAATGTACGTTCCTCGACAACTTGTTTTAACGCTGTTTCAATCCATGGACCTGCTTCAGAGAGCGGACCGCCAATGATAATACGTTCCGGGTTGAAACTGTTAACGATATTGGTAATGCCAATCCCCAGTTTTCGCCCAATCGTGTTGTATAATTCTTGAACAGCCTCGTGGCCTTGCTCCGCATAATGAATAAGTTCGCGTGTGGTATGAGCAGGTAATTTTAGCTGATGATCCGGGTGTTCGTAGGCTTTTTCCGATGCATATAACTCCCAGCAACCACGATTACCACAAGAGCAGGGCAGACCTTCCGCTTCAATGGACATATGGCCTGTTTCCCCTGCGTAGCCCCACGCACCTTTGTATAATTCACCATCTACCATGATGCCTGAACCAATCCCCATGCCTGCACTGATGTAGATCATGTGACGTACACCGATACCTGCCCCAAAATTCAACTCTCCATGGGCACCAGCATTGGCTTCATTATCGATCGTTACAGGCAGTTGAAATTCTTCTTCAAGCATCGAGCGCAGAGTTACCTTCTCCCACCCCAGGTTGGGTGCAAACAGGACCGTTCCTGCCTCATCCACCATGCCGGGCACGCCGATACCAATACCAATGACACCGTGAGGGGAAGCAGGAGCTGCTTCAATGAGCTGCTTTGCTGCCAATTTCAATTGCTCCAGTACAGATGACACGTCATGATGTTCCAAGGTCACTGCGTACTCTGTAATGATGTGTCCTTCCAGATCTGTAAGCACGCCTTTCAAATGGGTCACACTGAGTTCCAGACCGACTGCATAGCCTGATGTCCCTCGGAACAGCAGCATGAGTGGTTTACGTCCGCCGCTGGATTCCCCAGGGCCGATCTCCTGCACCAGGTCATCGCTGATCAGATCAGCAACCAGGTTGGATACCGTTGCTTTGTTCAGCCCCGTAACCTCGGACACTCGTGCGCGAGAAAGAGGGGCATGGCGCCGGATCGTATCCAGAACGATCGACTTGTTTATTTTTTTGACCAGCATCTGGTCTCCGGTAATTTTCATATGGTTAAGGCACTCCTATTCTTCTGATAAAAGGGTTCTGACCCACATCCGAAACAAGTTATTCGACTATTATAGCGTAAACAAACATGTAAAAAACAATTTTATTTTACTTTGTTTAACCAATAGACAAAGTAAATTTGATGTGATAGGATAACGGTGTAAACGATTTCTTAAAACTATTGAGGAGGCATTTTACACATGGCCTATTTTGAATCCGTTAATAAAATTGCATTTGAAGGTAAAGATTCCAAGAATCCTTTTGCTTTTAAACATTATAATCCGGAAGAAGTGGTAGCCGGCAAATCGATGGAAGAACATTTCCGTTTTGGCATGGCTTACTGGCATACATTAACTGCAGGCGGCAGTGACCCGTTCGGTGCGGAGACAGCTGTTCGTTCGTGGGATAAATACTCGGGTCTGGACCTCGCGAAAGTACGCGTGGAAGCGGCATTTGAATTTTTGGAAAAAATGAATCTCCCGTTCTTCTGTTTCCACGATGTGGACATTGCACCAGAAGGCAACAACCTGCGTGAGTTCTACAGCAACATTGATACAATCGTTGATCTGATTGAAGATCATATGAAATCCAGCGGCAAAAAACTGCTCTGGAACACGGCGAATATGTTCTCGAACCCACGCTTCATGTTTGGTGCAGCTTCCACTTGCAACGCAGACGTGTATGCTCACGCTGCAGCACAGATCAAAAAAGGTCTGGAAGTTGGTAAACGCCTGGGCGCTGAAAACTATGTCTTCTGGGGCGGTCGTGAAGGTTACGACACATTGCTGAACACAGACATGCAACTGGAGCAAGACAACATTGCTCGCATGTTCCACATGGCTGTAGACTACGCGAAGGAAATTGGCTTTGATGCACAATTCCTGATCGAGCCTAAACCAAAAGAGCCAACGAAACACCAATATGATTATGATGCAGCAACTTCGATTGCTTTCTTGCAAAAATACGGTTTGGACAAACACTTCAAACTCAACCTAGAAGCAAACCATGCTACACTGGCTGGTCATACATTTGATCACGAAATCCGCGTTGCTCGTACAAACGGTATGCTCGGTTCCCTCGATGCGAACCAAGGCGACATGTTGATCGGTTGGGATACGGATGAGTTCCCGGTTGATATGTACGATGCTACATTGACAATGTATGAAGTATTGAAAAACGGCGGTATCGGCCGTGGTGGTGTGAACTTTGACGCGAAAGTACGTCGTGGTTCCTTCGAAGCTGATGATCTGTTCTTGGCACACATCGCAGGTATGGACACGTATGCAAAAGGTCTGAAAGTAGCAGCGAAGTTGATTGAAGATCGCGTATTCGATGACTTCATCGAAAAACGTTACAGCAGCTTCAGCGAAGGTATCGGTGCAGATGTAGTTGCAGGTAAAGCAACACTGGCTTCCCTTGCTGAGTATGCACTCAACAACGAAAGCCCACGCAAAAACCAATCCGGACGTCAGGAATTGCTGAGAGCACAACTTAACCAGTACATTCTGGCTGACTAATAGCGGATTAGGCAGGGTTGGGCACGTCGACCACCCATGGTTACTCAACTCATATGTGTTGGACATTAGTGTCCAAACTAGCCTATGCACAAGATTAGCTTGTACCATGGAACGCCTGAACAAGCATGACATTCGGACCGTCCCCGACTTTCCCTTGGGAAGACGGGGGCGGTTTTTTGGTTAAACAACGCGATTTTTTAAAATTTTTGATATAAATGTTGTTTAAGATGGTTTTCTGATCACGAAGTGACCGCATGAGCATCAAGGATTTCATTTATAACCAATGACGAATCAAGGTCATTGGATCAATCTTTCTGTTATAAGAACGAGTATGTTTTACACGTTTCATATCCATGTGTGTCCAATATCATGCATGCAAAACGGAGTGAGCAGAAAGGACCCGAGGAAGCAAAGCGGTCGCATTTATCCCCGGATTTCACCCTTGCTAAAGGGTATAAAGGAAATCTGGGGGTAACGGCGATCCAAGGGTTTTCTGATCACGGAGTGACTTTCATGCGTACTTGGATCTTTCGTGGATATAACCTGTGATAAACGAGAGGAGTTAACCTATGAGTTACGTAATTGGCGTCGATCTTGGAACCAGTGCGGTCAAAACCGTGTTGGTCAATCGTGAAGGAAAAGTGGCATTTGAAGCATCCGAGGCATACCCGTTGTACCAGCCCAAGGCTGGATACAGTGAACAAAATCCCGAAGATTGGGTAGAGCAGACCATTGTTTCCTTGCGTAAATTGCTTGAAGTGTCTGGCGTGCAGCCTTCGGAAATCGAGGGATTGAGCTTCTCCGGTCAGATGCATGGACTGGTCTTGGTAGATGCTGAAGGTAAACCGCTGCGTAACGCAATCCTGTGGAACGATACACGCACAACGGCTCAGTGCCGTCGCATCGAAAAAGTGCTGGATGGCAAGCTGTTAAGTATTGCCCGGAACCGTGCACTGGAAGGGTTTACCTTGCCAAAAATTCTGTGGGTTCAGGAGAACGAGCCTGAATTGTTACAGCAAGCATCCTTGTTCCTGTTGCCTAAAGACTATGTGCGTTATCGCCTGACCGGGGATTACGCTATGGATTATTCTGATGCAGCGGGAACTTTGTTGCTGGACGTTGCAGGCAAACAGTGGAGCGACGAGATTGCAGAAGCTTTCGAACTGCCAATCTCTCTTTGTCCACGTCTTGTGGAATCATTTGAGGAAGTGGGCACGTTGCTGCCTGAGATTGCGGATCAAACGGGTCTAGCGGCTGCAACAAAAGTATACGCAGGTGGTGCGGATAATGCGTGTGGTGCCATTGGCGCAGGCATTCTGAGTGAAGGACAGACGATGTGCAGCATCGGAACGTCCGGGGTTGTGCTTTCCTACGAAGAGCGTAAAGATCTCGACTTCGAAGGCAAAGTACACTTTTTTAACCACGGAGAGAAAGATGCCTTCTATATTATGGGTGTAACGCTTGCCGCAGGATATAGCCTGTCCTGGTTCAAGGATACGTTTGCAGCGGATAAATCGTTTGATGTGCTCTTGCAGGGCATCGATCAGATTCCGGCGGGCAGCAACGGATTGTTGTTCACACCATATATCGTTGGGGAGCGTACACCTCATCCGGATGCGAATATCCGTGGCAGTTTCATCGGTATGGATGCAGGGCACAAGCTGGAGCACTTTGGACGTGCGGTGATGGAGGGTATTACCTTCTCGCTACGCGAGTCCATTGATATTCTGCGTGGTGCAGGCAAAACCGTCAATGAAGTCATCTCCATTGGTGGCGGCGCCAAGAACGAAGCTTGGTTGCAAATGCAGGCTGATGTCTTTAACGCCACGATTGTGAAGCTGGAGAGCGAACAGGGTCCAGCGATGGGTGCAGCGATGCTGGCTGCCTATGGCTGTGGCTGGTTCCCGTCTTTGCAAGAATGTGCAACAGCGTTTATTCGTCCAGCGAAGTCCTATGAGCCGAACCCGGAAACGGTTGCCGTCTATGATGGACTGTTCGCACTGTATCAGGAAGTCTATGGACAGACGCGTAGTCTCAATGATCGTTTGGCTGAATACCGTTAATTCATTTATTTCACTACATTAATCTTATGATTACATTTAAAAGCATCCGCGAAGGCGGGTGCTTTTTTGTCGTTCATCAAGATTAACCCCATGAAAGGTTTACTCGGCCTGCATATCCGCATTCAGGCTCTGCATAGATTGGAAATAGAGGATTGTGATTCGTCCAGGCATCGTGTGCCCGAAATTTTAATAGGTAGAAGTTTGAGCAAGGGGGTGAAGCTTTGGATGGACATGAGGAACATGGAAGACCACATATTACCTTGTCGATGATCGTTCGTAATGAAGAGAATCGTTATCTCAGGCAGGCACTGGAGAGACATCGTCCCTGGATTGATCGCGCAGTAATCATTGATGACGGAAGCACGGATGGAACGGTCGGGCTGTGCAGGGAACTTCTGGACGGTATTCCACTCGTATTAGTGGAGAACGCTGCTTCACGTTTTGCAGACGAGGTAAGCCTGAGAAAACAACAATGGGAAGAGACGGTGGCGACCAATCCGGAGTGGATTTTGAATCTGGATGCGGATGAGATTCTAACCAGTGACTTTGGGTTGGTACGGGATCTGTTGCTCAGTGGCAATGAAGATGCGATCTATTTCAGATTGTTTGATATGTGGAGTGAGACGCATTACCGGGAAGATGAGTTCTGGCAGGCGCATGCCTATTATCGGCCATTTCTGATTCGTTATCACCCGGGGATGAACTATGAATGGAAGGAGACACCCCAGCATTGTGGTCGTTTTCCGTTAACGATCCAACATTGGTCCTATGGATGTCATGCTCCCCGGGTGAAGCACTATGGTTGGGCGCGGGAAGAAGACCGTATCCGCAAATATGAACGCTATCAAGCACTGGACCCTGAAGCAAGATACGGTTGGAAGGAACAGTACGAATCGATATTGGATCAGGAGCCACGACTGTTGGCATGGTTCGAATAAGGAGAGGGGGAGTGAGCACATTGAAGAAAGACCCTTTACGCAAATCGGAAGAAGAATCCCAACCTCAAATAGAGTTGAATACACATGAGAAAGAGAATCAAAAAGAGAAGCAACATGAGAGCCAGAAAGAGAGCCAGAAAGAGAGCCAGAGTAATCATCGACCGCCCAGACTTTCTGATAAATCGCTGGAAACCCGCCAATCGGAAACGCTTGAAGCGCCTGGCCAGGAAAGAATACTGATCGCCAGCCCGGTTCGCCAGACAACTCCGGTGCTCCGTGAATTTCTGGATTCTCTGCATGCACTGGAACGAACAACAGTGAAGACGGATTATCTGTTTGTTGACGATAACGTGGAAGAAGCCGCATCGAATATATTGCATGAATTTGTGCTTCAGCATGAAGGGACGGTTATTCAAGCAGATGAACATGGTAGCGGTAGTCCTGACAACAAAGGGGTGTACAGCAAGGATGAGGGAGGACACTATTGGCAGGATGAGCAGATTTGGCGTGTAGCCCGTTTGAAAAATCGCATATTGCAATATGCACGCGACAATCACTACGATGCGGTGTTCCTGATTGATTCTGACTTGGTGCTGCATCCACGGACGCTGGAGCAACTTGTATCGAGTGGCAAAGACATTGTATCCAATATTTTTTGGACCCGCTGGCAGCCGGATGCCAGGGAAATGCCGCAGGTATGGCTGCAAGATGAGTATGCTTTGTTTCGCCGCGGTGGCAAAACAGTAGACGGAACCGAGACGGAGGACGAGGGCACGCAAACGACTGCTTTTCTAAATCAGCTACGGATCCCGGGTTGTTATGAAGTTGGAGGGCTAGGGGCATGTACTCTTATTCGCAAAAATGTTCTGGCAGCAGGAGCTTCATATGACCAGATTCCCAATGTATCCTTCTGGGGCGAAGATCGTCATTTCTGCATCCGTGCTCAAGCACTGGGTTTTCGTTTGTTCGTTGATACTCATCTCCCCGCATACCACATCTATCGATTGTCCGAACTTCCGGGGGTTTCCGCCTTTAACCGCAGGGCGAGACGAGGGGAGGAGACGATCAGTATTACCCTGTGTATGATTGTGAAAAATGAAGAAGCTTCCCTTGCGAGATGTCTGGACTCGGTCAACGGTATCGCCGATGAGATTGTAATCGTGGATACCGGATCAACGGATCGTACCCGTCAGATTGCTTCCAGATATACGGATCGTATCGTTGATTTTGAATGGGTGGATGACTTTGCAGCAGCACGCAACTATGCCTTCGATCAGGCAAAGAGTGAATATATTCTGTGGCTGGATGCAGACGATGTGTTCGAACCGGAAGATCGGGCGAAACTGATCGCCTTGAAACGTTCGCTGGACCCGGATGTTGATAGTGTTACAATGGATTATAATCTGTCATTCACAGCAGATGGCAAGGTAGCCTACAGCCTGCGCCGGAATCGTCTGGTGCGTCGGGATCGGCAATTTCGCTGGATTGGCGCGGTCCATGAATATCTGGCTGTAGCGGGCAATCTGCTGCATAGTGATATAGCGGTTACCCACAAGAAAGATAAGGTGTATACCGATCGTAATCTGCGGATCTATCGCAAAAGGGAACAGGCCGGAGAGGAATTCGGGCCGCGTGACTTGTACTATTTCGGTAATGAGCTGAAGGACCATGGACAGCATGAGGATGCGGTGAAGTACTATGAGAAGTTTCTGGATACCGGATTGGGCTGGGTGGAAGATCAGATCGCTGCTTGCCAGAAAATTGCGGATTGTGAAGCTGCACTTGAACATCCGGAACAGGAAGTCACGGCGTTGTTCCGATCATTTGCCTATGATTTGCCAAGAGCCGAGATTTGCTGTCGATTGGGTGGTTATTTTGCCGACCGTGAAGATTATCGCAAGGCCCTGTTCTGGTACGAACAGGCGACTCGTGCTGTACGTCCTGATGACCCTATGGTAGTGCTGAATGAAGCAGCTTGGACCTGGATGCCGCATCTGCAACTATGTGTGTGTTATGACCGGATGGGTAACCGTGCCAAGGCCCGGGAACATAATGATATCGCACTCGCCTATCATCCAACACATCCAAGCATGTTATATAACGATCGATACTTTAAAGATTTGGAGAAGGATAACGTATTGGAAAATGCCTAAAGCATGCATATAGATTGGAACTGTAGGTATAGATATTGCTGGAACAGTTGTTTGTAACAAGAGCCTCCTCTGATAAAAGAGTGGACGCAATGTGCCACTTTTATGAGAGGGGGTTATTGACGTAATTGTATTAAAGGAGTTATTGTAGATATATTAAGTCTTTTATTAGGGAGGAATGAGATGATGAAGTATTCCAAAGCTACCAATTACGCCCTGCACACGATGCTTTTTCTTGCGGCATCCAATTCAGATAAACCTGTGGGTGTGCAGCAACTTTCAAAGTGGCAGAATGTTTCACCCACATATCTGTCCAAGATTTTAACCAAATTGACGAAAGAGGGGATGATTCATTCTTCATCTGGTGCCCATGGCGGGTATACACTTCAGGAGAAGTGGGAGGATCTTACGTTTTTGGACATCATCCAGGCCATTGAGGGTACAACCTCTCTGTTTGATTGTTGTCATCATAAACAGGGATGCTTAATTCAAGAAACCATGATCACTGCCGAAGGACAGATGGAAGAAGTGTTTAAAAATCGAAAATTATCTTCGATTTCCGGTAAAATATCAATGATGCATTAAGTATTTTTTTTGTATTTATAATAGATATAATTTGTCTTTTATATCTATTATAAATTTCAACAAACGAATATATCCAGAAGATTTCACACACTATTCTTTTGAATAAAGGAGACTGAAATGAATTCATTTATTATCTATTTATTGGCTTTAGGAGCCTTTGTTGTGGGAACAGCCGAATTTGTCGTATCTGGTGTTTTAGATATCATCGCCCGCGATTTACAGGTTTCGATCTCATTAGCGGGACAATTGGTCACCGTATATGCACTATCTCATGCATTGGGAGCCTGGGCTCTGGTCATGCTGACTTCCAAGTTACAACGTAAAAAAGTACTTCTGTATTCCATGCTTATTTTTATCTTGGGAAATATCATTGCATTCTTCAGTTTGAACTTTGGCATGCTTATGTTCTCACGCATCGTATTGGCCATGAGTGGTGGTCTGTATTTTGTCCTAGCCACGAACTATGCTGCAAGACTAGCTCCTTCTGGCAAACAGGGTAGTGCCATTGCAACTGTCATCACAGGATTCACCGTTTCATTGGTATTAGGAGTGCCGATTGGTACCTTCATTGCTGCCTACATGGATTGGCACTATGTTTATATCATGATTGCAATTATCGCATTTATTAATTTCATGCTGTTGTACAGATTTATTCCTCGAATGGAGGGTAACCCGTCTCTCTCCCTGAAGCAACAATTATTGATTATCAAAGATAAAAAGGTTATCACCGGATTATTAACGACTGTTTTCTGGATTTTGGGCTACACCATGGTATTTGCTTATATCGCTCCACTTTTAAGTTCAGTAGCCGATTTTTCAATAGAAATGATTAGTACGGCGTTACTTGTATTGGGTGTATTTGCATTCATAGGTTCCCGTCTTGGTGGCTATGCGGTAGATCGATGGGGACCTGTTCGCACGATTCCAATCAGTTTGATTATTCATGCTGGTGCCCTCTTTATTTTGCCAATCACAGCAGGTTCCACAATAGGTATTCTTCTGACCATCATGATTTGGGGCACAGCTGCCTGGATAACAACGCCCGCGAATCAGTTCTATTTGATAACATTGAGACCACAGTCTTCTGAAACAGTCCTGAGTTACAATACGGCAGTAATGAACATAGGTATGACTTTCGGTGCCGGATTGGGAGGTGTAGTTGTGAAATACAATTCCGTTCAAAATTTGGGGTGGATTGGTGGTATGGTCCTGCTGTTGGCGTTGGCAATTGCCCTTGTTTCCTTCAGGTTGACTACAAAACCAAGTTGAATTCAATGTCTTTTTAAAAGGAAGAAGTGAATATTGGATCAAATGATTTCATCCAGGAGAGGATATGCCTTACAATAATGAATAACGGAAAAGCGGTGACCATGATTGCCTGTCTTCGGCTGCCGAATTGATGAAGCAAGGGGAACTGGATATGAATTTGACGGAAGTACTATTGGAGTCGAGGCTGGTCGCGATTGTGCGCGGTATAAGCCGCGAAGCGGCAGTAACAGCTGGACAAGGTATGACAGGTGGCGGCATCCGACTAATGGAAGTCACACTGAACACACCTGGAGCACATGATATTATTGCAGACTGGCGTGAGCGGCATGAAGGAAAGGCTTTTGTTGGAGCGGGTACGATACTGAATGTGCAGATGGCGAAGGAAGCCGTCGCTGCAGGTGCACAATTTCTGGTGTCTCCCAATGTCGATCTGTCTGTCATTGAATATGCTGTAGAACATGGTGTCGAGATCTGGCCTGGAGCCATGACACCTACGGAGATTGTCGCTGCCCATGAAGCGGGAGCGCGAGTTGTGAAGTTGTTTCCGATGGCGAGTCTGGGTATACCGTATCTGCGGGAGATCAAAGCTCCACTGAATCATATTCCACTGTTGGCAACAGGTGGTGCCACACTGGAGAATATTGCTGATTATTACGCAGCAGGCGCTGCTGCAGTGGGTCTGGGAAGTGCACTTTTACCACGAGAAGCTCTTGTGGCAGGAGATCATGAGCAGATTGCAGCATGTGCACGGAGATTTGTGGAAGCAGCTGAAGCCTAGGATTCCAGCATCAGATGAGGAATATGTATATTTGGGTATATATATGATGGTTCCTTTAAATTAGTTGTTGGATTAATCTTTATCATAAAAACCCATGTCGCTTAACGTGCCGTTCATTCTATTGTTTTATGATGGATGTATGCCAGAATTCGGAGAGGAGAGATGCCCTGTGAAAGCTAAAACAATGATAGGCGGCATGCTCGCCGTGGCCGCAGTAACGGCAGGTGGTTTATGGAAGGCAGCGGTAAAGAGCCAGACACCCAAGAAGATTCCAATCACACTCACACCCCCAATGCCATTTGAGGATGTGACCTTTGACAGTGGGGGAGGTCGGGTGCATGGCTGGTTCATCCCGGCCAGAGCCGACATTCCGAAACCATGGCCGCTCGTTATTATTGCACATGGCTGGGGCTCCAATCGCTCCCGTGTTCTTCGTTACGCACGTCCGATCTGGGAAGCAGGATATGCCTTATTTATGTATGATGTGCGTAGTCATGGGGCTAGTGATCCGGTTCGTGCTGCATCTGCCTACCTGTTCCGGGATGATCTGCTCGCGGCGTTGCAGTATACGACTGCACGACCAGAGATTGATGCGGATGCCATCGGAGTGCTTGGACATTCTTTGGGTGGACTGGGTACGATTCTTGCAGTGACGGAGGGAATTCCTGTATCAGCAGTGATTACGGACTCGATGCCATCGCAATTTGAGGTGATCGTCAGTTCAGAGCTGAGACGCCGGCGTCTGCCCTTGTTTCCACTGGCCCAGTTAATTCCGAGAATCTGGTTCTGGCGACTGGGTGAATCTCTGAAATCTTATCGTCAGCGTGATCCGGTGATCATGCTGAATGAACGGCGCAGGGGGATGCAACTGCCGATGCTTATGGTGCACTCCAAGGGAGATAATTTCATTCCTCCGAGTGAGCTTGAATATTTTATGTCCAAAGCCGATCCGCCTGTTGAACATCTATGGGTCAACAGCGGAGGACACAGTTGTTCCGAGGAAGATCCCGCCTTCTGGGACACCGTTATTCCCTTTTTGAAAACCCATGTTCAAGGTCAGGCGAAGTTGAACGATTCGTCTAAAGCGAGTAGTTGACAAGGTAGATTCAGCCTACATAAGAGTGCAGGCTAACAGAGAAAACGCCAACGTAATTGGCGTTTTTTTTGCTGTTACTAGCAATATGCAGAAATTCACATTTGTAAAATTGCCCCGAAAACGACGATTAAAAAGGAAGCTTATGGTATCATAGAATAGACTGGCAATATTCATGCGAGGTTATTTGTTATGCTTCTTTGTATGAAATTGAAGGGAGAGGTCGAGATTTGAGTTTGAATTGGAAGTTTAATCTACATTTGAAAATGTTCGCAACCAAAGCAACAACCGCAGCGATGGCAACACTGCTGCTTGCTTCGCAAACACCAGGTTTTGCAGGCAGTGCATCAGCCGCGCAAGCAGAGCAGTTGACCGCAGCGACAACGGGGGAAAATGAACAACTAGACGCAACGAGCAATGACGTGCCTGAGGGAGCGAAAATCTCATCCAGGCAAGCCAGTGAAAATATACTGAAATTATTTCCATTATTAAAAAAAGCAACGATCTCATCTGCACGATTCGATTCACCTAATTCCTATCCACCGCCAGACTACAAGGCGTGGGAGATCGGGTTCCAGATTACACAAGGTAATCATACGTCGGGATTCAGTGGAACTGTACATGCAGGCACAGGGGAAGTGTTAAGTGTACATTTGCCGTCGGATATCCTGGATAAACATGTCTCGGAATCAGATGTGAAGTTAACCAAAGCTCAAGCTGAAGAAAAGGCCGTGACACTGTTGTACCAAGCGATTCCGGGTCTTAAGGACAATGAATATGCTCCGCTTGGAGATCTGTATTCTTCCATCGAACAAGAGTCATTGTTTGGCAGAACAGAGTATCGATACGGGTACCAGTTAAAACATGATGGATTGTTATCTGACGCAGAGACAGTCTACATTAATGTGGATGAAAGTGGTTTGGTGACAGGTTACTCACGGGGTACTATTGAAGCCAAGTATCCCTCATCGAAACCGGCAGCTTCAGAAGAGAAGGCCAGACAGCAGTTTGAAGAACAGTTCGATGTGGAGCTGGCTTATATCGCCAAAGATCGTCTATCTTCCAAACAGGGTCAGCAGTATTACCTTGCATATACACCAAAAAATATCAGTATCATTCCGATTGAAGCCAATACGTTGGAACGGATTAATACATTAACAGGTAAAGCTGTAGATGAAGATTCTTTGCAGCAGGATACGAAGTTAAAAGGTGATGTAACGCCTTTTGTCCCGGCCAATGGTACGAGGTTAAATGTGCAGCAGGCCGCCAATCGGGTCGCAACAAACTTTGATATTCCCAAGGGATATAAGCTGGAGCATAACCAGTTGGGCAAGGGATATTACTCAAGTTCGAACAATCAGGTGTGGAGTCTGAGCTGGAGCGATCGAAGTGCCAATATGTCCTATATGTTCATGCGGGATATCTCAGCACAGGTAGATGCAGTTACCGGGCAGATCTACAGTTATACGATGATGCAACGAATGGGACCGGAGATGGAACAGGAGAAGCCGGCTGAGGAGAAGGCAGGCAAATTGGTAACCCGGAAGCAGGCTGAGAAACTGGCGATGGACACGGTGATTGCGCTAGTTCCAGACGCAACGGAGCAGTTCCGACTGGCTAACGTGATTGAGGTGGATGATGCTCGCACATTTTTGTTCCAGCGTTATCTGAACGGAATTCCGGTTAAGGAAGATACGGCACAAGTACAGGTGTTAAACAACGGGACGATTAACGAGTTCTATACACGTATTGCGGCAACGCCTGAACAACTGCCAGCAGATGTTAAGCCAGCCATCAGTTATGAAGAGGCCAAGGCACTCTATCTGGAGGAATTCAAGCTGATCCTCGCATATTCCCGTTATGGCGGATATGGTATGAACGGTGGTCAAGTCATCCCAGCGGGGGTGAACCTTGCTTATATGCCTACACGTGATGAGAATTCGATCTATGGCAACTATGAAGCGCTGGATGCGAACACAGGGGAGTGGAAGCTTTTATACGGGGACACAAGCTCTGCAACCAAGGCTGAACCTACGGATATCTTGGGTCATGTGGCCGAAGCAGCTCTACGCAATATGACACAGCATGGCGTATTGCTTGCTGATGAACAGGGACGCGTATTCCCGGATCGTGTGATCACCCGAGGGGATTGGTTTAACTATCTGGCAAGAGCGATTAATCCAAATATGGATCTGTACTACAGTGGGGACGGAGATGACAAGTTATACGCTGATGTGACACCTGACAGCCCGTATTATAAGGCAGTTCGGGCATTAATCGATCAGCGCTGGCTTGCCGGAGCGGACCCTGAACAGAATTTGAATCCGCAGGAAGAGATGACACGTGAAGAATTGGCAGTGCTGCTTGTACGTATTTTACGCTATGAGAAGCTGGCCGGATTCTATACGTTGCCATCGGATCTTCCCAACATTGCGGATGCCAGTGCCATTACGAGTAAGGGAGCGGTCTCCCTGAGTCTGAAGCTGGGATTGCTTCCTTCGATTGAAGGACGATTCATGCCTGCACGTAAAGTGACGGTAGCTGAAGCGTCACAGGTATTGGAACGGCTGGCGAAGCTTCAAGGTAAAACAGATACGTTTATGAGTGGTAATCGCCTGTATTAGACGAGGAATCACTCATATCGTGACCAAACGAAACATAGGATGAAGATAACGGGTAATCGTGATTCAATGAACTAAAGATCAAAGGGACCTTCCATAGAAGGTCTCTTTTGATTTGCTTTGACAAAACTAGAAGAATGACGACAGAGCCTTTTGTGATACAATAGGGCGTGAGAACTTTGCAAAGAAGGGTGGGTTCCTTTCATGGGTAAGAACGGGAAACGAATTATCACCATACTGCTGGCAGGCTGTCTGATTGCTGTAGCGTTACCACGTACGGTTGATCTGGATCAATTGTATGCTGCATCAGGGACATCAGATATATCCACGGCAACAGATTTGCGCCAGACCTTGCTTACCGCAATGTCACAGCGAACGGAGGAACTTGTTTTTACATACAAAGGCAATGTGAAGGGCCTCAAAAAACAATTACAAACCTCCATCGATGAGGCAATGAAGAGTGACCCCTATATCCAATATACCGTTAAAAGTTATGCATTTAATTATAAAGGCTCCAATGTGTCGGCCGAGGTGCATGTGACTCTCTCCTATCGGGAGACCAAGGAGCAGACCGATTATGTGAATCGTAAAGTCACAAACGTGTTGAAAGAAATCATCAAACCAGGCATGACGGATCATGAGAAGGTCAAGGTCATCCACGACTGGATTGTGCTTAACCTTTCTTACGATACTTCGTTGAAGAAATATACGGCCTACGACGGGCTTGTTACAGGCAGTACCGTCTGTCAGGGATATTCACTGTTGGCATATCGGATGCTGGAGCGAGTAGGTATCGATAACCGGATTGTGGAAGGTACAGCGGGCGGGCAGCTTCATGCCTGGAATATCGTGAACCTGGACGGCAAGTGGTATCACATGGACACTACCTGGGATGATCCTACCCCTGACCGCAAAGGTAAGGTTAGCCACAGCTACTATTTGCTGAGTGATGATGAGATGGCACGTGACCATATCTGGACAGGCAAAAGCAAGTACCCCGCTGCGCCCGCCCCATATCGAGAAGCTTTATTAAAGCTGGTGAAGGCCGGAGATAACAAAAAAGCCGCTTATCAGAAGCTGTACCACGCTCTGGACTATTCCCTGTATGATGAACAGGATGCTGTTAAAGGCCATGCTGCGCTGAAGACCAAAGTTCAGAGTAAGCTGAAGGAAGGCGGAACCTCACTCACGTTCAGGTACAAGGGTACGGAGGCTGGACTGATTGAAGATTTGCAGGATTTGTACCAACTTGGCATGAAATCGATATCTTATTATGTGTCCAAAATGGAAGGTACTACGGATCTGCGCGTCAAAATTAACTGGACATTATAACAACCGTTTGAACAGGATGCTCCGCTTGAGGAGTATCCTTTTTTGTGTTCAATTTTGTGTTCAAAAACGAGGATTTTAGTGTTGTCTATTTTTTGTATATGTAGCTTTGCTATTCTAATCTTCGGCGTATGCCAACACTACGTACGAGGAGGATATGCAAACAATGAGGAAAAAAGTGAGCATAGTGATCATTGCTCTGTTACTGGTCACGCAAATGATGCAGGGTTGGATATTTACACCAACAATGCATGCTCAGGATGAATTAACTAATTTGCCAGCCAGTGCAATCAGCGATACAGCATCAGAAGAAGGTTTGGCAGGTTCGGAAGAGGTTAACAACGTTGACGTTGCTGCCACTCCGGAAGAAGAGGGGGAGGGAAACCTCAACCAGAGCAGTTTAGCAATCGCAGCTGCAGGCCCGGTAATTACAGATCAATTGATTACCAGTGTGCAGATGTACAATCAGGCACCAGAAGACAACGGGAATGGCACGATTGAAGTCAAAGGAGATAAAATCGAGGATATTCGACCACGAATCCAGGATGAGGTGGCTGTAGTCTTTACATGGGGACTTGCAGATGAAAACCACAACTACAGCGATGGCTCTACGTTCACCTTTAACTTGCCTGATAAATTCATCATCGGATCGCAGCTTAAGGGTAATCTGGATGGCGGTGTTGGGGAGTATGTGGTGAATCCAGATGGCACAATCATCTTTACCTTTAATGAACTGATCGATCATGCGAAGCTGGAAGGCAACTTCTACGTGTGGATTAAGTTCGATGAGAGCAAGATGGAAGATGGCTTGAAACAGGAGATAGACTTTAGTTCCGTAGGGCAGGGCATCATTGATGTACATTTTGCCAACACAGCCGTAGATAAGTTGAAGAAATCGGGAAGCGCAAACAAAGACAACTTCAACTCGGATGAAATTAAATGGACTGTAGATTTTAACCAAGGCGAGAAGGCAATGAAAAATGCTGTTCTTGCAGACACGTTCCCAGCAGAGCTGGAGCTCAAGGGCAATATCGAAATTCGCGAATTGGAAGTGCAATTGAATGGATCTGTAAAAGAAGGCCCAGTAGTTCAAACGGAACCACATTTTCCAATTCAATTGGGAGATACAGATAAGGCCTATCGTGTAACCTATACGACAAGTGTTAAAGCACCAACCACTGCTCCGTTCACCAACGTGGAGTATCAAAACCAGGTTGCGCTTACAACGGATCAGAGTGAGCACAACGAAACAGATATTGGCCGAGTTCGTGTGAGTTTTAATGAGCCTTTGAACAAATCAGGGCAAGAGAGTACGTATGATCCGGTGACCCAGACGATCACATGGAAAGTGCAATATAACTACAATCAGCAAGAAATTATGCAAACGAATGCATGGATTGAAGACCGCTTTGATACGGCAAAACAGCAACTGATCAACAATTCCGTCAAAGTGTATCAAGTGGACATTAATGCAAGTGGAGCGGCTTCCAACAGAACACTGATCAATCCGAATGAATACACACTCGAAGCGATGGGTACAGGGTTCGATAATGGCTTCAGATTACATTTTAAGAACGATATTACAAAGGCCTATGAGATCGAATATGATACTCAATCTATTCATCGTGTGTATACAAACGACACCATTACGAACACAGTGAACATGTATGATGGTACTTCCAAAACAGGCCGAAGAGACATTCAGGAAGTCATTTTTGCAAAGAGTGTAAAAAGTGAAAACTTCAACACAAAAGAAATCGAATGGCAGATTGTTTTGAACCGTGATTTGCAGGACATGACGGATATCGTCATCACCGACAATTACGAAGGCAGATATATGAAACTGATTCCGGGTAGTCTTCAAGTGAGTGGTGTTAACAATGAGGACTTTGAACTGACTCCAGACCCAGCTGATCCAACGTATGAAAAAGGATTCTCACTTCGCTTGAAGGACGGCGTAACGCTCAGTACGGAGCATGTTATTACTTATAAGACAAGCTTTGATCCCACAGCGGGTATGCCAACGAATGATGAATATCGCAACTCAGCCAAGATCGATTGGGAAGAATCTGATGTAAAACAGACTGCGATTACCAAAACTGCTGCGGTCAAACCGCAAGACTACACAATTCAAAATGGTAACAAAAAGGGTGAATATAGCGCCAAAGATAAAAAGATCACCTGGACAATCGATGTAAACTACAATTTGTTTGATATTCAGGATGCAATCCTTAAGGATGCTTACACTGGAGACCAATCTTTCGTAGACGGCTCATTGAAAGTTCATGAGTTAGAGTTGCAGGGAGCCAATAATGTTACTGCTGTGGGTAGCGAGGTTCTGCTCACACCTGGTCAATTCCAGTTGAACCCGGACGGTAAAGGTTTTGCGTTGGATCTGGGTAACATGGGCAAAATGGCTTATCGCATTCAGTACCAAACAAGTCTGGATGGACCATATTCTGTCGCAGGCGCATATGCCAACCAGGCTGTTCTGACGGATGGTGAGGGTGGTGCAATACGATTTAATAGATCAGCCAGTGTTACACCTGCCAACGGTGGTGTATACGTGCGCAAAACAGGGAAGCAAGAAGGTACAACGGATAAAGCATCATGGACGGTAAATATCAATCCAAGTCAATCTTTCATTCCTGTGGGTAACCAATTAACAGATACCTTGTCAGAGAACCAGATTTTATTGGCTGATTCATTGAAATTATATGCAACCAATTTACCTGCCAACAATTCAGGCAATGTATCCACCAAAGCTGGACTTGTTGATCCGGCTGATTATGAATTGGACGTGGAGGGCAATACATTTACCTTCACCTTCAAGAAAGATATCCATACTGCATTCATTTTGGAATATCAGTCTTATATTAATGCCGATCATGGCGCCCGAATTGAGAATAAGGTTGAATTTGCAGGCCAATCTTCCTCGGTAATCGGAGAAGGTAATCAGTCGGGAATCAAAGTTTCCTTGGCTGGAGCTGGTGGAGGAGCCTCTACAGGTCTGGGCAAAATCAGAATTCACAAAGTCAGTGATACAGGAGTTCCGCTGGAGGGTGCAATATTTGCAATCTATAATGCGTCTGGAACTACGCTTCTGGAAACATTGAAACCAACGGACGAGAATGGTGTGGTTGAAAGCTCCAGAAACTATCGATTAAACAATCTAACCAACGGTGTACCTTATAAGTTAAAAGAATTATCTGCACCGGCAGGATATTTGGTTGATCCTGAATATGGCTCTGCCTCAGGTCAAACGATTGAATTTAAGGATGCGGATATTGCTTTTGAAATTGAAAATAAAAAGATTCGCCAAGGGTTTGAATTAACCAAGGTAGATGCGGTGGACTCCTCCAAGACACTTAAGGGTGCAACTTTCGAATTGTACTCCAAGGACGGCGCAACGCGAGAGAAAATCGATGAGTTAACGACAGGGGAAGATGGGAAGATCGCCAAAGGTGGACTGTCGCCAGGGGATTATGAGCTGGTAGAAGTCGTGGCACCTGAGTTTTATCAATTGGATGCTACACCAATTCCGTTTACCATTGTAGAGAATCAGACGGAGAGTATTACATTGACGAAGTCTAATGCAATGGGTGCAGGTGGTAAACTTGTCGTTACCAAAGTAAATGCCAAGGATAAGTCTGTATTAAGCGGAATCGAATTCGAATTGCGTGATCGTTCCAACATTGTCATCGATACAAAAGTAACCGACCTAAATGGGGTCATTGAATTCGATGGTTTGGATTATGGTTCATATACATTGGTAGAGACCAAGGCAGAAGGCTTTGTTATTGAACAGCCGGAGACCCTTGTATCTATTATCAAACCGGAAACTCAAATAACCATTGAAAATAAAAAAAATGATCGTTTTGTGAAATTGATTAAAACCAATGCGGGTCGAACTCAGCACCTTCAAGGAGCTGTATTTGAATTACGGGCTCAAACTGCATTGATGGATGCAAATGGGAATTGGGAGTTCCACAAGGTAACAGGTCTAGATGAAGCTACATTGACAACTAATCAACAAGGTGAAATTGTACTTGAAGGTTTGGATATCAATAAATATCAGTTGGTTGAAATAAAAGCGCCTAACGGATACATGTTGGAAACAACACCAGTACCATTTGAAATTACGAACATACAAACCGAAGCTGTAGTTGTGGAAAAAACGAATCAGGCTATCCCGGTATCGGGTGGTGGGTCTAGTGGACCTTATAATCCGGGAACACCTACTACGGGTGTAACACCAGATCCAGAGAAACCAGTAACTCCGGAACCAGGAAAGCCAAATCCGTCGGTTCCAGGCACGGTTGTAACTGAACCTACAGAGTCTGGGGGAGGAACCGAAAGTCCGACAGATGAAGATTCCGGGGTAGTGACACCGACACCAGGCGATTCCAACGGTGACGATACTGCACCTCCAGTTGGGGATACAGATGCACCTGATGGGGATGGTGCACTTGCACCTCCTGCTGGAACGGATACAGATGGGTCACAGGGCAATGGAAATTCTGCACCACAGCCAAACGGAAATTCTGGATCTCAGGGAATGCTGCCACAAACAGGTGAAGAGAGCACAATGGCTTACACTGCTGTGGGCATGATGCTGATGGCGCTAGGTAGCGCGGGATTCATGTACTTCCGCCGCAGACAACAGCTTCATCGCTAGATCGAAACACGCAGTATCTAAAATTCATCGTGTAAGATAGAAATACCCTTTAGCAATCACTACGAAGACTTAGCGTCGACGTGTGAATATGCTAGAGGGTATTTTTTGGTGATATTTAGGGAGAATCAGGTCCCCGTAACATTTGGTTTCACTGCACTAGCTCTTACAATTAGGCGATGTGTTGGATTGACGAGTGGATCACAGGTAATCAAGGTAAGGACCTGTCCAAGCCCGGGATCCTCCAGCACAGATAAGTCAGTTGGCTCCACAACGGATATCTGATCTACCTTGTATTGGATAATCGTTCGATCTGCCAGGGTGACTTCCATAGAATCACCAATCTGTAGTTCTCCCAGACGATTGAACAGCCGTCCTTTTTTGTGGGCGCGATGGGCGGCTATGGCAGCATTACCTTTGTTCCCGATACGGGTGGTTTCGACAAGATGGGTTGCAGCTACCTTCATATTGGCTTCCGTTGCACCCTCCAGAATCGGTAAGCGGACATCAATTTTGTCAATCGATAGCACCCCTAACGTATCCGAAGAGAGCTCTTGCACTGTAGCTGTATTGTCAGTAGTCGGCTCGGCGGAAGCTGCATCCTGTATGCCTTGTTCGAAGGAGTGATTAAGCTTAGACAAACCGTTTTGTAATTGCTCCAGATCGTTCATGACACGGGTTTGCTGCCAGTCATAATACGTTTCCCGCAGGAAAGGAAAGCTGATGATCAGGATGCCCAATAGAACGAGCAGAATAGAGAATTTTTTCATTATACATCAACTCCCGTTGTCCAAGAAAAATAGTATACCTTTCTCTATTCTACTTACGGATCTATACAAAATATGGACAAGGACGAAAGGACGTACAGAAATGTTCAGAGGGGGAAGCTGATCCAAAACAAAACCTCCCCGTTTCGCCACAGTAGGAAAACTGCAACGCCACGGGGAGGTTTTTTTAATATGAAGTTAAATCGTATCAGCTGTATAAGCTGAACTAACCATTTACATGAGAACGTAGAGGACAGAAATAACGTGAAGAAGCGAAGCGTTCGCCTTTATCACCAGATTTTCACCTTTGTAAAAGTGAATCAAAAAATCTGGGGATAACAGCGATCGGAAGGTTATTCTGTCATCGAAGTGGCAAGTGTAAATATTGCTTTGTTAGTGCTTACCAGTTGGTGAATCGGTAGGTGTGAAATCACATTCCTGCAGCGGCACCACTTTGGTCTTTTTGATCCATTTGTAACCGAGCCACAACACCAGGAACAGGGGGACGCTCAAGTAGGCAACGATGGCTCCACTCCAGTCGATCTGATCACCTGTGAATGCCTGATAGTTCTGTCCGATGATCACGATGATACACAGGACAAAGGCAAAGATCGGACCAAACGGGAACCAGCGTGCACGGTATGGCAGATCGCTCAGATCCCTGCCTTGTGCAACGTATGCACGACGGAAGCGATAATGACTGATAGCGATACCCAGCCAAGTGATAAAACCACACATACCGGATGCATTCAACAACCAGGTGTACACAATCCCATCACCGAACAGGGAGGCAAGGAACGCCAACATACCAACGGCTGTTGTAAGTAAAAGTGCATTCATTGGAATGCCTTTTTTATTCAGCTTGCCGAGGAAACGAGGGGCTTTACCGTCACGGGCAAGGGCATAGAGAACACGGCTCGAAGCGTACATGCCTGAGTTACCGGCAGAGAGTACAGAGGTTAAAATAACGGCATTCATCACGGAAGCCGCAATGGCGAGGCCAGCTTTCTCAAACACCAGTGTGAACGGGCTGACACCGATATTTTCCAGGTCACCTTTGAGCAGATTCGGATGAGTATACGGGATGATCAAACTGATCACGGTAATCGCCAAAATGTAAAAAATCAGAATGCGCCAAAATACCTGACGAATTGCACGAGGTACATTTTCGCGCGGGTTTTCACTTTCACCGGCAGCTACTCCGATAAGCTCGGTACCTTGAAATGAGAATCCAGCAGCCATGAACACACCAAGCACAGCGAAGAATCCGCCATGGATGGGAGCATCACCGATGGTGAAGTTGCTGAAACCAACGGCTTCTCCGCCCATAATACCAAAGATCATGAGCACACCAACGGCCAGGAAGATGATCACAGTAGCGACTTTGATAATGGCGAACCAGTACTCGGACTCTCCATAGCCTTTAACAGACAACACGTTCAAGGAAAAGATCAGCACGAGGAACAATAAGCTCCATAACATGGATGAACTGTCGGGGAACCAGTATTTAATGAGTACAGTAGCGGCAGCAAGCTCTGCTGCAATGGTTACCGCCCAGTTGTACCAAAAGTTCCAGCCCATGGCGAACCCGAGAGCAGGATCGACAAAACGTGCGGCATACGTATTAAATGAACCGGAGTCCGGCATAAAGGTAGCAAGCTCACCAAGGCTGGTCATTAGGAAATAAACCATGATGCCAACGGCCACATAGGCAATTAATGCTCCACCAGGGCCTGCGGTTGAGATGGCGGTACCACTTGCGAGAAACAGCCCGGTACCAATTGAGCCACCGAGGGCGATCATCGTCATATGGCGTGCGCGTAATCCTTTTTTCAGGGAAGGTCCAGTTGTTGTTGGGTTACTGCGGTCTTGCATGGAAACACTCCTTCATTCGATATACTGATGTTTGCGATACTTGAATTCATAAAAACAAAAAGACCACAGGCATCAGCCTGCGGTCTTTAATATTTCAATGTCCGCACCATGTCCCAGATGATTAAGATAGCTCAACACAGAAGAATTCATACCTTTATATAAAGGAAATGTACTTCCGTGACAGTTCTGCGCCTTTCGACAGCAGCCCCAGCTCACCGGACCGTATAAGGAACGTCCAGCGAGCTTCGGCGGGTACACCTTTCGGCTGATCTCATAAGCGGCTCCTTAGCGCCTCCATCAGCGTACTGATCGCACCCGCGACCTCTACCTCACCATCAATGGATGAGGTGTATCTATTGTCTATGAAATTATGAACAACAACTTAACACCGTGTGTCCTGTTTAGTAAACAGACAATCAGTATAACGCGCATGGTTTTCCAGTGCAATAACAATTGTTGGATGTGAGGTCTGAGAGACGACTATTCCTCTTTTTTATTACGGCCAGCCATCTGCTGCCATACCGTTCCAGCAGCCTGTTCGCCTGATTCGATCCGCTCCAGAGCCATCTTGGCCTGCAGGCTGACTTCAAATTCAGGATCTTCAGCTGCAACGCGCAACGCTTGCTCTGCTTCTTCAGTTCCGACCTCATAGAGAAAACGTGCTGCACGCCAGCGTACAAGTTTACTTTTATCGGATAACGTAGCTGTCATGGCTGGAGTGGCGGCAGGATCACCGATATCCGACAAGGTATCCCCGGCAGTCCGGCGTACCGCAGGAGAACTGTCCTGAAGTGCTTCATACAGCAGTTCCATCGCTTCCGATGTACGAATGTCACCCAGGTATACGACAGCCAAGCGACGTATCTGCATTTTGTTGTCATGCAAGGCATGGGCTACGAGAGGCAGTCTTTCTGCCGTAGGCTCCATGCTGTCAAATGCCGCATAGCGAACATTCCAGTCTTCGTTTCGCAGAGCCTCTTCAAGTTCGGCTCCATCCAATTCACGGCGGCGCTCGACGAACTCTTCGGATTTGGTACCATGTTCAATGGCCTGTTGGATGACCTGCTCCAATCGTTCCGGCGGGTAAGCGGCTTCCAGTTCCTGCTCGACTTCACGTGCGATGTCCGGTAACTCACCATATCGAACACCGTAATCACTCAGTTTACGTTCTTTGATCATTGTTGCACTGGCGACTTCTGTCACGGCTTTGACAAAACGGTCTGACAACGAGATTCGTTCTTCCTTGACCCCGGCCTTGACCCTAATTTGCATCGGTACACCTCGGAAGAATTGTACAAATACCTGTGCTTCTCCGAAGTGCTCGCCTGAACCATCTTCGGATTCAATCCAGTCCAGATCGATGCCGTGCTGTCCAAGGCGATTTTGGACTTCGCCCAAGATAACGGACCAGTCGGCATTCCCTTTACGATCAAGTGCGACAAAGTCTGTTGTGTGGAACACACTCTTTACACCGGGAATATGAAGCATCTGGCGAATGAACGCCGGAGCAGATCGTTCGTTGTCCAGTGTATATGTTTTGCGAATTCCGTCCTCCAGACGTTCATCGAGATGTAACATCATCGTATTTGGACTCGGTGTTGGTTCAATGGAAACAATATTCATCAATGTAACCTCCTATAGTACCAGATTCATCTTTAACTTCCCGTAAATTAAATCACACGGGTATTTCTCTATTTTACATCAATGTGTGGAATCTGCGAAATCATCCAGAAGTGAAGTGGACGTGTCTAACACTTAATGTGAAGAAGTGCGAAATTTGTTAACACTTCTTTCATGTTCACGCACAAACATTTTTAAACGAAAATTGGCACAATAAAGATAAGAATCAACTGGAGGTATACCTATGGAACCCATTACCGTGCTCTCGGATGGAAAACGTCGTATTGCATATGAGAATATTATTCAATTGTTCACGAACTGGATTGAGGACTCAACATCTGGTTCTGCGATAGAAACACATCGGGGAAGTTGGGAAAATGCCCGTTATTGTATTGTTGATTATCAGGTTGCCGAAGAAGCGGTGTCAGCAGCAAATGCCATTCGGGCTTTTATGCCACAACTTCCGTTACTAGTCATTACGGATTTCCAATCCCTTATTCGGAAGCGTCACCTGCAAGAAATTACAGGTACGGGTGAGATGAAGATGATTCTCTGGAACGAGCAAGACCCGAATCAACTAATCAAGGATATGGAAAATTGGTTTCATTCTTCGTCTATCCATAACTCAAAAATAGCCATACCACCCATCTTATCCATGAGATAAAAGAGAGATATGGCCAAAGATGTTTAACTTTTTAATCGTTACGATCGTATTAGATCACATATTTATAGCCTGTTCCCCAAACCGTTTTAATATAACGTGGGTTCTTGGGGTCAGGCTCAATTTTTTTACGTAGACTTGAGATATGAACATCAATGGTACGATCCAGATAGGCGCGTTCGGAGCCTTTGATCCGATCCATCAGTTCATTGCGGGTGAACACTTTACCCGGATTGCGGTACAATTCCTTCATAATCTCAAACTCAATATGAGTGACCTCGATTTCAACGCCATCCACAAACAGGGTTCTTCTGTACTCATTCACATTCACATGTCCAGTAACCTCTGCCTGCTTGTCTTCTTTTACCGGTTTATCCTGATAGGAAATGATTGATCTTCGCAGCAGTGCTTTAATCCGGGCATCCAACTCTTTCAAACTAAATGGTTTGCACAGAAAGTCATCCGCACCATTATGCAATGCACGAAGTCGATCATTCAGCATGGTGCTTGCCGAGATCATCAGAATGGGCACAGTGGAGTGCTGGCGAAAGGCTTCTACGAGATCATTTCCATCCATTTCAGGAAGCATGAGATCCGTTACAACAATATCCGGCTGGAATTGTGGAAACAGTTGAAGTGCCTCGCGGGCATGATGAACCCGTTCAGTGATGTATCCTTCCTCCTCAAGAAAGAAAGCAATCATGTCGGCTAGATTTTTCTCATCTTCTATAAGAAGTACTTTGATAGTCATAGGGTCACACTCCTGGTGAAAATAATATGTTAAGAAAATGCTAAAAAAACAAGGTGAATTGCGAATAAATGCCGCAAATTTTTTAATGTTTCTATCCCAAAATATAGGATGTATATGTAGAGAAAGAATACGCTTTTTGAATGAACTTCAATATTCTAGCATGAATGCAGTTTGGTTGCCGATCAATCAGAATTTCCCAAAGCTACACCAAGTATTAATTACAGTATAATGGATCAGAACGAGTTAAGGGGAAAAAAGTAATATTGTATCCGCTTAAGTTTATAGGGGGAACCAACGTTGTTGTTGAAAACAGAAGAAAAAATGATCCATGAGGGCAATTGCTTATGGATCGTATAAAGGCAAGACTTATGCTAGATTGGGTCGTGTTGAAGCTGAGAATACCCTGGATTGGGACCAGCATTCTGATCATTCTGGGCTCACTAAGCACTATTTTTCCGTTTAATTTATTCTATGGTGTACAGTTTATGATTGGTAGCGCGGCAGCACTCATTGCTCTTCGTTTGCATGGGGCCATCTATGGATTTGTCACCCTTACAGTTATCCATCTCCTGAATACCGTCTTTGTCGGCTTTGTGCCGCACAATTTAACTGTCATGCTTGCCCACTTCATGGAATTAATTTGGATGCTCGGTTGGCAGATCCGCTGGAAGAATGGTAGCTTAATCAAGGCTAATGCTGTCTTTTGGGTAGTGATGTTACTTCCTGTTATCTATGGCGGGCATTTTATGTTGGGTCTAAATATAGACGATTTGAAGTATGAGTATATGTATATTGCTGTGATTGGTATGGTGAATGCGCTGATTGCGGGAATTGTAGTTGATTTTTGGATCACCACGGGTGAACACAAGTCAAAACGCATGGGAACCATTCCACTAACAAGAATTGCGTTTAAATACGTAGTCGCCTTTGTGGTATTTGTTTCTCTCGTACTGTTATCCGCAGATAGCCGCAGACAATTGGGGCAAATGAATGATGCCATATTACGTGATATGAAATATGCAGCAACTGCGGTTGTTCAGGATCTTGATGAAGAGTACGTTACCTCTGAGAATATGGATCAGAATATGGCGCGTTATCATCATCTACTGGGTGTGAATGTGATTCTGCTGAATCGCAATGATACAGTCGTCGCTTCTGGTTTGAATACACTACAGGTGGGCGAGTATCTGGACATGGACAGATTCCGTCTTCTGAAGTCGAGGGATAACCTCATTCTGTTAAGTTCCGCAAATATCCATTACAGCGATGTATTGAATCATTGGAAACAAGCCTCTTTTATCTATGAAGCAGAAATGACAAGGTTAACACCTTATCGGGTATTCATTGTGACTGACTCGTCCGAGTATTACCCCCGAATCGAATCCATTTATCTGACCACGCTGCAATCCCTGTTCATCATCATCGTGGCTTCCATGATCGTAGCGGCTCCTCTCAGCAGTAAGGTTGTTAGCCCGCTGTTAAGACTGACCCGAATGACAGGCTCTCTTCCGAGACTGCTGTTTCGAAATGGGAAGATGGAGTGGCCAACCAGCCATGTAACCGAAGTACAGATCCTGATTGGTAATTTGCGCAAAATGGCCGATGTGCTGCTGGAACAATTCGAACAGATTCGTCACGACAAGTTAACGCTGGAGGACAGGGTTATCGAGCGTACCAAGGAACTCAAGAATAGTGAAGAGGTCAAACGTGCCATTATTGAATCCTCTATTGATGCGATTATCGCTGTGGACTCCAATGGGCTGATCGTTGAGTTTAATCCGGAGGCTGAAAGAATGTTTGGATTGCGTCGGGAAGAAGTGATCCTGCACAAGGAAGCGCCATCTCTTTTTCAAGGGGCCAGCTGCAAGGAGATCAAGAATTTGCTTGAGCGATTTGAATATGTTGAAGGTAAAAGATACACCATCGTTGAAGAAATTTCAGGTATCCGACGGGATGGTTCCGTATTTCCGATTGAGTACAAAATTGTTGAGATCCAGTTGGGCAAAAATGAGACATTATATAACCTGTTTATTAAGGATATTACGGAGCGGACCAGAGCAGAAGAAGATCGTGTACGTCATGCCCTTGCGCTGGAGAAGCTGAACTCGGAGTTGTTCAATGAGAAGATTGCCATCCAGGAACAGCGAGATATCAGTGAGCAATTTATTGAATCCGTACGAGAAGGGCTCGTGATGTCTGATCGATCAGGTACCATAACCATCGTCAATCGAAGGATAGAAGAGATGTTTGGTTTGGGTGATTTTATGGGCAGATCCATTGAGGATTTGGCGCAGGCGATTGATACGATGGTATTAACGGACAACTTCAATCTGATGGAACAGACGAGAGCATTCCTGAATGGAGAAACGGCGTTTATCGAGACCGAATTTATATTCAATAATGTGGATAAAAGTGTATTTTCCTTGTACATGAAGCAGATGGATGTCCCCGGTAAAAACCATGGGTTTCTGCTGGTGTTCCGTGACCGAACAGGAGAAGAACGGCTGGATCGGATGAAAAATGAGCTGATCAGTGTGGTATCTCATGAGCTTCGAACGCCTGTAGCCACCATTATGGGATATGTGGAACTTATGATGATGTATGACCTTCCGGCAGCTCAACAGCGGGAATTCATGCAGACCATCTCTTCGGAGGGCAAGCGGCTGAGCAGTTTGCTCGATGATGTACTCGATATTCAGCGCCTCGACAACGAAGGTATGACTTATCACATGACGTATGTACCGCTGGTGGAGTTGGTAGAAGGGGTTGCCGAACAGTGGAATATGAAGTCTGCCCAACGTATCTACGTGCATACGTTTAATGGAGACTTCTTTGCTTATGCGGACCAGAACAGGATGGTTCAGGTTCTGCATAATCTGGTGGGCAATGCAGTTAAGTATTCTCCGGGAGCCGATCGTATTGATATTACGTTATGGGAAGAAGAGGAATGGTTATGTCTTGATGTGCGTGATTACGGAATAGGTATTGCGGAGCAAGAGAAGGACATGCTGTTTAATAAATTCTATCGGGTCGATAATTCGGATCATCGGCAGATTGGTGGAACAGGAATTGGGTTGTACATTTCCCGTAAAATTGTAGAGGATCACAAGGGTACGCTGACTTTTATATCTGCACCGGACAAAGGAAGTACGTTCAAGGTCAGACTGCCCAAGCAGGACGTATTGGTGTGAATTTAAGATTGGATGAAGAAATGTATTTCACTTTTTTTATGAACCAAGTTTATGTACGAGACCTACGAATAGAGCCTTTGCCCTTCAGCGCGTGAGCGTGATAAGGGGAAAGGCTTTTTTTGTTTTTCAATTTCCCCGGATAAAAAAACAACTTCTTTTGCAAACTGTCTATAGAGCCATAATTTGCATCCCATGCAAAAGGAGGACGGCAGGTATATGTTCCGTAAACAAGAGAAAACACTCATTATCGTCTGTCTGGTTGCAGCTGTGGTTGTGCTGTATGCCGTTGTGAAGAGCATCATCCGAATCATGAGTTATTGAGATACACGTTCAAGCAGAGTAACTGCTGTCGTACATAACGATTATGTGAAAGAGGAGTGTAACCATGTCATCCCTGGACCCTGTTTTGCTCAGCCGGATACTAACCGGCCTTACCCTGTTTGTACACATTATTTTTGCCTCTATTGGTGTAGGTGTTCCACTTATGATTGCCTTGGCCGAGTGGCGAGGACTCCGAACCAATGATATGCATTACACCTTGCTGGCACGCCGGTGGGCACGAGGTTTTGTCATCACCGTTGCCGTGGGCGTTGTTACAGGCACCTCGATCGGATTACAGCTCAGTCTGCTGTGGCCGATGTTTATGCGGGTAGCGGGGCAGGCAATCGCCCTGCCGCTGTTCATGGAGACGTTTGCCTTTTTTATAGAGGCGATCTTTCTTGGAATTTACCTCTATACGTGGGATCGTTTCAAAAAGAAATATACGCATATGCTGCTGTTGATTCCGGTAGCTCTCGGCTCATCTGCATCTGCGATTTTTATTACAACGGTGAACTCCTTCATGAACCAGCCTCAGGGATTTACCCTGATTAATGGCATCATGAAAGACATTCATCCGATTGCTGCCATGTTGAATCCGGCAACGCCAACCAAAGTGTCCCATGTACTCGCCTCATCCTACACCTTGAGTGCAGGTATCCTGGCGGGGATAGCCGCCTTCAGTTTGCTTCGGGGACGGGATCATGTGTATTACAAAAAAGCACTGAAACTCACGACGGTATCTGCGCTCGTATTTGCCATTAGTACCGTCATGATCGGCGATTCCTCCGGTAAATTTCTTGCGAAATATCAGCCGGAGAAGTTGGCTGCCGCAGAATGGCATTTCAAGACGATGAAAGAGGCACCGCTCGTTTATGGGGGGATTTTGGATGAGAACAATGAAGTGAAATACGCGATTGAGATTCCCTATGCACTTAGCATTTTGGCGGGGAATCGTCCCGATACGGAAGTGAAAGGTCTCGAAGAATTTCCGGCGGATCTGAGGCCACCACTGTCCATTCATTATATGTTCGACCTGAAGGTCACAACGGGAGTAATCATCCTGATGATTCCTGTGTTATATGTATTGCGGCGCTGGTTGCCAGGGCGTAAGCCATACCCCAAATGGCTGTTGCTTGGCATCGTCTTGCTGGGGCCTCTGGCCATGATTGCGATCGAGTTGGGGTGGATGTTCGCTGAAGTGGGCAGGCAGCCTTGGATCTTACGCGGATATATGAAGGTGGCGGAAGCGGCCACGACGTCAACTTCGGTAGGATGGATGTTAGTGTTGTTCATCTTGCTGTATCTGATCCTGTGTTTCTCGTGCATTCGGGTACTCAGCAAGCTGTTCCGCAACAAGGAAGCAGAGAAGGAACTAGAGTCTCTGGGGCTTGAAGGAGGGATCGTGCATTGAGTTTCGAAATTGCAGGCATCGCAATATTGTGGACGTTTTTGTTCGGTTACTTGATCGTTGCGTCGATTGATTTTGGCGCCGGGTTCTTCAGCTTTTATAGCATTTTGACCGGGCATGAGAACAAAATTCATAACATCATTCAGCGCTACCTGTCTCCCGTGTGGGAAGTGACGAATGTGTTTTTGATCTTTTTTGTGGTCGGACTGGTCGGGTTTTATCCGGACAGCGCCTTTTATTACGGGACGGCTTTGCTGGTTCCGGGTTCCCTGGCCATTGTACTGCTTGCGATCCGGGGCGTGTATTACGCCTACAATACCTATGGCAATCATGGGCAGAACAGCCGGATCTATATGGCATTGTACGGGGCGACGGGATTGCTGATTCCGGCCGTGTTCTCTACCATTTTGGCAATATCCGAAGGCGGGATCATTGAAGAGGTGGGCGATCAGGTGTTTTTTCGCTGGCGTGAATTTTTGACGAATCCCTATACATGGTCGGTTGTTTTGCTTGCACTGGTTAGTGTGCTGTACATCTCGGCGATGTTTCTATCTTATTATGCAAAACGGGCGGGGGATGAGCCAGCATATGAGGTGCTTAGAGAGTACGCGCTGCTCTGGAGTTTGCCTACCATTTTTGCAAGCTTTCTGGCTTTTCTGCAGATTAACAAACAGAATCCCGAACACTTTGAGCAGATGGTAAATATTTCATGGATGTTCATCGCTTCGTTTATTTGTTTTGTCATTGCTGTGTCGCTGGTGTGGAGAAGTAAATATCTAGGTTGGTGTTTTGTTGCTGTCATGCTTCAGTTTGCCTTTGCCTGGTATGGTTACGGGCGATCCCACCTTCCGTACATTCTGTATCCTTACATCAATATTTACGACGGCTTTACGAATCGCACGATGGGGATTGCGCTCATTACAGCGTTTAGTCTGGGGTTACTCGTGCTCATTCCTTCGCTTGTGCTGATTATGAAGCTGTTCCTGTTTGATGCCAATTATGTGCGCGGTAATTCTGGTAAAAAGAAAGGATGAGTCTGTTCATGGTCACTACTGAGGGAGTCACGGGGATACCCGGTATAACCGGATTAAGCTTTTTTGAGACATTCACCATTATGTACGCCCCTCCACTGATCATTGCGGCTGCTATTGTCTTTCTGTTTGTATATCTGGCCGTATATAAGAACCCAAAGGATTGATTGGTTGGTACGTCCATTCCCGTTTGGGGTAATCTCTTGTTAAGAAATGAGGAAGGGAGGAGGGCCCTTTCATGCCGAAAATCCGTTATAACAATATCGATAATGTAAGTACGGACAAAACGCTGAAGGAATTCAAACAATGGAGGGAGCAACGGCGGAGCAAAGTGAAGGACTACTCCTACACCGTGCCCAAACACCCGCCTGAACTGGATTATCTGCATGCCAACCGGGATGACACAAGTATTACCTGGATTGGACACTCCACGTTTTTCATTCAATATTATGGATTGAACATCGTGACTGACCCGGTGTGGGCCGAAAAAATGGGATTTCAACGAAGGCTCGGTGCCCCCGGCATTCCGATTCAGGATATTCCACCGTTGGATGTGATTCTGATATCCCATTCCCACTATGATCATCTGCATCTGGCTTCCTTGCGTAAGCTGATTACAGCCAAGACGTTGCTCATCGTACCCGATGGTCTGAAGCGCAAGATGATTCGCAAAGGATTTCATCGATGCCAGGAGATGAAATGGTGGGATCATATGACACTTGGCGGAGTCAAAATAACTTTTGTTCCTGCACAGCACTGGACGCGCCGAACGTTGTTTGACACCAATACGTCCCATTGGGGCGGTTATGTATTGGAATCGAATCATTCGGCAACGACTTCAGCAGCGGAAAGTGCTGCAACAACGGGCAATCAGGATGAATCATCCAAGGAATCAGGGAAGAACGAAACATCCAAACCATCAGGCGGTCCGCCTGTGTTGTATTTTGTGGGTGATACAGGTTACTTCCAGGGTTTCAAAACGATTGGAGAACGCTTTGACATTGGGGTTACCCTGATGCCCATCGGTGCCTACGATCCGGAATGGTTCATGACTTCTCAGCATGTGACACCCGAAGAAGCGCTGCAGGGGTTCGTTGAATCCGGCTCACAGCTCATGGTGCCAATGCATTACGGCACATTCAAGCTGGCGGATGATACGCCCAAGGAAGCGCTGGATCGGCTGGAAGTTGAACGTGAACGTTTAGGCATTGGTAAAGAGCGGATTCGGGTGCTTGGTCATGGCGAAACACTCCGCATTCACCACGAGGAAGGTAAACAGGGCTAACAAAAGTGAGCCAAATATGTTAATGTAGGGATATGCCTGCATGAACAGTACATTTACCGAATCTTTAATAAGTAAAAAGCGGCCAATTTTCGAATTTGCCGCTTTTTTGTGTTATAATATGGTGCCAGAATAGGCATCGGGATATTGAATCCATGATTTACGCAACTTGCTATTCATGCAGTATGCAGATTAACCAATAAAGGATGGTATGCTTAATGATCAGTACAAGCGGCATCACGCTCCGCTACGGAAAACGTGCACTTTTTGAAGATGTAAATATCAAATTCACGCCAGGGAACTGTTACGGCCTGATCGGCGCCAACGGAGCCGGCAAATCAACATTCTTGAAAATTTTGTCTGGTGAGATTGAAGCCAACTCGGGAGAGGTGCACATCACCCCGGGCGAACGTATGGCCGTTTTGAAGCAAAACCACTTTGAATATGATGAGTATCCGGTTCTCGAAACGGTAATTATGGGTCATAGTCGTCTGTATTCCATCATGAAAGAGAAGGATGCTTTGTATGCGAAGGCAGACTTCACAGAAGAAGACGGTTTGCGTGCAGGTGAGCTTGAAGGGGAATTCGCTGAGCAAAACGGCTGGGATGCTGAACCAGATGCAGCGGCGCTCCTGATCGGTCTTGGCATTGTTCGTGACATGCATGACAAAAAAATGATAGAGCTGAGCGGAAACGAAAAAGTCCGTGTATTGCTGGCACAAGCGTTGTTTGGCCGTCCAAACAACCTGTTGCTCGATGAGCCTACCAACCACTTGGATCTCGAATCCATTCAATGGCTGGAGAACTTCCTGATGGATTATGAAGGTACCGTTATTGTGGTATCCCATGACCGTCACTTCCTGAACAAGGTATGTACGCATATCGCAGATATTGACTTCGGTAAAATCCAGATGTACGTAGGTAACTATGACTTCTGGTATGAGTCCAGCCAATTGGCACTTGCTCTGCAGCGGGATGCCAACAAGAAAAAAGAAGAGAAGATTAAAGAGCTGCAAGCCTTTATTCAACGTTTCTCTGCGAACGCTTCGAAGTCCAAACAGGCGACTTCCCGGAAGAAAACACTCGACAAAATCACATTGGATGACCTTCGTCCATCCAACCGTAAATACCCGTTTATCAACTTCAAGCCTGAACGTGAAGCAGGTAAACAATTGCTGACGGTAGATCGTATTGACAAATCCATCGATGGTGTGAAAATGTTGAATGATGTGAGCTTTGTGGTGAACAAAGGTGACAAAATTGCATTTGTTGGCCCGAACGGAAATGCCAAATCACTGTTATTTGATATTCTCATGGGTGAAACCGAAGCAGATAGCGGCGAATATACTTGGGGTATAACTACGACTCAGGCTTATTTCCCGAAAGACAACTCTCAGTATTTTGACGGTGTAGACATCACTCTCGTGGATTGGCTCCGTCAGTATTCGAAAGATCAGGATGAAACGTATCTGCGTGGATTCTTGGGCCGTATGCTGTTCTCCGGTGAGGAGTCCCAGAAGAAGGCTAGCGTACTCTCCGGGGGGGAGAAGGTTCGTTGTATGCTGGCGAAAATGATGCAGACAGGTGCAAACGCACTGATTCTGGATGAGCCAACGAACCACTTGGATCTTGAATCCATCACAGCACTGAATAACGGTATGATTGACTTTGACGGCACAATGCTGTTTACATCCCATGACCATCAGTTCATCCAAACGATTGCTAACCGGATTATCGAAATTACGCCAACAGGCATCATCGATCGCCAAATGAGCTATGACGAATATCTGGAAAGTGATGAAATTAAAGAACTGCGCAATAAAATGTATCCGGTAGAAGCTTAATCTAAGCATCATCTGCGGCACATGATTATAGGAACACCAAAGAACCGCAAGCCTCTGTGAAGAGGGCTTGCGGTTCTTTTTGTAATTCAATGGTTTCTCGGCGGGTTTAAGACCTAAGATCCACCAGTACGGCGACGTTGGTTGTTAGGCTTTTTGTTGTTTTGACTCTTCATCGCTTTAGGTCCGCCTTCAAAGTAGGCGCTGGATTGGTTACCAGAATTTGCTTGTTCTTTCTTTTGCGCCAGTTTTTGGCGTATAGCATCCTGCAAACTGACCTTTTTCGGTTCGTTATTTTCGCTCATCGTTATTTCCCTCCCGGTCTTACAGTGAGCCGTCCAGATTGGACGGGATGTACCTATTTTATACGTTTTATAAAAGCCCCACAAGGGCAACCTGATAAAATGCTCAAAACCTTTGGTTTTACCCAGGCCAACATTTTTTCTCAATAACTACAGCCCTGCCGTCTGGCAACTTTGTTTCGGCTTGCCTACAGCAATGCAACCTGGCAACACTGTTTCTGTAGACCCACACGCTCCGCATTTGGTAACATGGAAAAACCGTAATACGAAACGTTAAAGGGGTGTCGCCCGGTTTGAACGCTTATGAAGAAATTCGAAAAGGGGAGCGAGGGGCTTGGGTTAGTATCGTAGCCTATCTCGTCTTGTCCGCTTTTAAGCTGATCTGTGGATATTTATTTGCTTCCAGCGCCTTGCTGGCCGATGGTTTTAATAACCTTACAGATATTGTAGCATCCATTGCTGTATTGATTGGGCTTCGGATCTCCCAGAAACCACCTGATTCGGATCATGCCTATGGTCATTTTAGAGCGGAGACGGTTGCTGCTTTGGTAGCTTCATTTATTATGGCTATGGTTGGGCTGCAAGTATTGGTTGAAGCCGTTCGCTCCTGGTATGAAGGAGCCTTTGTTGCTCCAAACCTGTGGGCGGCAGCGGTGGCTGTAGTCTGTGCTGTGGTGATGTTAGGCGTGTACCGTTACAATCACCGTCTGGCAAAACAAATTAATAGTCAGGCTCTGATGGCTGCGGCGAAAGATAATCGTTCCGATGCCTGGGTCAGCATAGGCGCTGCAATTGGAATTATAGGTGCGCAGTTTGGACTTCCATGGCTGGATAAAGTAGCTGCCATTGCTGTAGGTCTGTTGATCTGCAAAACGGCTTGGGAGATTTTTCGGGATTCTACACATCGTCTTACCGACGGATTTGACCAGAAGGAACTGACGGATCTCAGATCCTCCGTAGCACGCGTTCCCGGTGTTGAGATGATCAAGGACGTGAAGGCACGTGTGCACGGCAGTCATGTACTTGTGGATGTAGTCATTGAAGTGGACGGAGGCCTAAGCTTGATTGAAGGCCATCAGATCTGTGACCGTGTTGAAGAGCGGTTGAAGCGATCGCATAACATCATGCATGTACATGTACATGTGGAACCAAAGACGGAAGAAGTCACAAGGAACCCTTGAACAGGGAGTGAACATCTTGGAAAATGAAAAGAGGACAGCCGCAATTGTGCGTGCTGTCCTCTTTACTTATCATTAGAACGATTATACGATGTTATTGAATGGCAACGTGGATCCACGCTTTGCCTTTCCAAGTGTATACTTGTACCCACTCGCCGCCATCGAATCCATCAACCACTTCACCTGTTGTATCGATGACTTGGGAACCTAATGCACCGATTGGTTTACCGTTAGGTGCATCATAGAACCAAGTGCGCTCCAGAAGGTTCAGCAACATCGTTGGTGCCAGTACTTCATCACCTGGTTTTACGAGTGGCTCTTCAAACATTTTGTCATCTGTGCCGTAGGTTGCCCCAGTTACCGTCTCAGCAGTACCCTCTACTGTTTCTACAGCAGGTTTGTTGACTTCAACAGCTGGAGTTGTTGTGGTCGTTGTCGTTGTTGTAGCCTCAGTTCCTGTTTCCGGATTTACCGTTCCAGTAACCGCTTCCTCCGCACCCGCAGCGGCAGCCATCGAACCCATCAACGTTAAAGCAGCGGCAAAACTTACGATTTTTTTCATTTTGTTTTTCCTCCTCGGTAGGTATGTAAAATGTTGTCCTGATTACAAGTAACCAAGCAAGCACCCTTATGAATCACAAATTATAACAATATTTTCTTGCATTCTCCAGTGTCAACTGGCTCATATGTGGGTATATAGAAAGCCTGTAAATATCATACTTCAGTGGGATAAAACCGGGTTGGCTATCTCAAAAAGGTCCTGTTTTTTTTGGGATTCATACGAGAGCGGATTGGAATAAAGCAGAAGGGAGTGCAATACATAATATAGAAAAGTTGACCTATGCCTGAACGCACAAAAGCCAATCGGCTTGGGAGCACGATCGGCTTTTGTATGTAATCGTTTAGTAAACACTCAGTCAGATCAGAGCCTGAGGTTATCGCATTCGGCTACGTCCCGTAATCAGGGAGATTACGAACAGTACAACAAAGATGAAGAAGAGTACTTTCGCGATTGAAGCAGCTGCTTCAACAATACCGAAGAATCCAAAAATACCTGCTACCAGTGCAATAATTAGAAATAATACAGACCATTTCAACATAAGTATTCATCCTTTCGTATAATTGATTGTGGAGTGAGTTGTGTTCACCTCACCGCCTTGTGTAGTCTAACTTTAACCGAGTGCTAACCGCTTGAAACATTGGTTTTTTTTCCAAGCGAAGGCATATATGAAGGGATATATAATATTGTTTCGTCCGGGAAATCGCCGGGTAACTATAGCAATAACAAACTGATGCACATATGGAAAGAGAGGTTCTTCTATGATCTATCAAATTAGCGTGGCCCTGATTGCAGTGGCATTTGCAGTACTGGTATTCTTTTTAATTCGTACCTTGAAATCCGCTCAGGGTTCTTTGGACAATGTCTCACAGACATTGCAGGAGGTACAGAAAACCATTGACGAACTTAGTTATGAAGTGAAGCAGACGGTAAGACATGCCAATGATATTACGGTGGATGTACAACACAAAATGAAAAAAATTGATCCTGTTATGGAATCTGTTGAGAATCTGGGAGAAGTGTTGAATGAAGTGACGGCAGCAGCCAAACAAGTTTCCACAACGCTGATGGCGAAATTTCAGACCAAACGTAACAACGCTGAACAGACCAAGCATGCTGAAGCGGTTCATGTAACTGCACCGCCTGCTACATCAACGGATCGTACCCTGCAATCCTATGAAGCTACATATAATGGTGAAGCTAAGGGCGGGAAAAACTGGATGAAGTATGTTGATGTTGCAGCGAACGTATGGCAACGGATGCGCAAGTAACATGACCGCTTTGTAACCCATGAAGAAGCCTTCAGAGCGGTGATGAACCTGATGAAAGGGTGAGAATCATGATGAAACTACTGCTTGTGATGTTTAGCGTAATTTCTCCCTTTTCCGTTCAACCGGCAGCGGTACCCGCTGCTCACGATATGCAATGGACGGCAATGGAAGAGAAGGCGTCAGAGGTAACTCTGGCTGTTGATCGATCCGAGACTTTCCAGCATTTTCGGACTCTGAATGGCATTTCTCTGGATGACACCATGGATGATTTGTTGGCCAATAAGGGCCAGCCGGGGCATAAGCAGGAAGATCCTTATCTGGGATGTCCTGAATATCACTTTCATGATGTGAAGGTTGGCTTGTGTGAAGATACGGATGTCATTCAATATGTGCATATCGATGCATCTGAGAATCACATCATGTTAAACGGAAAGAGAATTGAGATGAATATTGAAGCGATCCATCATGCTCTCGGGAAACCTTATTATGTGGCAGAGGACGGAGAAGTGTTTCTCCGTGGAGACCAGGCTCTGAAGGTATATATGAAGTCAGGATCTCATCAGATTGAAGGCATTGATCTTTTTGATGACACAGTTTCCTAGGATTGGTTATTACCAAATCGTTTCAAACCCATATAGTATGGTTATATACTAAGTAGCTCGATACAGAAGATTAAATCAGAGGAGAGTGGAAACGATGAATTCAACCAATGAGCAAGCTTATGCAAAAGTGGTAGAAAACGGAGTCCAGGCGGTAGAAGCGGTGAAAGAATTGCAGATTACCGGATACCTTGCTGATCAAATCTTTGTTCTCGCCCATGAGAAGGATCGTACAGATCGAATTGCCGATACAGCAGATGCCAAAGAAATTGGCATAAAGGAAGAGGGCGTATTTGATTCCTTGGCGAATCTGTTCCGCTCACGTGGTGATGAACTCCGGGCCAAAATTGTTTCGATGGGCTTTACCGAAACCGAAGCGGACTTCTACGAGAGTGAACTCGACAAAGGTAAAGTACTCGTTATTGCTAAAAAGAAAGATTAACCCGATAAGTTGAAGTTTGCTGAACATGGACAAGCTTCTGAATCATTTATGTAAAATGCTTAATCAAAAACATAGATAAGGAATGGGGCTTTTCCCATTCCTTATCTATGTTTTTGCAAGTTTGGAAGCGGGATCAGGACGCTGCAAAAACAGGGTGAGTCGCGGGGATATTACCCTACGATGGTGCCATTTACTGATAGAAGTTTTTTGTTTTTACGATTATAGTTATACTAGGAATTATTATGTCTACTGCCGTTTTGTATGCAAAATTTGTATAATCAACGTTTGTTTTAACCTAATAAGAATCGACAAACCCGGACGCCACAGATAAGGAGATATCAATGAGAATACTTATTGTTGACGACAATCCGACGAATGTCATTATCATTCGAGAAATTCTGAAAAAAGAAAACTATCGTGACATTGTAACGGCGAGTTCCGCCATGGAAATGTTTGAAGTGTTGGGAATTGGGGAGGAAAGCAACGAACTTCGTCCAAGACCGTCGGATATTGACCTGATTTTGCTAGATATGATGATGCCCGAGATGGACGGTATCGAAGCCTGCAGTATTGTGCAGAAATTTGAGAATCTGAAGGATATACCGATTATTATGGTGACTGCCATCGGAGACTCCAAGAAACTTGCCGAAGCATTGGATGCAGGTGCATCTGACTATGTGACCAAACCGATTAATAAAGTCGAACTGATGGCCAGAATTCGACTCGCACTTCGTTTGAAACAGGAGAAGGATTGGCATAAAGAGCGTGATCAACGTATTCAGGATGAGCTCAAGTTGGCAGCGATGGTCCAAAATGCTGTATTAAGTCCGGCAATTAGGGACCCGTTGTTCCAAGTGCATGCCATCTATAAACCATCCTTTGAGCTTGCGGGTGATCTGTATTCTTGGTACCCCCTTGGGGAAGGCCGTTATGGAGTACTGCTGCTCGACATGATGGGACACGGGATATCTTCATCCCTGTTTACCATGTTTATCGCTTCTGTGTTGAAAGATACGGTTACCACTTATGTGGATCCAGAGAAGGTCATTCAAGAGTTGAACCGTCGTTTTAACCAGCTCCATCTGGAAAAACAATTGGTGCAGTATTATTTCACGGCAATTTATCTGGTCGTTGATACACGGATGAAACGTATTGATTATGTTAATGCGGGGCATCCACCTGCTTTATTTTTCCGAAACGACGGCAGTGTCACCACATTTGACAGCGTCTGCTGTCCTGTTGGTTTATTTGACAAGATGGATATTGAACCACAAACGATCCATTATGAGGGTGACGGGCATATTGCACTCTATACGGATGGATTATTGGAAGCTGTTCAGGGCGGGCAGGAAGAACAACATGAATTCCTGATCGAAAAACTGACCGGCTCACATCAGTGGAATGAAGCTGCTATGCAGGCCATGTTTTTTGACGACGAAATTCCCCAGGAGCGGGATGATGATAAATGTCTGGTCTGGATTACTTTGAATAAAGGGGCGGGGGATGAATGAAGATCAGGAATAAACTGCTGATTGGTTTTACCGCTCTGATGGCCATTTTGATCGTGCTCACGTTTGTGAGTTATGAACGGTTAAACAGCAGTAATCAACAGATTGATCAGATGTATCAGGAACGTTATCTCAAAGTAAGGTTCACTTCTGCTGCACGTGGAGAGGTCAATGATATAGCTAAAGTGCTGGCTAACTTGTTATTGAATCCGAACAATTCGATTAATGCTGCTGAGGGTGACCTGAAGGAGATGAAGGATCGGGGGGATGGTTACCTCGCAGAAGTGAGAAACCGGGCAGACAGTGCACCTGAACATCAACTGGTGGATCGTGTGAATACGGCGTGGACCGCTTATACATCTTATGCAACGAGACAGATCAACCTGATGTCCCAAAACCGGGTAGAAGATGCGAATAACTACCGCAATTCAACAGGACTCGCGGTGCAAAAAGAAACTGTGGATAGTTTGAATGCTCTTTCACGTTATCAGGACCAAGAGATTGATGCTGAGATCAAGAACGCTAACGAAGCGTATACGAGAGCAGTACAGATCACGATAAGTATCATGATTGCCGGGTTGTTGCTTGCATTGGGTGTCATTCTGTGGGTGCTGCCGAGTATTACACGGGGTCTGAACACTGTATCTATGATGATTACCAGCTTTGGTAAAGGGCGTTACCGAACCATTCGGCGCATACAGGTCAAATCAACCGATGAGATTGGTCAGATTGCCAGTGTGTTCAAGGATGTATCCAGTGATCTGGAAGAAAAACTGGAGATCGAGAGGGCTTATGTGCAGGCTCAGCAGGATCAAAACTGGATGAGTTCGAACATCGCAAGAGTCCCGGAGCTGCTTCGGGGGATTGGCTCCATTCGCCAAATTTCACAGATGTTTATCAGTGAGTTCACACCTGTGCTTGGTGCTCAGTTGGGTGTCGTCTATCTGATCGATGAGGAGAAACATCCCGACGAACTGAGACGTTACGGTGCATACGCATTTGAAGAGAACGAAGATGTTGGTAAGGAAATGTATCGCATCGGGGAAGGCCTGATTGGTCAAGCCGCGCTGGATATGACACCGATTATTCTGGAAAATACGCCCGAAGATTACGTGCATATTGGTTCAGCTTCAGGCTCAACACGTGCTGCGGGTATCATGATCTATCCTGTCGTGTTTGAAGATGAACTGATTGGTGTAGTTGAAGTGGCTTCCTTTGAAGGTTTCAATGAACTGCACAAGCAGTTATTCACACAACTGATTATGAACCTGGGCGTAATTTTGAACAACGTTCGACGTCGTTTGCGTGTGGAGGAGCTGCTACGTGAATCCCAGGCACTGACTGAGGAACTGCAGGTTCAATCGGAAGAATTGCAGACACAGCAAGAAGAACTTCGTCGTTCCAATGAGAATCTGGAGGAGCAGACAGAGGCGCTTAAACGATCTGAGGAGTTGCTACAGCGTCAGCAGGAAGAACTGGAACATTTTAATACGGAACTCATTGCCAAGACGCGGGCGCTTGAAGAGCAGGTGCGTGAAGTTGAAGAGAAAAATGACGAAATTGAGAAAACGAAGACACAGTTGGAACAGCAAGCTACACAGCTGTCGATGACAAGCAAGTACAAGTCCGAATTTTTAGCGAATATGTCACATGAACTCCGTACACCATTGAACAGTCTGCTCATATTGTCCCAGTTATTGTCGGAGAACAAAGGTGGAAATCTGACTGACAAACAGCAGGAATATGCGCAAACCATCTACATGTCGGGCGCGGATCTGCTGAAGATGATTGATGAGATTCTGGATCTGTCCAAGGTGGACGCAGGTAAGATGGATATCAATTATGAGACCGTACGAATGGAAGAGCTGACCAGCTTTGTTCAGCAGAACTTTGGACCGATGGCGAACAAAAAGGAACTGAACTTGAATATTGATTTCGACAGCGATCTACCGGAATGGGTGTACACCGACAGCCATCGCGTCAAACAGATTTTACGGAATTTGTTGTCGAACGCATTTAAGTTCACCAATCGAGGTTCGGTTAGTCTAATTGGACGACGGATGAAACCGGAAGAACTGCCGGGTTATATGAACACCAATCAGGAATATCTCGGATTCAGTGTAAAAGACACCGGCATTGGTATTCCATCGGACAAGACGGATCTGATCTTTGAAGCGTTCCAGCAAGTAGACGGGACCACAAGTCGGAAATACGGTGGAACTGGTCTGGGATTGTCCATTAGCAGGGAACTGGCACGTTTGCTTGGTGGTGCAATACAGGTGGAATCATCCGAGGGAGAAGGTAGCTGCTTTACCTTATACCTGCCGGATAATCATGAAGAGGAAGCCTTGGCGGAGGAAGGTGCTTCAAGAGAAGCGGCTGTTTCCTCAGAGGATCTTTATGAAAAGTCCATCGAAGCACGGACCATGCTTTCAAGTCATCAGTCCATTCTCTCTCCTGATCCGGAGCGTAGCGTGGGTACAGATCTTTCTCCTTCCCATACTCCAGATGTCACGCAGATCGAAGATGATCGGGAGAATCTGATGGAAGGTGACAAAATCCTCCTCATCATTGAGGATGACGTGAACTTTGCACATATTTTGATGGATATGGCGAGAGGAAGAGGATTCAAGGCTCTTGTTGCCCTTCAAGGTGATAAAGGACTTGAAATGGCACGTCAATATTTGCCGGATGCCATTATCCTGGATATTCAATTGCCGGTGATGGATGGTTGGACCATTCTGGGCGAGCTGAAGAGCAGTTCGGCAACACGCCACATTCCGGTTCATGTGATTTCAGTCATTGATGATATGAAGCAAGGTCTGATGATGGGTGCCATTGCGTATCTGAAAAAACCTTCGAGCAAGGATTCACTGGATAAAGCATTCTCGCATATCAAATCATATACTGAGAATCAATTGAAACGACTGTTGATCGTCGAAGATGACGAAATTCAGCGTAAAGCCATTATTGAATTGATTGGTCATGATGATGTTGCAATCACTGCTGTGTCGACAGGTAGTGAGGCGTTAAATGAATTACACAGCCAGCGTTATGACTGCATGGTACTGGATCTGATGTTAACGGATATGACCGGTTTTGAGTTGCTCGACCAGATTCGTGATGATGAATATCTGAACGATCTGCCGATTATAATTTATACAGGCAAAGAACTGGATTCCAAGGAAGAAATGAAGCTGCGCAAATATGCGGAATCCATCATTATCAAAGATGTGAAGTCACCGGAACGTCTGCTGGATGAGACCACTTTGTTCCTGCATCGGGTAGAAGCCAATTTGCCGGAAGACAAGCGTCGAATCTTACAGAAACTACACAACAAAGAAACGTTGTTTGAAGGCAAGAAAATATTACTTGTAGATGACGATATTCGTAACGTATTTGCCCTTTCAAGTGTTCTTGAAGGCTATCGGATGGATGTGACGTTTGCTGAGAACGGCCGAGAGGCTTTGGAGATTTTGGACAAAAATCCGGAATTTGATCTGGTACTGATGGATATGATGATGCCAGAGATGGACGGTTATGAAGCGATGACACGAATCAGACAGATCCCGCAGTTTGAAAAGTTGCCGATTATTGCGCTTACGGCCAAAGCCATGAAAGAGGATCGCGGCAAATGTATTGAGGCCGGAGCATCTGATTATGTGAAAAAACCGATCCAGACAGATCAATTGTTATCCTTAATGCGCGTATGGCTGTATTCGTAAGTTCATTATTCGTATGTTCATTGTTTGGGTAATGAAAGACAATACGACGAATACGCAAGTAACAAATGAAGAAGTGGAGAGAACTTATGACACCGTGGGAACCTACCGAGACGGGGGCAGATTTGGTCCGTATGCCGCAAGATGAAGAACGCGAGCTGATTGAGATTGAGTTGCTGTTGGAAGGCATGCACCGTTTATATGGATATGATTTTAGAAACTATGCACTGCCATCCCTCAAACGAAGAATCTGGCATCATGCACATGCTGAAGGTGTTAAGAGCATATCCGGCTTGCAGGAGCGTGTTCTTCATGACCGTTCCGCGTTTGAACGTTTTGTACAGAACTTATCCATCCCTGTAACGGAAATGTTTCGAGATCCTTCGCTTTTCCGAATGTTTCGGGAACAGATTATTCCGATCCTGAGAACCTACCCGTATATCCGAATATGGCATGCGGGATGTTCTACAGGAGAGGAAGTTTATTCCATGGCCATCATGTTGCATGAGGAAGGACTGTATGACAAGGCAAGAATCTACGCAACGGATATGAATGATCGCTCTTTGCAACAGGCCAAAGAAGGCGTATATGGTATTGAGAAAATGAAACTATTTACTACAAATTATTTGGAGGCAGGGGGTACCAGAGCCTTCTCCGAGTACTATACAGCGAAATACAATTCGGTGATATTTCATCCTTTTCTAAGGAAGAACATCATTTTCGCCGAGCACAACCTGGCAACAGACCGGTCATTTAACGAGTTTAATGTTATCTTTTGCCGTAATGTCATGATTTATTTTAATGATGAACTGCGGAACCATGTGCATGGGCTGTTTCATGAGAGCTTGAGCCACTTTGGTATTCTGGTTCTGGGGTCGAAAGAATCGATACATTTTACAGAGTTCAGTGATACCTATGAGCCGTTAGACCGGACCGAAAAAATATACCGGAAGATCAAATAGGGGGTTAGGGTTAGCCATGGGGCTCAATGAACCAATCCACATATTATTGGTAGATGACCGCCCTGAGAACTTGCTTGCTCTTGAAGCAGTTCTGGAATCGGAACAATATAAACTCGTTAAGGCAACTTCCGGAGAAGAGGCACTCCGCTGTCTGCTAAAAGACGAATTTGCGGTTATCGTTCTCGATGTGCAGATGCCTGGAATGGACGGAATTGAGACAGCAAAGTTAATTAAGGCACGGGACAAGTCCAAGGATGTGCCGATTATATTCATCTCTGCGAATAGCAGAGAAGCGGAGCACTTGTTTGCCGGATATTCAGCCGGGGCCATTGATTACATGGTTAAACCATTTATTCCTCAGATTTTGAAATCCAAAATCGAGGGCTTTGTGGAGATGTTTATCACCAATAAACGTTTGAAGACACAGACCATGCTTCTTCACCAGAAGACACAGGAACTGGAGAAGATGAACCAACAACTCATTCAGGCCAAGGAAGAAGCAGAAATTGCAGCCAATGCAAAGACTGAGTTCCTGGCAATGATGAGTCATGAGATTCGTACACCGATGAACGGAGTTATCGGTATGGTTGATCTGCTGATGGAAACGGAACTGAGGGAAGATCAGAAGGAATATGCAGACATCGTTCGTCGCAGTGCAGATGCACTCGTTACGGTCATCAACGACATTCTTGATTTTACCAAGATGGAATCCGGCAAAATGGAACTGGAAGAGCATCCTTTTGAACTTGTCTCCTGTATTCGGGAAGTGTTGGGATTGTTTGCTGCAGAAGCAGGCAAAAAGAATCTGGAACTGGATTATTTCCTGGAAGATTCTGTCCCTGAATTAATCTATGGAGATATGGCAAGGCTACGTCAGGTTCTCTTGAATCTTATTGCCAATGCAATCAAATTTACAGACCAGGGTGGCGTATATTTGATTGTGTCAGTGAATGAAGAAAAAGACGGACAAATGGCATTGGAGTTTGCTGTTAAAGACACCGGGATAGGTATCGCTTCAGACAAAGTGGATCGCCTGTTCCAGCCTTTTTCCCAGTTGGATACATCCATGACACGTAAATACGGTGGAACTGGCTTAGGACTGGCAATATGCAAGACTCTGGTGGAAATGATGGGTGGACAGATCTATCTGGATACAACAGAGCAACGGGGAGCGACGTTTGTATTTACAATTCAGGCGAAACGTTATGTAGAAACTGAACTGGTCCAGAGGAACGGGGAAGAGAAACCAACGGATGTGAAAAATGAGAATAAATATCCTACGGTATTAATTGTGGATGATCATCCGATCAACCAGAAGTTGATGGCGATTATGCTCGGTAAGCTGGGGTTGCTCTCAGACATTGCTGAAGATGGGCAGAGCGCACTCGATATGGTAAACAGTAGCCGTTATCCCTATGACTATGTGTTTATGGATCTGCAGATGCCTGTGATGGACGGTTTGGAATGTACACGGCGGATTCGAGAGAGTCTGACCCAGTCTAATCAGCCAATCATTATAGCCATGACTGCTAACGTGATGGAAGGTATTCAGCAGCGCTGTATTGCTGCCGGCATGGATGATTATATTAGTAAACCGGTGAAAATGGGCAATGTAAAACAGAAAATAGCCCAGTTTCAGAAACAACGACAAATGTTAGACCCAGGCCCTTCAGCCATGAATCAGGCCAATTGAAACATTTTCCAAACTTCTTTCTGATTCACTCGTGCTGAAGTTGGGTTATTAGGTAAGGAAACCATTGATCAGGAGAGAGATGTCTAATGAATACAAATAAAAATGAAAAATTCAATGCAAGAACTGAAACTCAGGACGGCGTGTGCACGGTGTATCTGACTGGCGAACTGGATTTGTCGGTTGCTCCTGACTTCCGCTTGGTGATGGAGCCGCTCGTGGATAACAAGGAACAGGATCTTGTGATTAACATGAAAGAATTGAAGTATATCGATAGTACAGGGATTGGTATCCTGTTATCTGTTCTGAAGGCCAGACATGGAATGGAAGCTCGCTTTGAAGTACAGGAAGTTCCTGCGCAGATTCAGAAACTTTTTGACATGACGGGCATCGCCAAATTCTTTGTCACACAGAAGAATTCCCAATAGGAAAGGATCGAAAAAGGAATGAATGCAGAAGTTCAAAGAGTCACCCTTAATTTACCTGCGACAGCTGATTACGTTGATATTGTAAGACTCAATCTCTATGGAGTAGCATCCAAAATGGGATTTTCCTACGAAGACATTGAGGATATGAAAGTTGCTGTATCCGAGGCCTGTAACAACTCTGTATTGTATGCCTACTCACACGAAGGCGGCATGGTTGAAGTTGTATTCGAAGTGGATGGCGAAACATTGTCCATTATTGTCAAGGACGAAGGTGCCAGCTTCGAGAACATGAACCCTGCTGTGTCACGTGCCGGTCTACACGACAAAGAACTGACGGAAGCACAGATTGGCGGACTTGGGTTCTACCTGATGCAAGCCTTGATGGATGATGTCAGTGTGGAAAGTGAGACGGGCAAAGGTACGAAAGTAGTACTCGTAAAACGTCTTGCAAGAAGTGAGGAGAAAGTATGAATGAAAAAGTGACTCCCCCAGAGTCCATGTCTGAAGCTATAGGTTTGATCTGGGAATACCAGCAGACCCTAGATAATGAAATTGCAACAGTTCTCATCCGTAAATATGAACCAATGGTCAAGATGGCAGCAGGTAAAATCGCTCGGAATCGCCCCGATCTATACGAAGACTTGTATCAGACCGGGCAGATGGCTTTGATTCGTTTGCTTAAGCAATACGATATCAACCTGGGTATTCCGTTTGAACCTTATGCCATGAAGAGCATGATCGGTCATATGAAGAACTACTTGCGTGATAAATCCTGGTATATTCAGGTGCCCCGGAGGATTAAGGAAAAGGGAGCCCTTGTGCAACATGCCATTGATGAGTTAACCGTTAAGCTGGAGCGCTCACCCGGTGTGAACGAAATTGCTGAATACCTTGATCTGACTGCAGAAGAGACAATTGAAGTTCTGGCTGGTCGGGAATGTTACCACTATGTATCACTGGATTCTCCTTTATCTCAGGATGACAGTGCAGCAACATTGGGAGAACTGATCAGTGCAGATGTGAATGACTATGATTCGGTCGAAAAACGGATGGACTTGCAACAGGCATTGGGACAATTGAAGGAACAAGAACAGCAGGTACTTATTCTAGCATTCCAGGATGGCCAATCTCAGCGGGCAATTGCCCAAAAGCTTGGTGTTTCACAGATGAGTGTATCTCGGATTCAGAAGCGAGCTACAGAGAAATTGAAACAGATCATGTCTAATGCTTCAATGTTATGACAAATGGAACCCTAATGTTGTTGAGTACGGCATAAAGAAGGACACGTCAATGCGCTGAAATGCATACGTGTCCTTTTTGGGATCAAAAAGATATGGGTATGCAATGAAGAACCTGAGTGCAGGAGTGGATAAAGTGATTGTGAACCAAATCAAGTTGGAAGCTCGCCGTGACAAGTTATCTTGCTCGGACCATTGGCAATGGTGGGATTGGGTTGCACCTGACACCGATAGCATGAACGATGCGTTGGGGGAGCTGACAGAGGCGTTTCCGGATATGCGGTATTGGCTTCATAAGATTCCGGAAGTGGAATCGAATTATTTGTCCGTCCGTTTCGTGAATGGTACAGAACCAGTCATATTTGGTTCATTGTTGTATGCGGTCAAGAATGAGAGAGATGACAAACGTCAAGATAATCAGATGTTTTTCTATGTCGATCGCAATAACCTGGTTACCTTGAATATGGATGACAATACACGAGGTATTATGAAGACGGATGAACGTGCCCATATGTTACAGCAATGTAGTGAAGCCAGGGACGGGATGTTTGTACTTTTTCGAGCTATACTGCATTACTACCATGTGGGGATGGATCATTTTGAGATGAACCTGCGTGATCTGGAACGGAAGATGGAATCCCGCAATGCCCGAACTTTAATGGACCAGATTCTGGCCGCCCGATTTGAACTGTTATACTGGAGCAATCTGTTTATCCCCTATTCGGAACTGATGGCTGCTGCCCATGAGGCTTATCTCAGTGAAATCAACGAAAATCGATATTTCCAGCAGCTCCAACATCGAGTAGAGCGAATGGAACGTTTGTTTAGTCACTACGAGAAAGAGATCGATACGTTAATCTCCATTGATAATGCGATCTCAGGTGTACGTGGCAATGAGATCATGAAGACGCTGACCATTGTTACTGCTGTGTTCATACCTGCCACGGCAGCTGGCGCGATATGGGGGATGAACTTTGAGAACCTGCCCTTTATCGACAAATCATGGGGAGTTGTACTGGTCCTTGTTGTCATTATCTTAAGCATGATCAGCATGTATGTATGGCTGATGATGAAAGGCTGGACAGGAGATCTGCTCAAAGTGAAATCCTCACAGCCTTCAGCTGAAGAGACAGAGAAAAAAGGAGCAACGGAAAAACGTAAGGGATAGCCTACTGTTGGTTAGTCCTCTTAGTTTTTGTAATCTTCAATATAACCAAGCAAGTCAGCGATATATTGGCCCACAATTGGCATATTCACGAATTGGCTGAGAATGAATGCCAGCAAACCGAGAACAACAAAGGTACCCACAGTCAGACCGAGACCTCGTGCCATGCCCGCTGTAAAATTGGTAATAATCCGCTTTTTGGGACTGCTGTAATTATCAATAATATCCTTGATCTGTGCTCTCTCCAGACTGTCCGCAATCTGGTCCAGACGGGTGTTCAATCGCTTTACCTCATGACGCAATTCAAAAGGATGCTCGCTTGTATCATACTGCTGTGCCGGTGTTCCTCCCGTAATTGGAGTATTACCGTTGATTGTAACTTTACTCATATTATTTGTCCTCCTCAACTCTCATTGGATAAAAAATAGCCAGCTGGAGTGCAGCTGGCTATTAGTCACTCGATCTGTATCGCCTTACAGGCTAGTCGAGTTAAGTTCTTTACGTGCATCTTCCTTCGCTTCAACGGAAGCGGCAGCCACTTCATCAGATGCACGGGATGCTTCGTTAGCCACATCAGCGGACGCTTTTCTCACAGAGTCCATTACATCATTGCGGCCTTGATTTACCGTTTTTGCAATGTCGGAAGTTTTGGAAGAGACCGTTTTAGCCAGTTCAGAGGCTTTGTCACCTACAACAGTTGCCACTTCTTTGGTGCGATCAGTAACGATGCCCACTTTCTCGGAAAGGTCACCACGCAATTCACGTCCCGGTTTAGGCGCAAAGAGTAGTGCTGCTGCAGCTCCCAGCAAACCCCCGATGAAAATACCTTTTGCGAAAGTCGAACCCGTCTGTACAGGATATTGCTCTTCTGCTTTATTCATGTCTAATCACTCCTTCTTCAATTTAAGAAACAAATACGAAACAACGAACACCTTGTTGCCCGAATCAGGCAGCCTGTCTTAGCAGTCTGGACACAAGCCCCAGCAAGAAAACAAAGAGCGCTGTACCAATGATGGCAGGGATAATGGCAAAGTTACCGATAACTGGTCCCCAGTTACCAAGCAAAAGTGCTCCCAGCCAGGCTCCGGCAAATCCGGCAATCATTGCACCGATTATGCCTCCAGGCATGTTGTGACCGGCAAGTGCATCTCCGATCAAACCGATGATGACAGCCATCACAATGCTGATAATGATGCCCCACATAACAACCGCCTCCTTTAAACTTGATGTAGGATGTTGTCTGTTCGCGTTTGCTTACTTCGTATATAAACCCCGTGCAACCCTGTGAAACAATAAAGATGAGGAGGAATGAACTGGAAATTAGAGGAATTCATTCTTTAGCGGCTTTGTTTAATGCCTTTAACCATGCAGAAAATCCATGCCAATCCAGCAGTAAATCCAGTAAATACATCCGTAGGATAATGAACGCCCAACATGATTCGGCTGAGGCCAATCAAGAAAATAAAACTAATACCACCTAGAACAGGAAGCCACACACCGGAAGAGTTATGTCGCTGTCTTTCAATGGCCCAGATTACAAAGAGCATGCCGTAGAAACCCATGGAGATCATGGCATGTCCGCTGGGAAAGCTGTACCCGTGAACGACCAGTAAATGATCCAGTTCAGGTCTGCTTCGTCTGAAAAATTCCTTCAATAAGGTGTTCAGAATCCACATCATGGCAAAACTTCCCGTGAGCGCATATCCATATACAACAAACCTTGGACTGCGTTGAATGAAGAAAAGAAGAGCAAACCCTCCTGCAGCCACAGCAGAGATTTTGAATGAACCCAGTGCGGTTATGAATGCAGTGTAAGGGAATAGATGAAGACGTGAATCTGAATTCAGATAAAATAATTGCTGAATTTGATCATCCAGACGAATAATAACATCAGCACCCAACCAGGCACCCAGACCTGCCAGGATAAATACGACCGATGCGCTGAGGGCCAGGCCAGCCATACCCCAGTTGAGGAGTGGACGTAATAACGTACCGGAATTTGAACTGAATGAGGCTGGTGAATACGTTTTGCGCGGCATAATGAGTTTCTCCTTCAGTTATTGTAGTAGATGAACATAGATGATAAAGCTATACCCGAAATGCCTGTCGAAAAAACTGTAAAAACGTCGCTTTTGTACTATACTATTTAAGATATCCCATGCGGCGTCGTGACGCAAAGCAGAGATGAAATCGGGAGCACAAAGGAGAGAACTCGCATGGAGAGTGCCTTGTTAATTAAAGAATACCGTGCAGGCGTTATGGAATGCGCCCATTACGGACACATAAGTATTACGGATGAGTATGGACGAATCGTATACTCGGCTGGTGACCCTCATTTTAGAGCGTTCACTCGTTCATCTGCCAAACCTTTTCAAGCCATTCCAGGTATTCGGGCAGGAATTGCCAGTCACTATGGCCTATCAGCACAGGAGATTGCCATTATGTCCTCTTCGCATCGTTCGGAACCGGAACACATTCGGGTGCTGGAGCAGTTATCCGGTAAGATCGGATTGGGAGAAGAATGCCTGATCTGTGCACCAAGTTATCCGCTTAATGAAGAAAGCCGTAATCAATGGTTACGTGGACAAGGAGAGAAACGGCGCATCTTGCACAACTGCTCCGGAAAACATCTGGGGATTCTGGCGTACAGCCAAATGAAGCAGGTTGATCTGTGCAGTTACGCTGAACCGGATCATCCGGTACAACGAGAAATTCTTGAAACGTTTGCCGACCTGGCAGGTATCGAAGAAAAAGAGATTGAGCTTGGGACGGATGGCTGCGGCTTTCCGGTATTTTCTTTGCCGTTGTCGGCATTGTCGAACGCCTATCTGAAGCTCGCTTGTCCGGATCTTATCGCTGATCCTTCCACAAGAACAGCTGTAGAGACCATAACATCAGCTATGAATGAACATCCGTTGATGGTAGGTGGCACGGAGCGTGTAGATTCAGTGTTGCTGGAAGACAATAACATTGTAGCGAAGGGTGGATTCAAGGGGGTATTCGGATTTGGTCTGAAAAAAGAAAGACTGGGAATCACCTTCAAGGTGCTTGATGGTTCCGAGGAAGAGTGGGCCTTCATTACCCAATCCATCCTGAGACAGATTGGTTATTCCAATGAGAGAACCATTGCCCGATTGGCTGAAGTGTTCCCTTCGGACATCCGAAATGATGCGGGTACCCTTGTAGGTCATGCAGATAGTGAGTTCATTCTCCACTCACTTGAAGATAGCGTATAACCTTAAGAAGGGGCGTGATTAGAGTTGCCGGACCCCGGGTAAAGATGACATACCAACTGGTATTCATCTATACAATTCATATACACGCATGGACTGCCGCGGTAATGTGGCAGCTCTAAACCCTTGGAGGTGGATGAACATGATTAAAGTGGTGACATCGGAAGAAAGGCACACGTCGGATCGAGGTTGGATACACAGTGAATTCAGCTTTTCGTTTGCGGATTATGATGATCCAAGCAACGCCCATTTTGGCTGTCTGTTGGCTCATAATGAAAACACGCTGATGCCGCAAGAAGGCTTTAAGAAACATCCACATCATGATCTTGAACTTGTCAGCTATGTCATATCGGGTACACTCAAACATACGGATAGTATGGGAACAGAACAATTGCTTGAACCGGGTACGGTCCAGGTGATGAGTGCGGGTACGGGAGTGGAACACTCCGAGACCAATCCGTCAGCGGATGAACCGGTACGTTTCCTCCAGATGTGGTTTTTGCCATCGGAGCGTATGCTGAAACCTTCCTATACGAATCGGAGAATAGAGCCGCAGGAGCACTTGAATCGTCTATGTCCGATTGTATCCGGGCAAGGGGGAGAGGGAAGCGAAGGCGCATTGCCTATTTCCCAGGATGTAACCTGTTACCTGTCCCATTTGGAGTCCGGAAAGAAGTTGATGTACCCGCAACACGAAGATCGACGGACACATCTTTTCCTGATCAGTGGACATGTAGAGATTCATTGTTCGGATGGCAACTTCAACCTCAAGCCAGGGGATGCCGCACGAATTCGCAAAAGCTGTGATCTGCAAATCACGAGCACAGACAGTGAACCTGCCGAATTTGTTTTGGTTGACCTGCCTTAAGGATGGGATGTATTCCTTAAAAGATAGTCTGGAAATATAAAAATGTGAAAAAGGACCTGTTCCCACGGTGAGGTGGAAAACAGGTCCTTTTTTGGCTTAAGATTTACGAAGATTACCCAGTTCCGAAGCGACAGCTTCCACTTCAGAGATACTGAGATGTTCCTTGCTCAAAATCATTTCATACAGGTCAAACAGATCTTCATATTTCTCAAGTGGGAATGAAGAAGCTTGCATGGCGGCACCGCTTGCCATACGAAGTTTGGTTTTGATCGCTTCAATCATATATTCCATATTGGCTGCTGTTGCTTGTGATAAATCCATCGTTAAGTTCATCCCTTCCGTATCGGAAACTCTTGTTATTGTATCATGATTGGAAGCGCTCAGGCTAATGCTTTTGCGAGGAAACCAAGCATCGGTTACAATGATGGATACAACAACAGTATTTAACGGAAACCTGAGTGTACTGGAGGGAATACAGCTTGGCAGCGTATAAGCGAGAAATGGTTCGCCATCAAGGAAGGGAAGTCCGCAAAGGCGTGCCTGCAGAGAATCTGGTTTTATTTTTCAAAAACATCATTCAACTTCACTCTCCAGCTGAAATCACGTTTGTCTGCATTGGTACTGATCGTTCCACCGGGGATGCTCTGGGTCCACTGACAGGAAGTTTACTGCAAGAGAGTGGAATGGAGAACGTGATTGGCACGCTGTCTTCCCCTTGTGATGCAGATACGCTGGAAAAGAAATTGGCAATTATTCCTGCACACCATGCCATCATAGCGATTGATGCATGTCTGGGTCCAAAGCATGCGGTAGGTACATACTATCTCTCGAATAACCCACTCATTCCGGCCCAATCGGTCGGAGGCAAGCTACCCCCTGTTGGACAATACAGTGTAGCAGCTGTGGTTAATGCGAATGGACCAAGGCCCTATTCCATTTTGCAGATGACCTCACTTCACTTGGTTATGGGGATGTCCCGAACGATTGCAGACGCCGCAATTGAAGCATGGAAATGGAGACAAACGTTTCATTCATGATATGTAGGCTTAATAATATACAACCTGAATTATTTAATTCGCGCAGAGAGAGGGATTCATATGGAAAAAGTGATGTGTGATGGAACGACGATTTGTTATGCCGAACAAGGTAAGGGAGAAGCACTCATTTTGCTCCACGGATACTGTGGCAGTTCATCGTATTGGGATGAGGTCGTACCTGAACTGGCACGCAGCTATCGCTGTATCGTACCTGATCTGCGTGGACACGGAAAAACAGATGCACCTGTAGGAAGTTATACCATCGAACAGATGGGCAATGATGTATTACAGTTGATGGATGAGTTGAATGTGGAAAAAGCGGTCCTTTTGGGACACTCGATGGGGGGATACATTGCGCTCTCGATTGCACAACGTCACCCGGAGCGTTTGAATGCATTTGGTCTGATCCATTCAACAGCCTATCCGGACAGTGAAGAAGCCAAGGAAAAGCGCCTTCGTGCTGTATCCACCATTCAGACCGAAGGTATCGTAAATTTTGTAGATGGACTGGTTCCCGGACTGTTTGCACCGGAACATGTGGAATCGTTATCTAAGCATGTAACACGTGTGAAGGAAATTGGATACCAGACTGCTCCTCAAGGTGCTGTTGGTGCTGCACTTGCTATGCGAGAACGCCCGGATCGCCGCGATGTGTTATCTGCTACACCTTTACCTGTATTGCTGGTTGCGGGAGAGAAAGATGCGGTTATCCCGCCAGAACGCACATTTACAAGTGACAAGCCACATATCGTGCAAGCCGTGATTGCGGGTGCAGGTCATATGAGCATGTATGAAGCTCCTGAAGAGTTAATTCAGGTCATTAAACAATTTATGGCTGGATTATCGAAGTAATTGATGAAGTGATTAATGTTGATATAATTAGAATATAGTTTGGTTTCTGGATGATTCAACCTCTTGTGGAGGAGGAGTACCCAGTTCCATTTCAACCGAGCCCCTGCCACGTCCCTTTGGGATAGGCAGGGGTTTAGTGTGTTCATGGCTAGAGCAAAGACACGTGTTTCTTGTTTTTGGCTTTTTGTCATGGCATGAATTAAAATAAATATAAAGGAACGATATGAGAACGATTGAATGTATAGGGTCGAATGATGAGGGGGCATACAGCATGTTCAGAAAAGATTATCTGCTCCGCATGATGGAGGAAATGACTGAAGCAATAGGCAAAGTGTTCACGCTCAAACAGCAGCGTAAGCACACCGAGGCATTGTCTGAACTGGATGAGTTGATGCGCAGGCAGTTTGGGTTGAACTTATCTCTACTGAACTCATTGCCAGCAGAGGATGTTATTGAAATGTTCCGTTTTCGCGGAATAATTGAGGTAGATAATCTGCAGCAAGCCGCGAGGCTGATTGAAGAAGAGGCTTACATCTATCAAGAGAAGGCCAAAGTGGAAGGCATAGATGATCAGGAGAGAATGGACGCAGAGGATGACGCCCTCATTCGATTGATGAGATCACTTCATTTTTACCTGTATGCATTGAATCATGGCGCTAATCCCAAGTTGTTGGACGCACCGGAACGGGTGGAGGGTGTGTTGGGGCTTACGAAAGAATATGAACTCCCTGCTCGAACCGAAAGACAGCTTGCCCTGTATCGTGAACAACAAGGGCGTTATGACCAGGCAGAGAACAGTTGGTACAGGCTGCTACAGCTTGGTGCTGAATTCCCGGTGAGCTACCGAGATGATGTACAGGCGTTCTATGAAAGGTTGAGCCCACTCACGGATGAACAACTGGAGCAGGGCGGTCTGCCACGGAACGAAGTTGAAGAGGGACTAGCTGAACTAAGTCGTCAAGAGATGAACTCATAAAATATGGATTGGATCAAGGCCTGTTACATGCCTTTACTTGGAGAGGGAACGGAATTGTGGTATGGTAACGGTTGACCAAACCAAATCGAAAGTGAGATGTACCCCGTGGATTCATTGCGAAAGCTTATACAAGACATCTTTGAACAGAATTCGCTGATTACAGCGACCTGGAGCCAGCTGCGCAGACGGGACAATGTCTCGTATACCAAAGTGCAAGTCAAGCCGGTGACACTGAAGAATCAGCTGCATTATCAATTTGCATTTCATTATAACAACAAAGTGCTGCACGAGAATTTGACTCCGGCTGAAGCGGCTGAGCGCATGACTTTGTTATGCGAAGAGACGTTTCGTCAAGGGCTGCTCTGTACGACCGAGGCAGACTATCAAATTTTGATCAGCAAAAAATATAAAGTATCCATTCTGACCAAATCTGCTTCCAAAACTGCGGTGGATCTGTCGCATAATCGCAAGAAACAATATGTATTAGAAGAAGGCGTACCTGTATCGTTCCTCGTTGAACTTGGTATTATGAACGAAGAAGGTCGTGTGCTGGCCCGCAAGTATGACAAGTTCAGACAGATCAACCGTTTCCTCGAAATGGTGCAGGATGTCATTCCACATCTGCCGGAAGGACGTCCACTGACCATCGTTGATTTTGGTTGCGGCAAGTCTTATCTGACATTTGCGTTATATCATTATCTGTCTGTACAACAACGGCGTTCACTCAAGATTATTGGGTTGGACTTGAAGGCAGATGTAATTGAACACTGTAATGATCTGGCTAATCGATTGCATTATGGCGATCTGAAGTTTCTGGTTGGAGACATCGCGGACTACGATGAATTGAATGAAGTGGATATGGTTGTCACACTGCATGCCTGTGATACAGCTACCGATGCTGCTTTGGAGAAGGCAGTTCGTTGGGGGGCTTCTGTTATTCTGTCTGTTCCTTGCTGTCAGCATGAACTGTTTGATCAAGTAGAGGCTTCCGTGATGAATCCGTTGTTGTCCCATGGCATCCTCAAGGAACGTTTTTCCGCACTGGCTACGGATGGGATTCGTGCCAAGTTGCTTGATCTGATGGGATACAAGACACAATTGCTTGAATTCATCGATATGGAGAATACGCCTAAAAACATATTGATTCGTGCTGTTCGCGGTCAGGCTGGCGAAGTGACGGAGATGTGGAATGAATACACAGCTTTCCGTGATTTCATTCATGCTGATCCATATTTGGAGCGGGCTTGTGCCGATTTGCTTCCTGGTGATGGCAAGCAGGCCAACGGGAAATCAAAATCGAGCAAAGAAACCGTTCAAGATTCCGCAAATTGCGACCTTTGCTGAGTGTGCCAACGCCAATCCAGGGACATACTGCAATTAGGGTCCCTGAATGTAAAATGATATTCAATGCACATACTGCGTAGCAAGCAACATCATAACTGTCAGATGTATATCAGGCAGAAGGACCCGTTATCGGGATCTTCTGTCTTTTTGTTATGCATATGGAGCGGTGGAAGGAGGGTAGAGATGAAGAATAGGACAATGGATAAGGGAGTTGTGAGGGATAGACGAGGGTATGCGGCGAACGAGGTAATAGTGAAACAGGCGTTTGAACGGTCTCACCACGCAAATGGTACAGAATCTGTAGATAACAAGGACTTATGTAATGGGGACATTAGGGATAGTGGAGACAGTACATATAATAGGGAACATACATACAACAAACGTGATACGTATAAAAAAGATGATAAAAATAATCCAAATGGAGCTATTCAGACCGATGCGTCAGGGAGTTTTTCTTGGACCTTGAGGAGTGAACGTATTTTAGGTTCGGGATGTACTGTTGGGTTGGGCATACTCTCCATTGTCTTGCTGTTTGCAGGATGTCTGAGTCGGGGACTGTACTATTCAGCGGATATGTACCCTGTCCTATTGATCGCAGCAGGAAGCATATTGATTATGTTTTTGTTTTTCCTTGTAGGTATTCGTCCGCAGAAGGCGAGTGAACGAATACCCATGTCATTGGGACAGGGTCGGGGGAGACTCCAACGAATCGTTGAGAAAATTTTTCGATTTCCAGGAATGTGGCGGGTATTATGGCCGCTGGGGATGATGACATGTTTTGGGCTACATGCATGGGTAGGCTCAGTGAGTAAACAGGGCAGCATGGATGAGATGCTGCGGTGGAGCCTACTTGCGATGTTTACTCTGCTCACCGCAATACTGGCTGCGCGCACGAATGGTGCGCGTTGGTTAGCCTGCGGTTGGCAGATGGCAGGCGGCTTGCTTGTGCTAAGCGGCATCTTTGCCGTGTGCGGGATATTGCCGCTGCCCTTCGGGGTGATGCGAACTGCTGACCCCGAGATCAGCTCCGCCGGAGCAAGGCTCGGCGGACTATTGCAGTACCCGAATGCGTACGGTGCCGTTGTTGGCATGTACGCATTGGAGCGGCTGACAGCGGCCGCGCGAGTCATAGCCCGGCCTGTGCCGGCCGGGCGACTCATTGCGGCAGTGCTGCCGCTCATGCCTGCGCAAGCCGCGCTCCTGCTGAGCGAGTCGCGCGGCGCTTGGCTGGCGACCGGCTGCGCCGCGGTCGCCGCCTACGCTTTGCAGCGGCGCGGTGCCCGCCTGCCGCTGCTGCTGGCCATGGCCGCGCCACTGGCGTGCGCGGCCTGGCTGTACCGCCAGCTGGCTGCTGCCCAGCTGGCGCCTGCACCCGTGCCCGGCCTGCTGGCACTGGCCGGGGCATGGGCAGCTGCGCTGCTCGGCACGCTGCTGCTGTGCCGTCTATGGCACAGCGGCGCCGCCAAGGCTCCGCGCGCCGCTGCCCTGACGGCCATCGTGCTGGCGGGAGCCGCCGCTGCACTGATGGCCGTGGCCTCCACCGCCGATCGCCTCGCGGCGGGTGTCGGCACTGGGGTGTCCCGCCTACAGATGTGGCGGGACGCCCTCCAGCTGTGGACCGAGGCCGCATGGCTCGGCCACGGGGGAGATACATGGCGCAACATGTTTCGCGCCATTCAATCCTCGCCTTATGTTGGAGGCGAGGTTCACAACGGCCTGCTCGATCTCGCCCTGGACACGGGCATGATCGGCATCGTGCTTGTCGCAGGGTGGTTTCTCCTCACCCTGCGAAGCATCTTTTATTTTGCACCGCAGCTCATGCCATCCATGCTTGTTTTTGGCCTGCATGGGGTGATGGACTTTGACTGGAGCTTTACATTATTTTGGATGCTCTTCATCTGGCTCGGTGCTTGGGCAGTCGCATTGAAGACGGAAACAGAGGGGGTCCAGCGATCCGGCGTAACTGTGAAATACACTCTTATCAGATCCAAATCGGGATCTAAATTGAGATCTAAATCCAGATCTCTTTTCTTGCGATATTTATCAACCCAATCCCACCCATCAGTTGTCCCGATGCGTTCCTTCTTTCATATTTTTCAGCGAGTAACTGCTCGGCTAATAAGGGTATCCATAGTGATGATCATCCTTTTCTGGATTGGGGGAACAGTCTGGCTGACCTCCCGATATGCCGTAGCAGAAGTGCAGTACCGTCAGGCGATGTCTGAACCGGATGGCACTCCAGCACAGAAGGTGCATCTTATGGCTGCCCTTCAGTCTAACCCGAATCGACCGGATATCGTGATATCTCTTGCGCGAACGCTCCCGGGACGAGAAGCAGAATCACTTCTTTTGAACAGCCTGTCCCATTCCCCAATGCACCTTCAGATTTACATCGAACTGGGACGATTGGCAGCCCAATTCGGCGAAGGACAGCAAGCTGGAGAATATTTTGAACAAGCGATCGCATTGAATCGGTATGATGGCATTGGCCAATCCACGGCTTTGTATTGGATGGAGCAGGCAGCGCGGCGGGAATGGAAGGCAGGATTCACGGATCGAGCTCGACAGACCGCCGCCGCTGGTGTACAGATGTATGAACAGTATCAACTGTTGGCTGAGGAAGTGGAAGCAGGAAACGTTCGCAATGATCGTCGCTTTGTACTGGAAGAACATGCTCCAGGCTATGGAGAGAACCTGCGCAGGCTTGCTTCGGGTTCTTCTCCTCCGTTTACTCCAGAGTTGACTAAGCGGAGCCCTTGAATCACTGCTGGATCTTGACGCTAACCCAAGCGAAATGATGATGGATGTCAACGTCTAAAAATTCTGGGAGTCCAAGCTGGCTGCTCCTCGCGGATGGGTATGCGATTTTCTAAGGAACACAGGACGTCTTATTTGGCCTTTAGCTCCTCCTTTTAAATTGTAAGGAACATCAGACACGTTATTTCCGGAAATTCCCTAACAAAAACCCTATAAAAGTCCAAAAATTTCGATATAACGTGTCTCAGATTCCTTAGATTTCTAAGAGTGCTTCAAATCCTTGAATAAGACGACTCAGATTCGTTACCGCTCATGGGCTTGGGCTTGAGTTATGAGTATGGGCTTGAGCATGAGCATGAAAATATAATCCCAGCTTATGTTCATGCTCCCCGTGGTGGTCGGCTCCATGCTCTGCTCGATCCGCAAGCCAGAGGACGACCCTGAACTCCGCCCAGAGCGAAGCTTTACATCATAAGTGAGCAATTCGCATTTATGTTGTCTCTATCGCTTGCTCGTACGTGAAGGGGCATTAACATCACACGTTAAGGACACAGTGCCCGTGCCCTCACCCGTTCCTAACATGTTCAGATTCGCTTAAGATTCGCTTCAGCTTTGCTGCGTCTTTCAGTAGGTTTGAAGACACAGCTATCTGCCTCATTCCTCCATAATCTACAGACGATAACCGCCAAATGCGTGCTGAAATGCATCTTTTAATGGTTCAACATCTACTTCCCACATCGCGGCGATCTCTTCACTGACATCCTTGTTCCACCACTCACATAATTTCTTGCGGTTGTCGCGATTCTCCCCAATCCAGAGCAGATTTGTGATCACCTTACCGTAATAATATTCTTCCGCCTGCTTCATCCGTTCGGGAGAGACATATACTTTTAGCCTTTTGGCTGTCCGGTACAATTCCTTACTGCATGCTCTGCGAATTCCTCTGGCGGAAGGAAGGTTTTGACCAGATTTCGTATGTTTGACCGGCGGAGAACCGGGTATTGACTTGTGTGACATCTTCTCACGCTCCTCTCCCCATACCATATGCGGACTGCTGCGAACGGGACACTATCCCAACCTCGTGAAGTAGCAACGTCCACAGCCCTGTGATAAAATAGGGACGAACATCCATGGTGCGGAGGGGCACCGCCAATCAGGATGGAGAAAGAGGGTTGAGATGGACTTTATTCATAACCTTGTTGGCCAATTGTTCGATTGGATTCAAAGTCTTGGGTACTTTGGAATCATGCTTGGATTAATGTTGGAAGTTATCCCAAGCGAAATTGTGCTGGCGTATGGAGGTTTTCTCGTTTCACAAGGTAATATCAACTTCTTCGGTGCTATGATTTTTGGTACGGTGGGCGGTGTGATTGCCCAGTTATTTATTTACTGGATTGGCCGTTATGGCGGCAGACCTGTGCTTGAACGCTACGGTAAATACATACTCATCCAGAAAAAACACATCGACCATTCCGAGGAGTGGTTCCGCAAGTATGGTACAGGTGTCATTTTCACAGCGCGTTTTGTTCCGGTGGTAAGACATGCAATCTCCATCCCGGCTGGCATCACGAAAATGCACACAGGCAAATTCATCTTGCTTACTACACTCGCTGTTATACCTTGGACTGCATTGTTTATATATTTAGGGATGATTCTTGGAGATCAATGGAAGCATATTGATGAGAAAGCGGCACCATATGTTATGCCTATTTTGCTTGTCGCTCTCGCCCTTATGATCGTTTATGTACTTATTAAATGGATGAATGTTCGTAAAAAGAAAGGAAGTGTCTAGTCATGGGTAAACCCAACTTGTCTCACAAATTCGGTAAAGGTCTTCCACCGAAAGATTTTATCGAGAGTATGACCAAGAACCAAAGTGAATTCCAGGCCAACTATGATAGCTTTACTTGGTCGAACGAAGAGGATCGTGAGTTCTTTGAGAGCCTGAACCATCGCGATGATCTGCGTGTGTTAATTCTGGCTGCTGACTGGTGCGGGGATGTTGTCCGTAATATTCCGGTTGTGTTCCAGGCGCTTGAAATCTCAGGAATTCCAACAGAAGTTCTGATTATGGAGAACCATCCGGAAGTGATGGATGAATTCCTGACCATGGGTGGCCGCTCCGTGCCAGTCGTTATTTTTGCAGATACAGGTGGTCATGTGTTAGGTCAGTGGGGACCTCGTCCGCAGCATGTACAGGAAGTCATGATTGAATTCAAACGCCTTAATCCGGATCGTGAAGCAGCAGATTATCAAGAAAATTTGGCTGTAGCGCGTCAAGAGATTGGTAAACGTTATGGGGAAGGAACGGAGTCACATGCAGCCATTATCCGTGAGCTGCGTGAACTGATTTCGGGTTACTAAGCCGATATGCTTAACATTCGTACGTTTACACTAGGCCCGCTTCAGACCAATGCGTATCTCTTACAAGGAGATGATCCGGGTAAAGCCGTCATTATCGATCCAGGCATGAATCCAGGGCCGCTGCTTAAGGCGATCCAAGACTTGGAGATTGAAGCGATTCTCCTCACTCATGCTCACTTTGATCATATGGGCGGGGTAGATGAGATCCGTAAATTGAAGGGATGTCCCGTTTATCTTCATGACTTGGAGAGTGACTGGCTCACCACCCCGAAATTAAATGGATCTTTGAATTGGCCGCAGGCGACACCACCGCTTTCGACAGATCCTGCTGAATATGCCATGGACGAAGGGCAGAAGCTGAATCTGATTGGTCATACGTTTAAAGTGTTCCATACACCTGGACATTCACCAGGCAGTGTAAGTTTGCTTTGTGATAACGACCTGTTTGCCGGTGATGTGCTGTTCCGCATGGGTGTGGGCAGAACGGACCTGACAGGAGGGCGTGAACGGGATCTGATTGATTCAATCCAGAACAAGCTTTACACCTTTGCTGATGAAGTGAAAGTATATCCAGGTCATGGTCCCAAAACGACCATTGGTTATGAGAAACAGAACAATCCTTACGTGTCCGCAAGATAATCCGACATGATATGTGAAGAAAGTCTGGACAAGTGACAACTTTTTCATTAGAATAGCAATTAGTTGTTACAAGCGTTAAGGCATCATCTAACTGAAGCATTACCAAGAAACACCCAACCTCGCGAAGCACGCAGACTGTGGTCTATACCCGGTTTGCGTTCTTTTTTTGTTTTCAGCCCCTTTTTATCACAGAATTAGCCCTTTTTTTACGCTACATAGAGATGCAAGATGCGCTTCATCACAAGCCAGTTTGAGACCAGTAGCAAGCTAGCAGCAAGTACAGATTGATTTAGAAATAATAAATTTAAGAAATAGTAGATCATGAGAGTGGGGAATATCAAAGTGGAGAAAACAAGAGTTATTCCGTTGAATCAGCGTGTCGAGTATCCGATCATTGAAGAAAACCGTCGCATATTGGAAAGTGGGAAAAGAGAAACAGGTACTGAGCGAGCTTTAATACATAACCCTAGCGTGACCAATGAAGTGGTGAAGTCTCAGCAGAATATATGGACAAGCCGTGTTTTAAGAAACGGAGCCCGCAACCAACCGTGGTTCGACAAGCTGCAAGATTACCGGAATCAAGTCTGATTGCCCGGGAAATTGTCGCGTTTAATTTTTTTTTTGATTTCATTGAACGTTTTTGCAGAGCCTGTCGTATTAACTCCAGATTGAACGGGAAGCAGGTGATTTCATGATAAAGGTAGCTGAGCTGGAAGAGGTACGCAGAGCAGTATCGGGAGACGATAGCGCACTCGCAGCGTTGTTGCAACGTCACTACACGTTTGTGTATAAGTATCTTGTGAAAGTGACAATGGACGCTAACCTCGCAGAAGAGACGGTGCAAGATACGATGATTCGTTGTATGGAAAATATCCATCGATATGATGGCACGTCTGCCTTTTCATCATGGATGATCACCATTGCGACCCGCATCTATATCGATAAGACAAGACGTAAGAAGAGAGAACAGAACTGGCTTGCTCTCATTCGGGATCAGGCTGTACGTCGATTCCGCTGGCAGCTTGAGATTCGGAATGAAGAATGGACAGATGTCATGGATGCGATGACAAGACTGACACCCGAACATCGTGTTGCAGTGTTACTGAAGCATTATTATGGATACGGGTATGACGAGATCGGGGAAATGCTGGATATTCCTGCGGGAACGGTGAAGTCACGCACAGCTTATGGTCTCCGTCAGTTAAGAAAGGAGCTGGAATAAGGATGAGCAGATCAGACGATGCACAAGAACAAGAAGTTGTGGAACGATTGCAGCAACACATGAAAGTGCTGGATGATGCATTTGATCCGACAAGTATTCCTTCTTTGGGTGCACTTGAAGCCCAAGTCAGGGAACGGAGACAGATTAGACGTCGAGCCAATTGGATTGAGATGATATGTTTCTGGTTGGTTGGATTACTTGCCATTACCTTCGGGGCATTATTTTTCGTATCTGCTCCAGCTCTTTATCTGGGAATCCAGGCACTTGGTACAGCTGTCGCGGTGATTTTGGCTGTGATCTGGGCCGGACGGCGCCGGAAGGAGGTTCGTCATGAATAAAATACATTATTCATTGGATGAGATTTCTCCACTGTGGCTTACATTGCTTGGCATTTTTCTTCTGGTTCAGGGCACATGGATCTTTCAGGACGCACGCAGACGTGGACGTTTCCCTTGGTTATGGGGATTATGGGGCATCACAGGATTTCCCACGCCGCTTATCATATATTGGTTTGTCGTGATTCGATCACAGCGCAAGCCAGGTGCACGGAATCAGAAATAACATCATTTTAAAAATGGAAAAAAGATTTTGCACAAATATGTTGTTTAATTCTAGTATTCCTAGACATCGTTATTCTTTTCTAGTAGACTATACAAATAAATATTAATGATAGACTACCAGGAGGTTAGACGATGCTGCGATTAGGAGAGAAGGTTGTCATCGTCGCGGATGCGTTTGAGCAGAATCTTCCTGTGGGGGAATATGGTTTCATCATCGCTTATGACCGGAATCCGGACAATGCGTTCGATTACGTGCTTCGAGTGCCGCAGGTGAACCGGAACTTTTTTGTTCCATCCGGCGACGTCGATCTGGAAGAGGTTCTGCTGAAGCAGGAAGCTGAGCGGGTCGAGCGAGAAGCGTTGATAGATTACGCCCTTGCGACACACAATGAGAAGCTGTTTCATCATCTGATGAACGGAGATTTTCAAGCTGTGGAAGAGGAAGAGGAAACCGCGAACGATGTTATGTCACAGGCGGATTTTATAAAGCAGGTTAATCTGCGTGCATGGATTTAGAATTTTAAGAGTCGGCTGATGCCGGCTCTTTTTTATTTTATAAGTTTGATTTTAGCTTCCCGGAAGCCTGTCAGGTCATTTGCATTGAATTGTCGAACTATCTCACCTATAATGAAAAAAGTTATCTTGAGACTTTAGCCCGTTAAACGAGCGATTCGTTTCAGGTCGTTTCGGGAATCAGAACGAATGAAGGAGGCATCCGCTAATGAGTATTTCGAATAATGACGTTCAGCATGTGGCCAAGCTGGCCCGGCTCAACTTGACTGCTGAAGAAGAACAGACCCTGACAGGTCAGCTGAACGCGATTTTAAAATATGCAGAAAAGCTGAATGAGCTGGATACAGAAGACATCGAGCCCACCACTCACGTTCTGCACGTAAGCAATGTTATGCGTGAAGATGAGACCAAAGAAAGCCTGTCGATTGAACAGGTGATGCGCAATGCACCGGAAGAAGAAGACGGGCAGTTTAAAGTGCCTGCAGTAATGGAATAACGGATAACCGGAAGGAGGACAAAAACTGTGAGTTTATTTGAACAATCGTTGCCTGAGTTACATAACAAGCTGCATGCCAAAGAGCTGTCGGTCAGCGATTTGGTGGATCAGGCGTATCAGAACATTGGCGCGCATGACGATAAAGTTAAGGCATATTTGGCACTGGATGAAGAACAAGCACGCGCTCGTGCACGTCAACTGGATGACCGTCTGGTTAGTGGCGAGGAGAAAGGTTTGCTTTTTGGTCTGCCTGTAGGTATTAAGGATAACATCGTTACGAACGGACTGCGCACGACGTGTGGTAGCCAATTCCTTCGTAATTTCGACCCGGTGTATGACGCGACAGTTGTCGAGAAATTGAAAGCTGCGGACACCGTAACTATTGGTAAACTCAACATGGACGAATTCGCCATGGGCGGCTCCAATGAGAATTCAAGTTTCTCCCCTGTACGTAATCCATGGGCACTTGATCGTGTTCCAGGAGGTTCCAGCGGTGGTTCTGCAGCAGCTGTAGCTGCGGGAGAAGCATACTTCACGCTTGGATCAGATACAGGTGGCTCCATCAGACAGCCTGCTTCGTATTGCGGTGTTGTTGGATTGAAGCCGACGTACGGACTTGTTTCCCGCTTTGGATTGGTTGCATTTGCATCATCCCTGGATCAGATTGGTCCTTTGACGAAAAATGTTGAAGATTCTGCTTATGTATTGCAAGCCATTGCTGGTTATGACGCCAAAGATTCGACATCTGCAAAAGTAGAAATCCCGGATTATTTGAGCGGACTGACAGGTGATGTCAAAGGGCTTCGCATTGCCGTTCCGAAGGAATACATCGGTGAAGGCGTAGATCCACAAGTGAAAGAGACAGTTTTGTCTGCATTGAAAGTTCTTGAAGGGCTCGGGGCAACATGGGAAGAAGTATCCCTTCCGCATACCGAATATGCGGTGGCTACGTATTACCTGCTGGCATCTTCAGAGGCTTCTTCCAACTTGGCTCGATTTGATGGTGTACGTTATGGCGTGCGTGCTGACAATCCGGATAACTTGCTGGATCTGTACCATCAGTCCCGCAGTCAAGGTTTTGGTCCGGAAGTGAAACGACGTATCATGCTCGGAACGTATGCACTCAGCTCGGGTTACTATGATGCCTATTATCTGAAAGCACAGAAGGTACGTACATTGATCAAACAGGATTTCGACAATGTATTTGCCAAATATGATGTGATTATCGGACCAACTGCGCCAACTACGGCGTTCAAACTGGGTTCACAGGTGGATGATCCACTTACGATGTATCTGAACGATATTTTGACTATTCCGGTTAACCTTGCTGGTGTACCTGCTGTTAGCATTCCATGTGGATTCTCGGATGGATTGCCTGTTGGCCTGCAGATTATCGGTAAAGCCTTTGATGAAACAACCGTATTGCGTGTAGCGCATGCGTTTGAACAAAATACAGAATTCCACAAGCAGCGTCCGCAGCTGTAGACTGCCCGGAACGGAGGAATATAGAAATGTCCGCATCTAAATATGAAACGGTCGTTGGACTTGAAGTCCACGTGGAGTTGCATACCAACTCCAAAATTTTCTGTGGCTGCTCCACAGCTTTTGGAGCTCCGCCCAACACGCATACCTGCCCGGTCTGTCTCGGACATCCGGGCGTACTGCCTGTACTGAATCGTCAGGCGGTAGACTATGCCATGAAGGCAGCGATGGCCCTGAATTGTACGATTGCTGATGTCAGCAAGTTTGACCGTAAAAACTACTTTTACCCCGATTCACCCAAAGCCTATCAGATCTCGCAATTCGATCAACCGATCGGTGAGAATGGCTGGATTGATATCGAAGTGAATGGTGAAACGAAACGAATCGGCATTACACGTCTTCACTTGGAAGAAGATGCAGGGAAGCTTACACATATCGATGGCGGATACGCGTCTTTGGTGGACTTTAACCGTGTCGGTACTCCACTTGTGGAGATTGTATCCGAACCTGAGATTTCTTCTCCGGAAGAGGCACGTGCGTATCTTGAAAAAATGCGTGCAATCATGCAGTACTGTGATGTGTCGGACGTGAAGATGGAAGAAGGATCACTGCGTTGTGACGCCAACATCAGTTTGCGTCCACATGGACAGGAGAAGCTGGGAACAAGAGCCGAGCTGAAGAACATGAACTCCTTCCGTGGTGTTCAGCGTGGTCTGGAATATGAACAATACCGTCAGGCTGAGATTCTGGATGATGGCGGTGAAGTGGTTCAGGAGACACGTCGCTGGGACGAAGCTCAAGGGAAAACACTGTCGATGCGTGGTAAGGAACAGGCGCATGACTATCGTTATTTCCCGGACCCGGATCTGGTGAATTTGCATATCGACGAAGCCTGGAAAGAGCGGATCAGAGCTACCATACCTGAGCTTCCAGACGAGCGCAAGGCGCGTTACACGGCTGATTATGGATTGCCTAGTTATGATGCAGAGGTTATTACCTCCTCCAAAGCTGTGGCAGATCTTTTTGAAGATAGTTTGAAATACACTCAGGATGCGAAGTCCGTATCCAACTGGATCATGGGCGACTTGCTGGGTTACCTGAATACGAGCAACCTTGAAGTGACTCAAGTTCCACTGACAGGTCAAGGTTTGGGTGAAATGATCGGACTGCTGGAGAAGGGCACCATTAACAGCAAAATCGCCAAAACGGTATTCAAGGAAATGCTGGAGAGCGGCAAGCTTCCACAGCAGATCGTTGAAGAGAAGGGTCTTGTGCAGATTAGTGATGAAGGCGCCATTCTTGCCATCGTTGAGCAAGTTGTAGCGAATAATCCTCAATCCGTGGAAGACTATAAAGCTGGTAAACAAAAAGCCATTGGCTTCCTTGTTGGTCAGGTTATGAAAGAAAGTAAAGGCAAGGCGAATCCCGCTCTAGCCAACCAACTGCTTGCAGATGTACTGAACCGCTAATCCTTCCGGTGAGGCCGGACAGAAAGAGGCTCGTCCCTGTGACAGCCTCTTTTTGGTATTGATAGATACAAATGTATTTCGGACGGGGGAACGGATATGAACATTCAACCATTGTCACTGAGTGATCTGGAGACGTTGGGACAGTTATGGAGACTACAACATGTGGCCTATCGATTGGAAGCCGAAATCATCGGGTTTCAGGAGATTCCTCCTTTGATGGATACGATGGAGACACTTCGGGATTGTGGAGAGAATTTTTATGGTTGTATCCATGATGACGGAGAGCTTATCGGGGCTGTCTCTGTGGCGGAGGAAGAGGAGAATACACTGACCATTACACGAATGATGGTGCACCCGGATCACTTTCGCAAGGGAATTGCGGCATCTTTGATGACGTATGTGTTGGAACAGCATGCGGATCTTCCGCGTTATATCGTCTCCACAGGAACGCTGAATCAGCCCGCAGTGAATCTGTACACCAAATTTGGTTTTAATCCCGTGGAGGTCACACAGATTGCACCTGGAGTGGAATTAACGACTTTTCACAAGAATAAACTTTAATAATATTAACAACTTGAGGAGGAATACCGACTTTGGGCGATCCCTGGTTCATTGATGAGTGGCACATTTTATTACGATTATTGCTGGCTATGCTGCTTGGAGGGCTCGTAGGCCTGGAGCGGGAACGGTCCAATCATGCTGCCGGTTTGCGTACCCATATCCTGGTATGTCTTGGCTCTGCACTGATTATGATGTTGTCTGTTTATGGCTTTAAAGATTTTGCTAATGAATTAAATGTAAGGATCGATCCAGCGCGTCTGGCTACTGCTGTAATTACTGGTGTCGGATTCCTGGGAGCAGGGACAATTCTCTTCACGGGAAAATCCATTACCGGACTGACTACAGCTGCTTCAATCTGGGTTGTTGCAGCCATTGGGCTCGCAGCAGGTGCGGGATTCTTTTTTGCCTCTATCGTATCCACCGTTCTGGTATTGCTTAATCTCTGGGTATTTAACAAATTAGAGCTAAGGTATCTACGAGGGAACAAACTGCATGTTGTTACACTTCATACCTTGTCAGAACCCGGTTTTCTCGAACAACTGTCTTCATGTATGGAGCAGGAGAAGATCAAAATTCGTAAAATTACCGTGAATGAACAAGACTTGGCTTATGCAGAGATGGTGTCGGTTGAACGTAAAATTGAGATTGTGTTACATGTTCAGGTACCGCATGATTTCCAAACGGTAGGCTTGGTATCCAAGTTAAGACAATGGGAACACGTTACCAAGGTGTCGATCGAATAATGAATTACAACCCTCCCCAGGCCAGTAGTGCCGGAGGGTTTTTGGTCATATCCATATTTCTTCCAGTTACTCTCCTTGCTCTTTAGGGTACTATCTAACCAAATGCATGAAGAGCGGAAGGTCAGATCAGAAGAGAGGAGTATGTTATGAAACGGAGACGTCAATTGAACCAAAATACTCGTACAGTTCAGACCAAACCGGTCAGAAATCGGACTCACAAGTTTATTGCGGGATTACTGAGTGCCATTATTCCTGGCCTGGGTCATATTTATCTGAGATTGTACATGAGGGGTTTGACCTTTATGCTGCTTGTTTTGCTTGATCTGTCAGCAGTGTTGTACTTCTCATCTATTGGTATACAGATTAATGTGCCATTGCTCATCTTACTGGCTTTGTGTATTCCGGTTATTTACTTTTACAATGTATATGATGTGTTGCAATCTGCGGATTGGGTCATGATGCGCAGACGTAGAGCCGTAACCCAGGCAACTTCGGACAAGCCGATATCCAATGAACGTTCTACACGAGATGCAATGATGGTCTGGGAGAGAGGCATATCGTTTGGATTACTTCTGATTGTGGGAGGGTCTTTGATGGTACTGTTTTTCCGCAAACCACGTTGGTTTCAAGAGCTTCTCGCCATGTACGGCGGATATTCATTTGCGGTTCTCATGATCGTAGGCGGTTTGCTTCTGTTTGGTCGTGAGTTCTGGGTGATGTTGAACAAGAAAAAAATGTAGTGGAAACGATACAAGGAGGGAACGTGATGAACCGTAAAGTCCGGGTTGGCCGCTATACGGCTGCCGCCTTAATCATAGCGGTCGGTGTGCTGTTGATTTTGGATAAACGGTGGGGAACGGACTATGTATATGAGATGGTGGACTGGTGGCCATTTTTGCTCGTTGTTTTGGGTGTTGAATATATTGTGCTGTTCCTGTGGACACGCAGAAGAAACAAGGTGCAATCGGATAACCCGAGCAATCCTGATGAGCAAATCAAAGTACGTTTCAGACCCGATGCCAAAGGCATTCTAACCTCACTGATTTTGGCAGCTTCCGTATTTATCGTCACCGAGCAGGATCATTACATGCACTTATGGAATAGAGTGAGTCTAAATCTCGGAGCGGCATCCATGGACTACAGTCAAGCGGCAGGATATATGGAGGATAAGGGCACGATTCGTGTACCTGTTCGCATGGATACGTCAGACCTGGTGGTTGAAGGTGTCAACGGAGATATCTCGGTACAACGCGGAGATACAGATGAGATTGAAGTACGGACGGTGATCTGGGTAGATCAGACGACGGAAGTACAGGCAAAGGCCGTTGCAGCAGCCTCTTTTGTAGAGGCCGATGGTACAAAAGTGATTTATATCAAAGCTACAGGCAAGACGTATGGAGACAATGAAAAAACGCAGCCGCGTATGAATCTTACCATAACGATCCCGGATGATCGTCGTTTTAATCTGGATATTCGAACTTCCAATGGAGCCATATTATTAAACCGTCCGGAAGCCATTAGTACCATACTGGCCGAAACGGGTAACGGACGTATCCGGATTACCAATGCTGTTGGAGATATCTCCGGGAAAACGTTGAACGGGGATGTCATTGTAGCCAATGCCATAGGTAATGTCGATCTGGACAGTAACCGTGGAGACATGAAGGCTCGCGGTATTTCCGGCGATGTAGATCTTGCTACACAAGTGGGAAGTATCAGTATTGCGGACTCCGTTGGTGAATTCATCGCAGAGACACGCAACGGCAATATTACGCTGGATGGAGCCAATCTGGGAATCAAAGCCCAATCACTTAATGGCAGTATTAACATCGTATCTACCAAAGTCGGGGGGGACTGGGATGTGTACAGTGCGGTGGGAGCCATTAACGTATTACTTCCTGATCGTGGAGACTACAGTCTTGCGGGTTCCAGCAGTTATGGAGATCTAAGTACGGATCTGCCGTTCAAAGTACAGAATAAAACCATAGAAGGCCAGCTCGGTGAGGGCGAGTACAGGGTGAAAATTGAAGGCAACAGTGATCTCACCATTCAGAGTAACCCGGCTGTATCTACGCCTGAAACAGTTACACCTGATTCTGAAGATACGGCTGAGAATCTGGAACAGACAACCGAAGACGGAGCAAATTCCCAGGAGGATTCTACAGAGGTTCCTTGACTGCCGCGTTGACAATAAACTTGTAATCGCCGTACAATAAATGTACACTGGCAAGATTACACGGCATGAAAGATGGATTGTCGTTCTTAATGGCCGGGAATCAACTCTGAGCGAGGAGACGGTAACTTACTCTTCACCAGAGAATGAAAGGTAAGGCGGTGGGTTTTATGGCAACACGTGTCCAACATGCGTTGGAGCATCTGAAAACGACCGGTGTCCGTATTACACCCCAGCGTCATGCCATATTGAACTATCTGATGGAATCCATGGGGCATCCGACAGCCGATGAAATTTACCGAGCCCTTGAACCCCAATTTCCCAGTATGAGCGTGGCAACGGTATATAATAATTTGAAGATGTTTCTGGAAGCTGGCATGGTCCGGGAATTGACATACGGAGATAATTCAAGTCGCTTCGATGCCAATGTGACGGATCATTATCATGTTATCTGTGATCAATGCGGCAAGATTGAAGACTTTAGCTATCCTTCACTCAAAAGTGTAGAGCTTCAGGCGGAGTCTAGTACAGGATTCGAAGTGCACGGTCACCGATTGGAAGTATATGGCGTTTGCAAAAGTTGCAGGGATTAAGAGAGTTGAATTACAATATTAACGTGCAGAATTCAGTATGGATTCTTCACGTTTTTTTTTTTAGCATTTATGCAAAATGCTCATCTTTATAACAACTTATGCGCACATCCTTATGATCAGCATAATTAACGGAGGTAGACGTTTGGGTAGAAAAAGCAGATATACACGTCAGAAGCGACGTTCATTTTGGCCCGGTTTTCTCGGGGCTTGTCTAATCGCCGGGGGGGCTTACTGGCTTATAACAAATGTATGGTTGAACCAGACCCATGAAGACCCCGACTGGGTAGGAAGAAGCCAGCCTATTTTTGTAGATGGGCAACTGATGGATGGAGACGCTCTGGGTACAGGAGATCAACTCAAGTTGCCTGTAGATGTGCTGCAAGAAGCGATTGATGCAGGCATACGTTATGAATCAGAATCGGGAGATATCATTATTGCCTCTCCTCAGCGAGTCCTTCATATGAAAGATGGAAGCACACAAGCAGAACTTAATCACAAAGATTATCCTATGACAGTTAAGCCTGAGGTTAAGGACGGAGAAGCCTATATTCCGCTCAAACCTTTGAAAGAAGTATATGGCATAACCGTACAGGAAGATTCAGTAACAGGTGCTGTGCTGCTGATGCGTGGTGGAGACATGATACAGTATGCAGAGATTGATACGTTATCATCCAAAGCGGACAAAACGGTGCCGTTATATAAACGTGGTGGAGAATCCTCACCAATCATTGCCGACATGGAAAAGGATGCACGGGTACGTGTCTGGCAGACGGGTGATAAACAGAGTTTTGTTCAACTCGATAATGGATATGCCGGATATGTAGATAATGATTATATTGTCCTCACCGAGAAAAAGAAGGTGGACTTGCCCAAGTATACGCTGACTGCAGCAGAGAAGAAGTGGCAGAATAAACCGGTAAATCTGGTTTGGGAAGCCGTGTACAATCGTCAGCCTGATGTGGGCTCTATCGGTAAAATGCCAGGTGTGAATGTGGTCAGCCCCACATGGTTTCATATTACGGATGGACAGGGCACTGTGAAAAGCAAGGGAAACCAAGCTTATGTGAACTGGGCTCACCGTTCGGGTATGGAAGTATGGGGACTCATGGATAACAGCTTTGATCCGGACGTTACAAAAGAAGCTGTAGCTTCTTACGAGACACGCACGCATATTATCGAGCAGATGTTGGAGTATGCACAGACGTATCAACTGGATGGTATAAACATCGACTTTGAGAACGTGTATACAGATGACGGGCCGAATATTACGCAGTTTGTGCGCGAGATCAAGGCGATGGCTCGTATACATGGATTGATGTTATCAATCGATGTAACACCGAAATCAAACAGTGAGATGTGGTCTGCCTTTCTGGATCGCCGTGCATTAGGTTCTTTTGCAGACTATGTTATTGTGATGGCTTATGATGAACATTGGGCGGCCAGTCCCAAGGCAGGTTCGGTAGCATCTCTGCCTTGGACCGAGGCTTCCATGAGACGCATACTTGAGGAGGATGAAGTCCCTTCTAACAAGTTGATCATGGCGGTTCCGCTCTATACCCGGATATGGACGGAAGAGACGAATGATCAGGGTGAGGTTAAAGTGTCTTCCAAAGCGGTGGGCATGAATGCCATTGTGGAGCTGATCCAAGAGAAGAAACTCAAACCTGAACTGGATCAGGCAAGTGGACAAAACTATGTGGAATATAAGGAAGACGGAGCTACCAAGAAAATATGGATCGAAGATGCCGTGTCCCTTCAGGCGCGTGTGGATTTGATTGCTTCGCTGAAGCTGGGCGGAGTAGCAGCATGGAATCGAAGTTTTGCTAATGCTTCTGCATGGGAGGTATTAAAGCAGGCCGGTTACCAGAAATAATTTACTCGAACTCAGAGTGCCTGCTTGCTCCAATTTATTTTCACTAAGTTCAAAGTTTCTCATTGGATACCATCGTACGTACAGTCTAGCGTTTTATTGGTCGTAGAACTTATAACTTAACTTCATATTTTAGCTATCGATAACAGCAATAAGGGCTCACTTATAAGCCAAGTCCAAAAAGGTCCGGTAAACATACCGGGCCTTTTTTTTGTTCTTCAATGAAATTAAGGTAAAAGACATTTAACGGTTGGAGACCATTTTGTGCTAACCATCGGTGGGGGGAGCTTGTGTAGAAGGCGCTTTCAGTTGTTGACTGGTCATGTTGGCTTTATTAGGGTCCAGGGTGAGGATGGTATGACAGAACATACAACGATCCGTTTTGCCAAGCATCTTGGTTAACTTCCCGCATTCCGGACAGTCGACTTGTACTGCACTGGTGGAGAGCATACCCGCCCAGAAATAAATGGCTAGACTGGCCATCATGGCAATCAGTCCGATGACGAGTCCTACAGCTGCGAATACCTTGCCTGCATGTCCCCAGAAAACAATCCCGGCTGTTCCCAGTATCATTAGGCCCATACCTAGCATGGTCAGTAGTAATCCCCAAGTGCGAAAAGCATTAATTTTTGCTGATTTAAAAATCATGAAAAATGCTCCTATCGTATGAGTAGTATTGGACCTGGAAAAGAAGGAAACTTCAGTCTGGATGTAGAATTACATTATAACTGACTTGGCGCTTATCTGCCATGAAATGTATGGAGGGAATCGTGGAATTAAAGAACCTTGCTTTTTTGTCCGAACAGTCGGAAGAGACAGGGGCAGTTGGGGCTATCGCTTATTCCCACCCGGGAGAGCGATTCCACGGCTCCCTAATTCAAGATTTCGAATTATTAGTACTTGTTGTTCATAATGATGATCAATTGAAGTCGACGGTCGGACATTACAGATATGGTGATCTTCGTTATCAGATGATCTATGCGAGCCGTCATGAATTAAAGAGTAGTGTAGTAACCGGGAATCATAATAATCTCACCCAGTGTCTGATTGAAGGTGAGATTATCTGGGAAGCGGACAGCGCCTTAAGTGATTTGCGAGAAGAACTGTCTACCTTTGGGGCAGAATTGCGTGAGCAAAAGCTGCTTCATGAATTCACCAGTTTCTTGAGAATGTATGTGGAGGCCAAACGTCATATTCAGGAAGGTCATGTTGTAGATGCCTACTACAATGTATTAGAGGCTCTGGGGAACTGGGCAAGAATTGTATTGATTGAACAGGGGATATACCCGGATCATGCCGTCTGGACACATGTGCAGAATCTGGATCGCGCTTTATGGAAACTTTATCAAGAGCTTACCGTAAGCTCGGAGACGCTGGAGCAACGAGTAGAGCTTGTCCTGCTTGCCTGTGAGTTTTCCGTAATGTCCAAAATGAGTGAGTGCTCAGAACTGCTGCTGCGTGTGTTAAGAAGTCGCAAGGAGCCGTGGAGCATGAATGAACTTGTTCATCATCCACAGTTAAGATTTGTTCGAGAAGATCTGCCTTTGGTAATACGTAAGCTGGTCTTTCGTTCTATTGTAAAAGAATCGGCAGGATGGCCATCAATCGGAGGAGAGGGCCGGGAAATTCGGTATTGGATTGAGGCATAACCTTCTCCAGAGGCCTGACATTATATTGATAACATAAGGGAGGGGAAACCTTCCTTTTTTGTTTGTTTAATAATTTATAAAAAGATGTTGACTCTCATTCACGATATATGATACATTATATTTCGTTCCTCAAACGAGATTATCGCCAACAAACGATAAATTCTTCAGAGGAAAAGTGAAGAACTAAAGCTTCAAAAAAGAAATTAAAAAAAAGTTCTTGACGAAAACAAACGAAATGTGTTACATTATTTAAGTCGCCGCCGACTTGGTTGAGACGAAAAAAAGTAAAACAAATCGTGTTTGATCTTTGAAAACTGAACAACGAGTGAGTAAACATTCTGCTTGCAGAATGAACGCGAAAGTTTGAGACAAACCTTGGCTTGAATCGACTGGAGCACAAATGAGATTTTTAATCTCGTCAGATTCAAAATGAGCTTATCGCTCTTTTCAATACTTTATTGGAGAGTTTGATCCTGGCTCAGGACGAACGCTGGCGGCATGCCTAATACATGCAAGTCGAGCGGACTTGAAGAGAAGCTTGCTTCTCTGATGGTTAGCGGCGGACGGGTGAGTAACACGTAGGCAACCTGCCCTCAAGTTTGGGACAACTACCGGAAACGGTAGCTAATACCGAATAATTGTTTTCTTCGCCTGAAGGAAACTGGAAAGACGGAGCAATCTGTCACTTGGGGATGGGCCTGCGGCGCATTAGCTAGTTGGTGAGGTAACGGCTCACCAAGGCGACGATGCGTAGCCGACCTGAGAGGGTGATCGGCCACACTGGGA
>NZ_PJFA01000011.1:0-254442 GCF_002843485.1 Paenibacillus sp. BGI2013
GATTTCCCAGTATGTAAGACCCCTTGAAGACGACGAGGTAGATAGGCTGGGGGTGGAAGTGCAGCAATGCATGGAGCTGACCAGTACTAATCGGTCGAGGGCTTATCCAATAGCAAGTGATAATTCGTATGTTTCGTTTCGAATCTAGTTTTCAGAGAACGATCTCTGAAATGTAAGCTAAGCTATGCGTTTGGTGGCGATGGCGGAGGGGTTCCACACGTACCCATCCCGAACACGACCGTTAAGCCCTCTAGCGCCGATGGTACTTGGACCGCAGGGTCCTGGGAGAGTAGGACGCCGCCAAGCAACAGGAAGACACACTTGATGATATCGAGTGTGTCTTTTTTATTTTAATGTAATTCAATAGTTGTGATTTGACTTGTTATATACATAAAATACTGGCGTTCCAATCCTTAAAGCTGTGATACAATAGGTGAGGTCTATATAGAAAACGGAAACACGCATAAGTACGAGGAGGAACAGTGAACACGATGAAATCAGCCCCGTTTATTGCCGTGGAAGGTCCAATCGGAGCGGGGAAAACAACGCTGGCAACGATGCTTTCCCATGAATTGAATCTTCCGTTAGTTAAAGAAATCGTAGAAGAGAATCCATTTCTGGCTTCCTTTTATCAGGATATCGACGAGTGGAGTTTCCAATTGGAAATGTTTTTTCTGTGTAATCGGTTTAAACAACTGGAAGACACGGGCGTTCATTATGTAGAGCAGAATACCCCAGTCATTTCAGACTATCATATCTATAAAAATATGATTTTTGCCGATCGTACCTTAAAGGGAACGAAACGGGATAAATATCGTCAAATCTATCATCTGTTAACAGATGATCTGCCAAAGCCCAACCTGGTGCTCTATATTGAAGCTGAACTCGATACGTTGATGTACCGCATTAACAAGCGTGGACGCTCATTTGAGCAGGATATGGACCCGGCATATATGGAACAACTGATCGCCGATTACAAAACAGGCATGGACTATCTGGCAAATAGCTCAAATCCGCCAGTAATCATTAAGGTCAATGCAGAGCAACTCGACTTTGTGGAACATCCTGAACACTTCAGGCAAATTGTTAATCAGGTAAAGGAGTATATCATATGAATAACTATGGCATTCCAACGAATGCATTAATTACGGTAGCAGGTACGGTTGGAGTGGGTAAATCCACGTTAACGGCTGCGCTTGCACAGCGTTTGGATTTCAAGACTTCTCTGGAACAAGTTGATCATAATCCATATTTGGAGAAGTTCTATCATGACTTCGAGCGTTGGAGCTTCCATCTGCAGATTTATTTCCTGGCAGAGCGCTTCAAGGAACAGAAAAAGATTTTTGAACTAGGTGGGGGATTCGTACAGGATCGTTCCATCTATGAAGATACGGGCATTTTTGCACAAATGCATGCAGATCAAGGAACCATGTCTGCTACAGATTTCGAGACATACAGCAGTTTGTTTGAAGCGATGGTAATGACACCATATTTCCCACATCCAGACGTGCTGATCTATCTGGAAGGCAGTCTGCCTTCGATTTTAAACCGAATTACTGAACGTGGACGCGAGATGGAAATCCAAACGGACCGTTCGTACTGGGAGCACATGCACGAGCGCTATTCCGTGTGGATTGATCAGTTTACAGCTTGCCCTGTGCTGCGTCTGAACATTGATGAGTATGATGTGCATGATCCGGCATCGGTGGATGCCATTTTGGCACAGATTGCAGCTGTCATTCAGCCTTCCAAGGAAGTGCAAAGGTAAGATAGAGAGAGGTTTTCAATGTAGTTTTCTCGGTTACATTGGTTATATCTATGATACAGATATGGACAACATCCCTTCTACGGCTATTATGCTGTTGGAGGGGTGTTTTTTTATGTGCCAAGGGAATAATTATGAGAGGTTTGTGGACAAAACTAAAATGATATTCGAGCGAATAAGGAAATAGATGCTTAATATATCTTTTCTATTATGTAAATACATGGCACCAAAAGTAGAAAAATGTTGAATAATAAGTCTTTTTGTGGTTTCATAGGAAAGGTGAATTCTGGAAAAGAAGCATATGCATGACTCAGGAGGGAAAGACAACGTGGAAGAGAAACAAGGAGTTAAAATCGGTATGCCGATCATTGGTGGCTTAATTGCAGCCATTCTGGGAGGCATCGTATGGGCAGCTATTGCTGCAATGACCGATTATGAGGTGGGATTAATTGCGATTCTGATTGGAGCGCTCACTGGTTACGCAGTTGTGTTGTTCTCCAATAAACAAATTGCGACGGTACATAAGATTATTGCCGTACTGTTTGCACTTGTCGGCATTTTGTTGGGGAAATATCTGACGGTGGTTTATTTTACTTCCGAACTGTTTGGTGATGTAGGCGTGATGGAACTTGTGTTTGATAGCGAGATGATCAGTGCGTTTGTGGAAACCTTCCAGGAGTACTTCAGTCAACCGATTGATTTGTTATTCATCGTGCTTGCGATTGTGTCTGCATGGCAGATTCCTGGCCGGATGGCGAGAACCAGTCTAGCTACGGATGCATCTTCATCGGATCACGCGCCAAGAGCTTAATCGGATAGACGGTGGACGCTTGGTTGCAAAATGAAGAACGTTTGACAGAAGAAACTTAATGCTCATCATCCTAAGCACTTATGAAGTTATATCGAAGGACTGGGAGCAGAAGAAAAACGTAGTAAAGAGCAATCTACTTTGAAAGATATTTATAAAGTACTCAGAGTGAGCAGCAGTTAGGCATGTTCACATTGCGGCTGAGTTACTTGCATACATAAAAGGGACGATACGCCTGAGAGGGCGGACGTCCCTTTTGTGTGTACACTGGGCAGTAGGCGGGATATCCGCTCATAATGGCTGTAGTAACTCGGATCGATCCAATTTATTTACAACGTAACCCTAGTATATATTCAGCATTTTCAAAAGGTAATTACAAGAAGGACGGTCACCACAGGAGGAAGGTTCAAATGTCCTGATGTCATGTACAGCGATAAAGCTGATAACGAGAGATTACTTTTATCACTACGGACAGAGGTTTAATTTCCAGACTATCGTTTACAGTACACATCTGACGACAATGAGAGTTGAATAATACTGTATGTGGTTGAAGACTGGGCTATATTATTTGTTTTGGTCAGCAAATACAGCCATAGCATCTCTCATAAATACTGCCAAACCATCGCCAAACTGATCAATATTACGCGTGAAGCGTTCATCGTCCACGTACATCTGACCAAGTCCTCTAAAGGCTTCAGGTGAGTAGCTTCCCATTTGGTTTAGCCAAGTGAACCACTCTTTGATGCCTGCCTGTGCCTCCTCAGATGCTGGTTCTATGTGACGAAGTGAAGCCAGATGTTTGTAGATTTCGTTCATTTGATCGGATAGAGCCTTCTGATCTGTGGTTGATTTACTGTGCAGCTTCTGATTTGCGTGATCGACGGCATGGTCTCCCCAACGTTCCCGCGCTTCTTGTTCATACGGATTCTGGCTAAAATCAAATCCTTCGAATTGTTCTTTGGCTGTCATTTTAATTTCTCCTCTCACGTGTAAAACCGTTCTATCAATGGTAGCAATCATCTGGTCCAAGCGTTGGCGCTTCTCCAGCAGTATAAGTCGATGCATTTTAAGTGCTTCTTCCGGATTGAAGGAGGGGTTGGTTATAATGTTTTTGATCTCCTTCAGAGAGAAGTCGAGTTCCTTGAAAAACAATATTTGCTGCAACCGTTCCAGGTTGGCATCTGAATATAATCGATATCCGGCAGAAGTTACTTCGTCCGGTGTTAACAATCCGATCTCATCATAGTGATGCAGTGTGCGCACACTGATCGAGGCAAGTTCGGCAACTTCTTTTACCTTCATGGCCATGTGTGAAACCTCCTTACAACACCGATTGTACAGTGTCACGTTACGTGAGAGTCAACCGTTGAAAATGAAAAAACAAGATGCGAGCATGGAAGCTGCATCTTGATCATGGATTGGTGAATAGATGTGAATATATAATTTGAACTAAAGATTATTTATACTGACACTACGATGACAGAATAATCTTCCAATCGCTGTTATCCCCAGATTTTTTCGCTTCCCCTTTCTCAAGGGAAAATCCGGGGATAAAGGCGAACGCTTCGCTTTTTCAGGTTTTTTCTGTCCTCTCCGTTATCGTGTAAATGATTAGTTCAACTTATATAGATTATTGTATCATCCAGTCACTGCAGGGGGGAGCGGATGCGCTTCTATGTCGAAGACATGGGTTGCTGCCGCGCCGCGGGGGTGTTTTGAGGCTCCTCTGTTATGGAGAGGAGCGTGAGCAGTTGTGGGCTGCACCATGTATGCGGTGCAGTCCACGGAGTTAGCAGTGCAGGGAGAGCAGGGCTACGCCTGCATCCCGCGCACTGCCGCAGCGAACTGCGCAGCCGCTGCGCGCACGTCGGCCGCGCCCGCGATGGCGGAGATGACGGCTACGCCGTCGGCTCCAGCCGCCATCACGGCGGCCGTGGTATCGGGCGTAATGCCGCCGATACCCACAATCGGAACTGCGATGCCTGCGGCGCGCAGTTCCGCCACCCCTGCGGGGCCCAGCACAGCGTGGGCATCCGCTTTGGAGCGCGTCGGATACATGGGCCCGACGCCAAGGTAGTCGGCGCCCGCCTGCACGGCACGGCGCGCCTCTTCCACAGAGTGGGCGGATACGCCAAGCATCCGCCCATCTCCAATGCGGGCGCGTACTAGCACCGCGTCCGCATCTTCCTGGCCGACATGCATGCCGTCGGCCTCCACCGCTACAGCCAGCTCCACATCATCGTTCACGATGAACGGGACCCCGTGCTGGCTGCACACCTCGCGAAGCCGCATTGCAAGCGTGATGCAAGCTTCGCCGACCAGGGCGCCAGTTCCCTTTTCACGGAACTGGAACAGCGTAATGCCGCCAGCAATGGCCTGGCGCAGCACTTCCACAGGGTCTTGCTTTGTATTGACGCTGCCCATCACTAAATATACCTGCATCGCGCGTCGTACCGCTTCTGCATCCCAAGGGCGCATCACTGCTCACCCCGCTGTCTGCGCTGATACGCAAAATGATTTGTCGGCCCATGTCCGGCCCCAATCCCCAGCTCATCTTCGATGGCTGCCTGAATGAATGCTCGCGCGGTCGTAACGGCAGCCAGAACAGGTGAACCCTTGGCTAACTCTGCGGTGATGGCAGCAGAGTATGTGCACCCCGTTCCGTGTGTATGACGGGTTACCACACGAACATTCTCCAGATAATGAAAAGACTGCCCATCGTAGAGCACATCCACGATCATGCCACTTCCTTCATCATGACCACCTTTGACCAAAGCATACGTTGAGCCCATCTGTACAATCCGTCTTGCGGCTTCTTCCCGCTGGCTCAGATTGGTGATAGACATCCCGGTAAGCAGTTCCGCTTCCGGAATATTGGGTGTTGTGATCAGGGCATGGGGCAACAGATCCGTAACCAACGCCTGTACAGCTTCCTGCTGGAGAAGGGGGGCGCCACCTTTGGCTACCATCACAGGGTCGATGACCAGATTAGCCCAACGGTATTGCTGCCATTTCTCAGCGACTAGACGAATAATCTCGGCACTATATAACATGCCGGTCTTCGTTGCGGTTGGTTGAAAGTCTTCGCCGGTCGAGTCCAATTGCTGGGCAATGCCATCGTAAGGGATGGGAAAAACGCCCTGCACACCAGTTGTATTTTGGGCAGCAATAGCGGTGATAACGGTCATGCCGTATACACCAAGTTCTTGGAATGTTTTCAGATCGGCCTGAATGCCTGCGCCGCCCCCGTTATCGGAGCCTGCAATGGTTAGCGCTTGAGCAATACTCATACTGCACCTCCACGGATCTGACGGATCTGTGCGCGTTCTGCCAAGAGGTCTGGTGTTACTTGTGCCAGTTGATTCAACAATTCAATCTGGAAGCTACCCGGCCCCTGATGAGCTGTCCGCTCTGCCGCCAGTTCAGCTGCTACACCATAAAACGCTAGCGCTTCAACAACACTGCCTAGAAGATCGGCTCCTGATTCCGCTATGGCTGTAAAAGCGCCAATCACTGAACTGAGCAGACAGCCAGCACCTGTGACCTGAGTGAGCAGGGCATGACCATTACTCGTGAGGAATGTGGATTGTCCATCAGTAATAATATCTTCTTTTCCGGTAATGACCACGACACAGCCAAGTTTATGCGCTGCCCGCTCCGCAATGCCGATTCGGTCGCCCTCACCTGATCCTGCGTCCACACCTTTAATACTCCAACTCTCACCGATGACATTAGCGACCTCTGCCACATTGCCGCGCAGTACCGTGAGACGAAGTTCACGAATGAGCATCTGCACGGTTTCCGTGCGATAGGTGGTTGCGCCAGCTCCAACCGGATCAAGCACCACAGGCACGTGATGCGCATTAGCCGATTGGCCTGCCAGACGGATTGCCTGAACGACTTTGTCATCGAGTGTACCGATGTTGAGTACCACGGCTCCTGACATCTTGGCGACATCAGCGACCTCTTCATGAGCATAGGCCATAAAAGGGGACGCACCGAGTGCAAGCAGACCATTGGCTGTGAAGGGAGCCACGACAAGGTTAGTGATATTGTGTACCAGCGGATTTTGCGTACGAACACGTTCCAGATAAGACATATAATTTCCTCCTTGTTTTGAAGTAACCCGATCGGCGGAAGTCCGATATCTGGAGTCACTCAACAGAATAATTGGATATGAGTTCCCTTGTTGAGTTGGGGCGCAGAGTCTAACAACAGCCAGATGCATTAATGCGGGAAAAGCAGAAACGTAAAATCTAAATCAATTTCATAACTCACTAAAATGGATTTTTGGAACTGGATATAGACAAATTGAATCATTCTGATCGATATCTAGCGAAACAGTAAAAAACGAAACGATACAAAATACAGAAAGTGAACCCAGGGTATTTCTCCAAACTCAGGCAAGCAATACTGTGATGGATGTTAGCATCCAACCAGTGTCTTGAAGTCCAGGCTGGTCGATACCCAACTGATTGGGGCACGATCGATCGGGGCACGACTGGTCAGACGATGTTTCTAAAGAACACAGGACGTCTTATTTGGCTGTCAGGTCCTCCTTTTGAAATGTAAGGAACATCAGACACGTTATTCCCAGAATCTCCTGACCAAAACGCTGCAAACAGCTATTTATTCTGATATAACATGTTTCAGGTTCTTTGGAGCTAGAATAAAAAGTGGACACCCGTTAACGGACGGAAGGATAATAAGACTAACGGAGGTGTCCATATGGGAGAACAGCGGCAACGATATAACGAAGAATTCAAGAAACAAACGGTCAAATTCATTCAAGAGCAGACGAAGACACTTGGAGATTTGGCAGAAGAACTCAACATTCCAAAAAGTACGTTGCACCAATGGATGAGTAAGTACCGCGAACTAAAACATGAGCCTGTTGCCAGCGTAGATCGAGTGAAGGAACTGGAAGCAGAGCTTCAAGAGATGCGCCGGTTGCTTCAAGAGAAAGAGCACACGCTTGCGGATACACAAGAAGAACTGGCGATTGTAAAAAAAGCAGTGCACATCTTCAGCAAACCAAAGAGCTAAGATTTCAGTTTGTGGAAGACCATCGCTCCGAGTTTTCTTTGGAGAAGATGTGCAGTACCTTTCAAGTATCACGGAGCGGATATTACAAATGGCGGATGGACCGAACCGGCATGCGGCAGAACCGTAAAGACGAGGTCATGAAGCGTATTCGGTATCATTTTTACGACCACCAGATGCGGTGTGGAAGCCCTAAAATTACGTATCTGCTCCATTTAGAAGGGTTGCGAATCTCTTCCCGTACCGTCAGTATATACATGCGTCAAATGAATCTACGTTCTGTAGTCATGCCCAAATATCGCGTTCAGACGACGGATTCCAAACACGACCATCCCCTTGCGCCCAATACGCTGAATCAGCAATTTAAAACGTCCAAACCGAATACGGTATGGGTTACCGACATCACCTACATTCCTTGCCGAGGAGGTCGTCTATATCTCGCCAGTGTTCTGGATTTGTGCACACGTGAAATTGTAGGTTGGCGTCTATATAACCATATGGAAACCAGTTTGGTGATGGGTGCACTGGAGGAAGCTTACAAGGCCAAACGCCCCGCTCCGGGATTACTCCATCACTCGGATCGCGGCTCTCAATACACGTCAAAAGAATACGTGGAGCAACTAAAATCATACGGAATGGAATCAAGCATGAGCCGCCGAGGAAACTGTTATGATAACGCCTGTATTGAGTCATGGCACAGTATTTTAAAGAAGGAACTCATTTACTGCAACCCTCGTTTTAAGACGCCGGAAGAGGCTTATACTGCCATCTACCAGTACATCGAGTTCTATTACAACCGCAAGCGAATGCATGGCGCGCTAGGGTATCTTTCCCCTGCTCGTTTTGCGATGAAATTTACGGACAAATCCGCAGCGTAGTGTCTACTTTTTTGACATAGGTCCACTTTAGATTTCTGCAACCGCTCCAAATCCCTGAATAGGACGCCTCAGATTCGTTAGCGGTCGTAGCATGCTCTGTTTCGATCAAGTTAAGGAGCGTTTCAGCTCCCAGTAAGCTTGAAGATAAGCGCTAATTACATTACCAAATACATATCAACAAGCCACCCAAACGCATATCAATCTGCCCAGATGCACATCAAGCCAGTCAAACGCATATCAATCTACCCAATTGCACATCAAGCCACTTAGGATTATTATAAATTCTGATCCTCCGATGCTTGCTTCAGGCCAATTCCATTCCACAAACCTATATGCATCCGATCCTCACGTTCTTGCTAACTTTTCCTTTATTCGCGTTGCTCTCCTTTATTTACTCTCCTTGCAGAGTAATAAAAGCATCCTCGGCTTTCACCGATTCAGGAATCAAATCCTGTTCAACGAGCCATGCACGTACATTTTCCCACGATTCCATTTCCTGCCGACCAAATGGTTGGCCTTCTTCATTCATGAGTGGTAGCAGAATTGCCAGGCTTTTGGTTTCGATCTCCGGGTCAAGCGGTGATGTTTCATTCTCATGAGCGAGCAGAATACTCAAGGCTTCTTCTGGATGCTCAGTCACATATTTCTGTCCTTCCTGGACCGCTTTGACGAACCGGGTAACTTGGTCTTTTTTTGCTTCAATGCCAGCTTCACTTGCAGTCAGGACCAATTCATAATAATCAGGCACACCATAATCGACGGGGTTAATCGATTTCATGGCATGTCCTTCTTTCTCCAAAATCAATTGTTCATGGTTAATAAAACCACCCATAATCGCATCCGCTTGTCCGGAAGCCAGCGAAGGAATCAGATCGAACCCAACGTCGACCAGATTTATGTTGTCGGGATTGCCGCCATCCTTACTGATCATCGTGCGTACCATCGCTTCGTACAGAGGAATGGAGGAATAACCAACAGTCTTTTCTTCAAGATCTTTGGGTGAACTTACGTTGCCATTCGCTTCGGTCAACAGATGCACTAGGGGGTGGCGAACAACAGCAGCAATGGAACGTACAGGAATGTTCTCGCCACGCGCGAGTAAGATTTGGGGCTGGTAGCTTAAGGCCAGATCAATTTTTCCGGCAGCAACAAGTTTGAGCGAATCATTGGTATCCGCAGGCATCTGAATATCGACATCCAGATCTTGGTCTGCAAAGTATCCTTTTTCCTGAGCCACATAGATGAAGGAGTGTACTGCATTCGGGTACCAGTCGAGCATGATAGACAGTTTATCTTTGGTGTCTGATGCTGGTTCGGTTGCAGACGGATCTGTTTGCTGTGTATTGGTTGCCGAATCTGTTGTTGGCGTATTTTGGCTAGTGTCTGTGGTGCTGCATCCGCTAACGATCAGCAAAAGGCTAATGAGTATGATGGGAAGCAGGGAGTATATACCTTTGTTATTCATAAATGAAGTTCCTCATTTCATCGTTTTGATTTGTAGAAAATGGGCAACAGCATGTTAACGATAATGTGACAATGAACTGATTGAAGATGTTGCTGAAATTGTGCATAAGATATGTTTTGTTTTGAAGAATGTAACTCTTGTATTTACATCAAATTTCTATCTAAGTATTATCCAACTTTTCTGTTGCCTCCATGACGATGACGCCGTATGCTAAACCGTTTCTCCAGCCAGGCAATCAGTACAAACAAAACGATCCCAAGCAGGGATAACAGCACAATAGCGGCAAACATCGCATCCGTGTTCATGTTGCTGGACATGCGGCGGCTGAAGTATCCGAGACCTTTGCTGCCACCGAGCCATTCGCCAATCGTTGCCCCAACCACGCAGTACACCACAGACATCTTTAGCCCGGAGAAAAAAGAAGGAAGTGCCAGCGGAACCTGGAGTTTGCAAAAAATATCCCACTTGCTGGCGCCCATGGTGAGCAGCAGTTCACGCTGCTCTGGATCGCCTTGGCGGAGTCCATCGTAGGTACTGACCACAATGGGAAAGAATGCGATTAAGAACACCACGGCGACTTTGCTCCACAACGTGTAACCAAACCACAGGATAAATACGGGGGACAAGGCAATCAGCGGGATGGTCTGACTGATCACGATGAAGGGATACAAGGCTTTTTCAATCGATCGGTTCATATGCATGCCTGTTGCTAGCGTAATTCCAGTCACTATGGACAAGACAAAACCAACAACAACCTCCATAAAGGTAGCAGGCAAATGGATGGTCAACAGCAGACGACGATGCTCAACCAGTGAGCCTATGATGGCCGTGGGTGCAGGAATGATGAAGGAGGGCACCCATCCCATACGCACGATCACTTCCCAGATCGCCAGTAATAAGAACATGAGCATAATAAACAAACCATATTGGGAAAACGACCTAGAGAGCCACTTCGAACACCACGCCCAGACGCTGACCTCAGCTCTATCGCTTTGCATGCAATTGTTCCTCCAGTTGTTGTCTCATCTGCACGAGAGCCGGTTCGTAGATCATGTTCGAATGCCTTGGGCGTGGTAAAGGAACCGTCATCTCACGCAACTGCTGACCTTGCCCCCCTGGAGTTAACAGAATGATACGGTCACTTAACAGCAGGGCTTCTTCGATGTCATGTGTAATGAACAGCACGGTTTGGCCAATGCCCTCCCAAAGCTCCAGCAACCAGCGATGCATTTCTCGTTTGGTTAAGGCGTCGAGTGCACCGAAGGGTTCATCCAGCAACATGAGCTGCCCGCCTGTAAGCAAGGTACGAAGAAATGCCACCCGCTGCCGCATGCCGCCGGATAACTCATCCGGGTAGGCCTGTTCATAACCCGACAGGCCGAACCTTGCCAACCCAGCTAGGATGTTTGCCCGTAACTTGTCCTTGTCTTGTCGGCCTGGTGCCAGCTCGGCAGGCACCATGCAGTTCTCCATGACGGTACGCCAGGATAACAGCAGATCTTTCTGCGGCATATAGGCGACTCGTCCGAGTCGTTGTCCTTGCGGTACATCAGCTATATCGATGATGCCAACGGTTGGCTCATGCAAGCCTGCGAGCAGCTTGAAGAGCGTGCTTTTACCTGATCCGCTGGAGCCGATGAGCGAGACAAATTCTCCTTGTTGAACCTGAAGCGACACATTGGAGAGCACAGGGGAATCCTTTTTTCCGGGAAAAGCAAAGCTTACGTTGTGAATGGTTACATGGTTATCCATCTGATCCTCCCCCCCTTGATGTCAGACTGCTGGAATAACAACGGCATCCTGTCTCTGCAAAAGAAACAAAAAAGACCCACCCATTTCCGGAGAAATGAGTGGGTCTGTAAGTTAAATCCGCAATTTATCTTCACATACATGAAAAAAATCCGCTTACTAAAAGGCCGCTCCACTTCCCTCCGCTGGTATGATCCAGATCAGGTTCAAAGGGTCCGAATAGTCATATTCGTCTCAGCCGCAAGGCTCCCCTAGTGCAAAAGTTCAAGATATGCAGTTGTGTGTTCAGCATATATCACTTGAACATGAACTGTAAAGAGGCAGCATGATGGATTTCTTGAGATGAGCGTGGAGTCAGACCGGAACAACTGAACAATTTACCTGGGCTCCCTAACCCGATATAATAGTGGTGGCGCATATTGGCCGGATCACAAATGCAGGCGGGATTGTTCTCCCTCCGAAGCAGAATGGGGACCCGAGTTGAAAACGTTCAAAAAAGTATATATTGAGATCACGAGTATCTGCAATCTGACATGCAGCTTCTGTCCGCAGACACAGCGTGCCAAAGGATTCATTGACCCTGAAGTCTTCAACAATATACTGGATCAAGTTAAACCACACACCAATCATATTTATCTACATGTCAAAGGCGAACCCTTGTTGCATCCCAAAATAGATCTGTTGCTCGATTCCGCACATGAAAAGGGACTCAAGGTGAACATTACAACGAATGGTACACTGCTGCCCAAGACTCAGCATAAATTGCTTGGCAAACCGGCGCTGCGGCAGATGAATTTCTCCCTGCACAGCTTCGATGGGCATGAAGGTTCAACAGATCGTGACGGATACCTGCGTCATATTTTGTCCTTTGTACACGAGGCCGTTAAGCACAATGTCATCATCTCATTCCGACTTTGGAATCTGACGCAGGATAACTTCACAAATGCTCAGATGAATCGAAATCGGGAGACCCTTGAAGTATTGGAACGTGAGTTCAATCTGGACTTCCGCATTGAGGAAAAAGTAGTTCCAGGCAGCGGGGTCAAAATTGCCCCGAATGTATACCTGAATCAGGACCATGAGTTCCAGTGGCCAAGTCTGGATGCACCTGAAGATGACGGCAAAGGCTTCTGCCATGCATTGCGTGGTCAGGCAGCTGTGCTTGTAGATGGAACGGTGGTTCCATGCTGTCTCGATGGCGAGGGTGTCATTAACCTCGGTAATGTGCACGAGAAGTCATTCTCGGAGATTATTGAGGGAGAGCGAGCGAACAATCTGGTATATGGCTTCTCCAAGCGGGAAGCTGTGGAAGAGTTGTGTAGAAAGTGCGGTTATCGTCAGAGATTCGGAGCCTGATATCATATATCAGCAAACCGGAAGCCATTCAAGATCACACATTTGGAGACAAATGCAGTGGTCTTTCTTTGTTATCGGGGATTAAGTGAGGGGTATATACGTTACAAATGAGCATACCTGAGGTTGATATCAGCATATTGCTTGAGGGACCTGATATGCAAAAAATGCCGATATGACAGGGATTGTGCGTTGTCATGATATATCTGATCTAATGATTATTCTAGTTACCTTCCTTATTTGGTAGGATTAGGTTGTAGATCGAACAGAGGTGCACCTCTGACGATCTTTCAGGACAAGCTCAGCCTTGTACAATACTAAAAAACAAGAGAATAAGGGAGGAATAAAGTTATGAAAAAAATGTTGACGTTGTTACTGTCTGCTGGTTTGGTTGCTTCTATATTTGGTGCAGTTCCGGCTGCGGCTGCGCCTACGGTTGTAAATTCAACTATTGTTGTTCCAAAGGGCACGACCTATGATGGTCAAGGCAAAACATTTGTAGCTAATCCTTCCACACTGGGCGACGGATCTCAAGCAGAAAATCAGAAGCCAGTCTTCCGTCTGGAGGCAGGGGCCACGCTCAAAAACGTAAACATTGGATCACCAGCTGCTGATGGTGTTCACTGTTATGGCAACTGTAATATATCGAATGTGGTCTGGCAGGACGTGGGCGAGGATGCACTGACATTGAAGTCTGCCGGAACGGTTAACATTACCGGTGGAGCAGCGTATAAGGCTTATGATAAAGTGTTCCAGATGAATGCAGCTGGAACAATTAACATCAAAAATTTCCGTGCAGATGATATTGGCAAACTGGTTCGCCAAAATGGTGGAACTTCCTTTGCAGTTAACATGACGCTGGATAACTCCAACATTTCCAATGTGAAAGATTCGATTATGCGTACAGACAGCAGCACATCACAAGGGAAAATTACGAATACCCGCTATTCCAAAGTGCCAACCCTATTCAAGGGATTTGCTTCAGGTAAGACCAGTCAATCCGGCAATACGCAATATTAAACAGGAGATTGAATCGCTGGAGTTGGTAAAAGTTAAGCTCCACTTGTGATTTGAAGTTAAAATATAACGCCAAAAAGAGCGTCCCAAGGTCATTGCCACAATGACTTTGAGGGCGCTCTTTGTAATGCAGATGTGATAATTTCTGCTGAGCAATGTCTTATAGAGGATGCTCAGACTATTTCTCTCCCGGAACTTCAACGATGACTTTGCCTTTCTCGGGGACAACAGAACCGGTATCGATAGAGCCCAATTTGTTCATGATCTCGTAAGAGGTTTCTTCAAGCATGCGAGAGTACTTGAATGATACGAGTGTTTGACCTGTTACGGAAGGACGAGTCCCTGCTTCAGCAACGGCTTTGTTTTTAATAAAGAACAGGTCACCGATGGTTCCGGCATTTTTGCTGATGTTAGCCTGCCATTGTAACAGTGCACTTCCATTTTTAAGGATATAATAACTGATCAGATCGTTATCCTCAACAACGAAGAAACGATCTTTTTTACCTTGCTCAAAGATGTATTCAATGGATGAATCCACCGGACCCAAAGGATTGCGAATGTCCAGACGTGCTTGTCCCAGTTCAGAGAAACGTGGCAGATGCAGTGCGGCTTCACGCGCCACAGTCAGATCGGAACTGTTATATTCTTTTACAATCGTAGCATCGGTAGTGTAAATGTAGGCTTCCTTGGCCTTCTGGTTCCACTGCACCTTGGCACCAAAAGCTTCACCGATGGCACGGAGCGGAAGCATCGCTTTACCATTCACCAGAATCGGCGCTGAGGATAATGTCGCATTCTGACCGTTTTTCTTCATTGTTTTGCTGTTAGGTGTAAGGACATACTTATCGCTGCCTGTGCTAATGCTGATCTCTTTTGTTTTGTTATTGTAACCAAACGTATAGTTGCCGAGGAATTGAAGCTCCGTCAATGCCACGTACGTAATACCCTGCCGTATTACAACATCATATTGAGCTTGAACATTGTTAATATAAGCTGTCGGTTTAGGTTTAGTTGCTGCGGCTTCCGCCACAGTGGATGAGAGTAAGGCAGGTGCCGTGCCTGCGGTGAGTATCGAAGCGGCAAGGACCATTTGCCATGTTTTAAGCTGCCAAATAGAATTGTAATCTTTCATCACTATCAATCTCCCTTCTAATGTTTAAGACGGATCACATAACCTGAATGTTTCATATTATGGAAAGTGAACCATCAGATTCTTTCCCCTGTTACCCCAAATGAAGCATGATGATTTTTCTAGGGATTGCCACAAATACCCATCTGATGTACATTAGAAGCAATGAAATAAGTGAACCGGGAGCTCAATGAAGTTGGGCTGAGAGAGTGGCCTTGTGCCGCTGACCGTACATCTGATCTGGGTAATGCCAGCGTAGAGAACATGGATTTGCGATATGTAAGGGTGAATTGTGGGAATGAACGTGGATGAACAACAGACCTCTTTGAACTGTGGTGATGTATCTGCCAGGGCGGAGGGGGGGCTGGTTGATATTCCGTATTTTCGACATCCATCCCATACATCATTGTGAGGATTGTACACTGTACGTAAGGCCTTCCCGGAACCGGGGAGGCTTTTTCGTTTATTATGATAAACCCCACAGGGAACAAAGGAAGGACGTAGAGAACATGGCAACAACAGCAGGCAACAAGCGATTGAAACTAACGGATATTCTGGTAACCATCGTGATCGCAGTAGTGTTTGGGGTGATTTACAAGATATGGGGACCTACATATGACTTGATGAAACCATTTGGCGTTCATGCGGAGCAGATGATCTACGGCATGTGGTTTATGGCGGGCACGTTTGCTTTTGTTATCATTCGTAAACCAGGCGTGGCTATTCTTGCCGAAGTTGCGGCTTCAACGGTAAGTGCTTTCTTGGGTAGTGAATGGGGCATGTCGACACTGGTGTATGGCCTGTTGCAAGGATTGGGAGCTGAGATATTCTTCGCCGCATTTTTGTATCGCAAAACCAATCTGTTTGTCACCTGTCTTGCAGCCATAGGAGCTGCAGCGGCTTCGCTTTTGCTGGATTACCAATACGGGTATATTGATTCACTCTCGGCGTGGAATTATACGCTATTTATCGGATTCCGCTTCATTGGAAGTATTCTGATTGCTGGAGTGTTTGCTTATTATCTTGCCAAAGCATTGGAACTAACCGGTGTAACGCGTTCACTCAGACCGGTATCCAAACAAGATTATGAGGCGCTGGATTAGATGAACGGGGAAGAGAATTCGCAAGCGGTAAGTGTGACTAATCTAAGATGCAAGTTCCCGGGAGAGAAAGCCTTGGTATTTCAAGGCTTGTCTCTTTCTGTGCGTCAAGGAGAGAAAGTGCTGTTGCTTGGCCCGAGTGGCTCCGGTAAATCAACGTTATTGCAAATTCTGAGCGGTTTGATACCACGTTCGGTTGAGATTCCGATGAAATGTGATGATATTCAGGTTCCCGCCAAAGCAGGAGTGGTCTTTCAAGATCCGGATACCCAGTTCTGTATGTCATTTACAGATGAAGAGATCGCATTTGTTCTGGAAAACCGAAATATTCCGCGTGAAGAGATGCCTGCTCTGATTGAATATTATCTGAAACAAGTGGGGTTATCCTTTGAACAGAATCGTGTATTGATCCAGTCCATGTCTCAGGGGATGAAGCAGCGTCTTGCGATTGCTTCGATGCTTGCCATGGACCCGGAGGTATTGTTTTTGGATGAACCCACTGCACTGCTGGATGATGAGGGGACTTCCCAGGTGTGGGATACGGTCAGACGGATCGCCAGTGACAAAACAATCATCATCGTTGAACACAAAATAAACAAGATTGTGGATATGGTCGACCGCATCATTGTGTTATCACCTGAAGGAAAGATTGTGGCGGATGGGCCAGCACAGCAGGTATTTACGCATGAACGGGAAAAGCTGAAGGCTTATGGAATCTGGTATCCAGGCATATGGGAGGAGCAAGAGCAGGCAGCTAAGCAAGAAGAGGGAAGTGCTTCTGGAGAGATTCAAGTGTGTGTGGATCACGGCATCTCAAATTTGGAAGCACAGCGATCGTCTGGCTTATCCGATACACCGGGTATATCCCCCATATCTCACGACTCATCCTTTTCGCCTGTATCTCCCGCCTATCTGCCTGCACTGGACTTGCAGCAGTTCACCGGATGGCGTGGGAAAACACCTTTCATTCAGGTGGAGCAGGCCAAGGTATGGCATGGAGACTGGATTGGTATTGTCGGAGCCAACGGTGCAGGCAAGAGTTCGTTGTTGTTATCTCTGATGAATATCCTGAAAACAACAGGTCATTATGAGGTGGAAGGTCAGCCTTCTGGCAAAACGGAGCAGCTTGCAGATCGAATCGCGTTTGTATTTCAGAACCCGGAGTTTCAATTTGTGACCAACACCGTCGCGGAAGAAGTGGAATTCTCATTGCTGGGGGGCAGGCTGACAACGGAAGAAAGACTTGTCAGGACAAATCATATGTTGAATCAATTTGGGCTAATCGACCTCTCCGAGCGTCATCCCTACCAATTATCGATGGGGCAGAAACGACGCTTGAGCGTTGCCTCTGCACTGGTGAGAGAGCAGCGAATACTGCTGTTGGATGAACCTACTTTTGGACAGGATGCCCGCAATACGTTTGCCATGTTAGCACAGCTGGAGCAATTGCGGAGAGAGGGAACAGCCATTGTTATGGTTACCCATGATCGTGAAATTGTAAAAAGATATTGCACCCGAATCTGGATGGTGGATGAGGGGAGGTTAACTGATGCAACTGTCGTTTCCTCACCGTGAAACCTGGCTTCATAACGTCAACCCGGGATTAAAGATGATCATTCTGACGATGATGTTTGTCATCGTTATCCTCATTCACAATCTGAATGTAATGGCCAACGTTGCGGTGGCGATGATGTTATTACTGTGCTGGACAGGTCATCCGTGGTACAGATTGATGCTGTACGCATCACCATTCATTCTGGTGTTTATCTCCACGTCTACAGGTATGATGATGTTTGGTAAGGGCGAGACCACATGGTATAAGTGGGGACTGATCCACATAACCGAAGAGAGTTTCTATCGCGGTCTACACTTGGGTTTTCGCTCGCTGACTATGGCCGCGGCAGGGTTACTCTTTGGTCTTACGACCAAGCCTGTGAGACTGTTTTATTCACTGATGCAGCAGTGGCGGCTTCCCGCAAAATATGCCTATAGCTTTCTGGCCGCGATGCGCATGATCCCCATTTTGCTGGATGAATTCCAGACGCTCCGTTATGCGATTCGTATTCGTGGAACACAGCAACGCGGCTCTCGCTGGAATGTGTATGGTACACTCAAGCGTTACGCTATTCCGCTGCTGGCACAGAGCATTCGCCGTGCACAGCGAATGGCGGTAGCAATGGAAGCGAAAGGGTTCACAGATGGCGCGAGCCGCACGTATTACATTCAGATTGGCTATTCGCGAGCTGATCTGTGGTTTGTATTTTATTATATGCTCACCTTAACGGCTGCTTATTACATCGGGGTTACCTTTCCTTATCATGCTACGATGGTGGATGTAAGGTAATACAGGCAGATAGATAGAAATATATTGAGGTAAACGGTAACCTTTTCCTTTTTACTGCGTCTCTATTGGAAATAACTTCTAATGAATGGGGATGAACGAGAGTGAAGACGGGTCCTGACTGGCAGAGAACGGGGTACAAATGGATTACCATGACTGGATTATCAGCTGTGCTGTTGACGGGCTGGATGCTGCTGGATTCCAAAATGGTCGCCCTTGAAGGACAAGCTTTGGCTACAACGCCACAAGCATTGGGGGAAAGTTCCCAAGTCTTAACTGCAAAGTTAGCTTACAAACAAGGAGACACCGTTACGCTTATTAATGACATCCCTCTGTTCAAAAACAGAAGGGACGGCAGTGTGGCTGCTGACAAGCTGGGGATTGAATACTATACAACAAAAAACGAAAAGTATACGTTGGCCTCGGTTCGAGGTGAGTGGGTGCAGCTTAAGTCAACCGATCATGGAAACTTTTGGCTGCCAAGTTGGTATGCACTGAAGGAGAGCAGAAGTATGACGGAAACAGCTCCCCAAAGCTTCACACTCCAATCAGGCAGCAAGCTGTATCTGGCACCAGATAGTTCTACAACCTGGTCTTTTGAGAAAGTGCTAACAGATAAGGCTGTTATTGTTGCAAAGTGGAAAGGCTGGTATGGGGTATCCATTGCTCCACGAGTCTGGAATAAAGAATCCTCCACGTATCGGCCAGGACTCTTCTGGATCAAGGCACAGGCTATAGAACAGCGGATGAATGTGGCTGATGGCTGGTTCAATCAGGAGGCATCGCTGCCAACTTCGGTTATACGCCATCTGACAGATATTAAGCTGAACAAGGCAACCACCTCCAAACAAGTGGCTGGGTGGTTAGGCGAGCCGGATTGGAAAGAGAGTTCAAGCAATCTAAATTTCACGGGTTATTCAATGAGTATTGGACAGACCTGGAGATATGAGCGGGAAGATGCGCAATTTCTGGTCACATTAAACAAGAATGGCAGACTGGCCAGAACACGCTGGAATTTAGCACAGGATAATCGAAATGCTGTTGTTTCCGATTGGAACATCAGTCGGGCGGATGAATATGGGTTCACAACAAAAATCTATGGCACAACACTGCCAACGACAATCCCTTGGAAACCGGTATGGACCAACCAGGGGGATATTAACTACACTTTTTTACAAGCAGCCACGGATGATGTGCTTCTGATGAAAGGGGATGACGGTGGATTCAGCGGGGATTACTACGAAGGTTCCATATATGCTCTTGACCGACATTCGGGCCAGAAATTATGGGGGATTAATGGGGGCTTTGGAAGACAGCAGGCAGAGGTGGATGCAGAGCGCAAATACGTTACAATCTACACCGATTATGACCCTGATAAGAAAAAATACGTGGATCTTATTCGTCATCTGAACTTGAAGAACGGAAAGGTCATGTGGACGTACACTCCTAAGCAAAATTTTAGACTAAATGGCATCACCGCTGCGAAGAACGTTGTGGTTGTGGATAAGCCGGTTGTTGAGAGCTCAAGCAACAGTTGGTTAACGGTTCTGGACAGTTCAAACGGAAAAACATTGTGGACGCGAAAACTGGCTACGGGTTATGAATTATTGAATAAGAGTGCAGATGACCCCTATGTGTTGTATTGGGAAAAGAATAAGCTGGTTGCAGTCGATCCGCAATCAGGGCGAACCGTATGGAGCTTAAAGGGCAAACGATCCACTATAGAACAATTTTGGAATGATCCATATACTGGTGGAATTGAACGTCTTGATCCCTTTGCAACCACGAATGCTGAAAGATGGCTATCACTAGATAATCAGTGGCTTCTGCTTGATCTGAACACGGGGAAAAAGCTTGCCCAATTCCCTGCTCGGGTAGGACAGAGATTTGAGGAGCTGAATGATGGCATGTTGTTGATCCGTGAGAATAAAAACGGCGATCATTACGGAGAATATGCAGATTTTACAACTACCCTGTATGATGCCAAGACAGGCAAAACACGCTGGACGATCAAGGGCAAGATTGAACGAGGACTGGTGGAAGAGGATCAGTTGTATGTGATTAAGAACGGTTATCCAGCGGCTTTGGATTATAAAACGGGGGAGACGCGTTGGAATGCCAAAGATACGATTGCAACACTAAGGCATCCGACGAATCAGGGAAGTTATCTGGTCATTGATGATCAGTTGCTGTTGCCCATGGACGAAAATCTTCTCGTGATGAATAAAAAGAATGGAGCACTGTTAGGTCGTATACATGACGTTGTGATGGGAAACCCGGAGCACCGGGACCGGGATGCGAAGAACGGAATGATTAACCGGATCGGTAATGAAGTGTATGTGGGTTCGTCGAACGGACGTTTTCGTGTATATGAAGCCAGCCGCCTGCAGGAGGCAATCTCACCTTAAAAGCTTGTCTCGTAAGGGATGTTGATTTATTATAAATGAACAGGCTTGCTCGCGCTCCGGTTATCGGCTGTGCGGGCTTTCTTCATGTGTTCTTGAAGAACCATGCATGATCATTCACGGGAGGACTCTCCATGATCTCATTATATGGTGTAAGCAAACGTTATAACGAGCGCGGTTCCCGTGCAGATCAGGGATTCGAAGCATTAAGCTCGGTGTCCCTCGAAGTGGGACAAGGAGAAATACATGGCATCATCGGATCAAGTGGTGCAGGCAAATCCACACTTCTGCGGATGCTCAACGGATTGGAAAAGCCGGATGATGGTGAAGTTGTTGTGAATGGGCAGCACTTGACCCAGATGAATGAACAGAGTCTGCGTCAGGCACGAAGATCCATTGGCATGATCTTTCAACACTTCAATCTTGTCAGTAACCGAACGGTGAGTGGCAATGTCTGCATGCCATTGGAGCTTGCGGGTATGCCCCGTGCGCAGCGAGTTGAACGTGGACTTGAGGTGCTGCGGTTTGTTGGACTGGAAGACAAGGCGGGTCAATATCCTGCTCAGCTTAGCGGAGGACAGAAGCAGCGTGTGGCGATTGCACGAGCGCTGGCCAGTCGTCCGGATGTGCTGCTCTGTGATGAACCGACCTCTTCGCTTGATCCACAGACCACGAACGGTATCCTGGATGTGCTGCGTCATATCAATGAAACGCTGGGCGTGACCATTGTTGTAGTAACGCATGAGATGGAAGTGGCTCGCAGACTATGTCACAGGATATCCGTCATGAAGGATGGGCGACTCGTTCGTACGTTGTCTAAAGCGGAAGTGAGCAGTATCCCTGCTCCGCAGCCTGATCTGCTGACCTCCTTGCTTGCGGGTGACGAATACGGGATGACAGGTTCGTCTCTGTTCCGTCAGGCAGAACAGGAGGACAAGTCATGAGGTTACCTGAGTCTGTGCTGAAATATCAGCATGAGATATGGCAGGCGATCGGAGAGACTTTTGTCATGGTGGGTATCTCCATTGCGGCAGCTGTTCTGATCGGGTTACCTCTGGGTACACTGCTGTACTTATTCCGGAGAGGACAACGGTATCAGAATCAAACGCTGTCCTTTGTACTTGGCAGTGTCGTTAACATCGTTCGTTCGTTTCCGTTCTTACTGCTGGTTGTATTCATGATTCCATTCACACGGATTGTTGTGGGAACGTCCATAGGTACGCTGGCGGCAACCGTGCCACTCTCGGTCATTGCAATTGCCTACTACGCCAGACTGGTGGAACAAGCGTTGTTGGATGTACCGAGGGGAGTGGTTGAAGCGGCTGCTTCCATGGGGGCATCGACGATGCAACTTGTGGTGAAATTCTTGTACGTGGAGGCACGATCTGGTCTTGTACTGGGACTCACGACAGCTACGATTAGCTTCATCTCCTACTCGACGGTGATGGGCATTGTAGGTGGCGGCGGGGTTGGCGATTTTGCCATTCGCTACGGTTATCAGCGCTTCGAAACGGAGATTATGGTATTTACGATCATCATTATGATTATCCTGGTACAGATGATCCAATTCACAGGCAGCAGACTGTCCCACTGGCTGGATCGCAGATCCTGAACGGTTGGACCGTGCATTATTACGAATAACCAATACAGATTATACGATGAGGGGTAGACATGAAATGAAAATGAAAATGATGCTTATGTTGCTTGCAGTAATGCTGGTTGTAGCTGCTTGTGGCAAAAAAGAAGAAACACCTGCGGCTGAAGGAACAAAAGAAGATACACAAGCTGCACAAGAAGTTACGCTGAAGGTAGCCACGTTGATTCCACCGATGACAGATGTGCTCGATATTGTTAAACCGCTATTGAAGGAAGATGGCGTTAACCTGGAAGTTGTTGTGTTATCAGATAACGTACAGCCGAATACGGCACTGGCGAACAAGGAAGTGGATGCAAATTTCTTCCAACACGTGCCTTACATGACCCAGTATAATGAAGCGAACAATGCCAATCTGGTGGCTGTACAGCCTATCTATAATGCCATTTATGGCGGCTACTCCAAAAAGTACAAAACGATTGAGGAATTGCCAGAAGGTGCAACGATTGCAATTGCAAACGATCCTTCCAACATTGGTCGCTCTCTTGTGATGCTGGAGCAGAACGGATTGATTAAGCTGAAAGAGGGTGTAGGTTTTAACGCCACACAGGCAGACATCACCGAGAATACAAAGAACTTCAAGTTTGAGGAAGTGGACTTGTTGATGCTGGCTCGCATGATGGATGATGCTGATCTGGTAGCCATGACTCCGGCATATGCCAGTCCGCTCGGTCTTACACCGAAAAAGGATGCATTGTTAACCGAGAAGGATGATTCCCATTTTGCAATCACCATGGTTGCTCGTGAGGATAATAAGGACTCCGAAGCGATCCAGAAGCTGGCTAAACGCATGGCGGGTCCAGAGGTCAAAGCCTTCTTCGAAGAGAAATATGCAGATATCGCGATCCCGGCATTTAAATAGAGAATACGTTGGTCCAATGTAAATAACCTTTAGATCTGAGCGATAACGCTTGGATCTTTTTTTGTCGTCCGCGTGCTTATTAACAAGTATTTAGAAAGTTAACAATTTGGTCATATCCCCGGAACACTTTATTTAATAGTTTTTTCGTATAATTTGTTTGAAAATAGTTCTTTTGGATTATAAATTAAGAGATTTGTTCGAGTTTTGTAGTGTAAAGAGTGTTTTTCACAAGAAGTGAGACCTAGTTTTTTGAAAAGATGGTTTACAATCTATGAGAGCTATACAAGAGTTATATAAGTTGTATGAATCATTCAGCGATTGGAAGGTTGTTCTGTCATCGGAGTGGCAAGTGTAAATAATCACTAGTTCAACTTATAAGTAGATCAAGTAAAACTAAAATTAATCTGGAAGAGGTAGAGAAATTTGTCCCGAAAAAATAGCAAATCGACCTGGTTCAACAAGATGCATAAGAACTTTAAGACCAAGCTGGTGGTGTCCTTTATTGCTTTCCTGGCCATTCCTTCGTTCAGTATTGGAGTTTTATCGTATAACAGTGCAAAAGATGAAGTGGAGAAGCAAATTTTACATAGTGCGATGGAAAATGTGAACCTTGCCAGTGCAACGATAGATCTTTCAGTCAATGCCAAGCGGAATCACATCGAATATTATGCGAATACACTTGCAGAGCAATTACGACAAGAAGATGCCGAGGTTCGGGTTGTGAACGAATTGAAGGGGTATGCCGCACAGAACAAAGATATCATCACCATAGGTGTAGGCACAGAGGCAGGTGTGTATCTGATGTCCTCTGATGCGGAGATGCCTGAAGATTACGATCCGCGAACAAGACCATGGTACACAGAAGCGATGAGTACTCCACAGCAGGTCATTGTTACAGACCCTTATGTTTCTGCCGAGACAAAAGAGATTACCATTACGATTGCGAAGGCACTGGCAGACCAATCTGGTGTGGTCCAATTGGATCTTAATCTGTCGGACATTAGTCAATTGGTTAGCGGAATTAAAGTAGGAGAAAAGGGACATCTGATTCTGCTGGATGCCAGCGAAAAGTATATCTATCATCCGACGATGGAACCTGGAACAGATGCAACAGAAGATTTTTGGACACAAGTGTATACGAATGAATCCGGTAACTTCAACTATACCTTTGATCAGGTTGATAAGGTCATGTATTACGCCACGAATGCATCCACGGGATGGAAGGTCGCAGGCACCATGTTTTCTTCTGAAGTAGAGGATGCCGCTGCGCCTATTCTGAATCGAACGATTATGGTCATCGTTTCCTGTCTTGTCATCGGAATTTTGATCATCTGGCTCGTGATGCGATCGATTGTTAAACCGATTCGTCAATTGAAGGATCAGGCGATTCAGGTGAGCGAAGGAGATCTAACCCAGACCATTACAAGCACAAGTAATGATGAAATAGGTGAACTGAGTGAGGCTTTTGGCAAAATGCAGAGCAATCTGCGTGTGTTGATTCAAAATGTGGAGAACAGCGCCAGTCAGGTAGTCATCTCATCGGATGAAATGACTCAGAGTGCGGAGTCAACCAGTGTAGCCAGTGAGCAGGTAGCGCGAGCCATTCAGGAAATTGCGAGTGGTGCGGAGAAACAGACCGAAGGTATTGAACATAACCATCAGGCCATGAATGAAATTACGATTGGTATTACAAGAATCGCCGAACGTTCCATACATGTCGCTGATTTGGCGAAACATACAACCGTACAAGCAGAAGAAGGCGGCAAAACCGTCAAACAGACGGTGAGTCAGATGCAATCGATTCAAGAGACGGTAGAACAGACAAACCAATTGATTCAGGCGTTATATGAACGATCACACCAAATTTCAGCGATCACGGAGTTAATCGGAAATATAGCCAAACAGACAAACTTGCTCGCGCTGAACGCATCCATTGAAGCTGCTCGTGCAGGTACACATGGCAATGGATTCGCCGTTGTAGCAGCAGAGGTTCGCAAGTTGGCAGAGCAATCCGGGCAGTCCGTCAATGAAATCACCGTGCTGACTACGGCGGTACAGGAAGATATGGCTGCTTCCGTTCGCATGATGGAGAAGGTGACTTCAGAGGTTGGAGAGGGCATGGACATCTCTACAGAAGCGATTCGGAAGTTTGAACGTATTCTGGATAGCATGCGGGAAACGACACCTCAGATTGAAGAGATTGCTGCCACGTCGCAAGAGATCACAGCAGGTGTGCAGGAAGTATCTGCTGTATCCAATGAGTTGGCAGGTATTGCGTCAGGCAACGCCGCAACTTCCGAAGAAGTGGCCGCTTCCTCAGAGGAGCAACTGGCAGCGATGGAGCAGATTTCTTCCTCGGCTCGTGGCTTGTCTACCCTGGCTGAAGAACTGCAGCGCCTGATTAGACAGTTTAAGTATTAACGGGATCGTAGAAGAGAGATATCACACAGGGACAGCATCACATCATGTTTCATTAGAGGGAGTGGACAACCATGCAACTGGAACTCAAAGCCTTCTTACTGCTAACGGATGCGGTCATGATTACAGATGAGGAGGGTGTGATTCTGGATGTGAATTCCGTTTATGTAACCAAAACAGGATTCTCACGGGAGAGCACTATAGGTCAGCCTGCCCGATTGCTAATGGATACCCACTGGAGAGGCAATCAGACCTGGTCCGGCGTTGCCAAACTGATGAAGGCTGATCAGGAAGTGTGGGAAGCCCAAGTTACGATTACATCGGTTCATTTGGATGATTCTCTTTTTTATATCAGCATATTTAATGATGAATTTTCATGAAAAAAAACGTTGTTTGGTGATAAGGGGATGTTAGCTGAAAGCAGTAATTATTTTCGAAAAAATGGTCAATATCGTCAATTGAATAAGGGAGCACGGCATACTATGATTTGTGTACTGAGGAACTGCGACCATGAATCTGACAACATTCATTGAATGCATGAAATCCTGAAGTCGTAATGTGGACGGTGACCATTTGCTACGCGATCTTGTATTAAATTTCACGCTAATTTTGATCTTTGTTTTCCTAATTCATCACTATTTGAACCATACAAATGCTACCCGTTCAACATCCATCACGACTCGAATCATTATTGGTATTACGCTGAGCATGTTGGGCACGGCGCTCTATTATTTCTCTATTGTGCTTGAGGATGGTACATTGTTGAATTTCCGGGCCATTGTGTATCTGCTTGCTGCTTATTTTGGTGGGAGTGGCTCTGCTTTCGTTACTTTTGCATTCATGTGGATGTTTCGGATTAATATGGGGCGTAATCCCTTGTTGGAGAACTGGCAGTATGCGTTGACAGAGTTGTTATTTGTCGTAGCCATATGTCTGATCTTTAAGTATATCAGGGGATTTATACAGAAGTGGTTGTCCGGAGCGTTGCTGTTGATTACTGTGTATGAGTTTTCTGCACTAAAGACAAATTCCCCTTCTCTGCTAATGATGGGGCAGATTCTCTTTTTTCAATGTATCTGCCTGCTGTCCGTCATATTATTCCTGTATTATCTGAACCAAAATCATCGATATAGGAGATTGGTCATTCAGAGGGATCAGGAAATGCTGGAGATGCTTCGTATGCAGCCGGGTTTTACTTTTAAAATCCGAAAACAGAACGGAAAATTCGAGTATCTTGTGCTTGAGGGAGAGATGCTCTCCCGACTGGGCTTGGATATGAGTAGTCTGAAGCAAGATTACAAACTGGGCACATTGGATATTTTACCTCAGGAAAAGGTAGAATTTCTGCGAAAGCAGTTTAACCGGGCATGGGAAGGGGAATCTTTTTTTTACGAGATTGAGCATGGAGGTTACTATTCGCTGGTGAACGTTCGCCCTCTGCGAGAAGAGGGTGTGGTGAAATATGTCGTGGGATATGGACTTGATATTACGGAACACAGAGCGGTTAAACGAAGGATTCAAGAAAGTGAAGAGCGATATCGAACACTTGAGCGAGTGTCGGCAGACTGGTTTGTCGGTTTGGATAACAACAGATGTATTGTTTCAGTGAATCAGAAATTTCTCGATGTTCTCGGTCTCGGCAGGCAGGATGTGATTGGGCGTCAGCTTGAAGAATTGTTGTTCATTGAGCAGCTGGAGAACTGGTTGTTCGTTTTCCAAAAAGCCTTACATCACAATATAGCACTGGATACGGAACTGAGTTTCATTGTTGGAGAAGGTCGTGAGCAGCATGTTCGGGTTCACCTATCCCCTGTTAAAGTATTAAACTCGAGTGAGAAAATCAAGGCAGTCATTCAAGACATTTCGGATCACTATAGACGTGTTAAGGCTGACAAAGCAAGCCAGGCGAAGAGTGAGTTTCTCGCATTCATGAGCCACGAGATTCGTACCCCACTGAGCGGTATTATCAACTTTTCGTTGTTGCTTCAACGAACAGATCTATCTCCACAACAAAAGGATTATTTGAGTAAAATCAATGCGTCCTCCCAAACCTTGCTTACCCTCGTAAATGATATTCTTGATTTTTCGAAAATTGAGGCAGGCAAGCTGATGTTGGAGAAGGTCTCTTTTTCACCAGAGGATGTGATCAAACGTGTGGCAGATCAGATCGGTGTGGCCATCGGGCACAAAGATATCGAAGTGATCTTTACAACCGATCCCGATCTGCCATTAACGGTGATTGGTGATCCGTTCCGACTTGAACAGGTGTTATTGAATCTGCTCAGTAACGCGATTAAATTTACGGAGCATGGATATGTAACGTTGCAGGTAGAGGTTCTTTCATTGGAGGCGGAGCGAGTTCATGTCCGTTTTGAGGTACAGGACACGGGAATCGGAATGTCACCCGAACAATTGGAACGGCTCTTTGTCCCGTTTACTCAAGCGGAACCCTCGACGTATCGAACATATGGTGGCTCTGGTCTTGGGCTGGTCATCTGTTATCTTCTGGTCACCTCTTTGGGAGGAAGCTTGCGGGTGGATAGTGTGCTGGGAGAGTACAGTCTGTTTTCATTCGACTTGATATTTGAACTTGCAGATTCAGAAGAAGAAGAGAGTTTCTCCCTGCAGACACACCCTCTCCTATATGGTGCGAATGATGTGGTTATCATTGAAGATGATGAACGGATGGGCGCAAATCTGAAGCAGCTGCTCTATTCATTCGGGATGAATCCGACGCTGTATACTTCCTTGAACCATATGATGGAAAGTGATTGGTATGTCCATCATGTAGATGGGGCAAGTTCGATGTTGATCATGTTGGATATGGATGCAGAGGAGACCGTCAACGGATCGTCATGGGACAGTTTCATGAAGCGAATGAATCAAACCAAATTTCAAATGGTGGGTTATACCCATGCTTTTAGTGAAAATGCCCTGTGGAGTGAGGAGAGATCCTTTCGCCCGGATCTCATGATGATCAAACCGATTACACGTCTGGGATTGTTCGAAGTATTACTTGCACTTCAGGGTGAAGGGCCATTGGAGAAAAAGCGGATGATAGAAGGCGATGAATCCTACTTGCTTAAATCCAAAGGGCACATTCTGATCGCTGAAGATCATGAAATCAATCAACTGGTCATTCGGGCCATGCTGGAACATACCGGATTCAAGGTGACACTGGCAGACAGTGGCACAGAGGTTTTGAAGAAATTGGACGAACAAACATGGGAACTGATTCTGATGGATCTCTATATGCCAGATATGAACGGAATTGATGCAGCGCGACACATTCGCAAGATGAGGAAATATGATCGTACACCTATTATTGCGCTTACAGCGAATAGTTTAAAAAGCGACCATGAATTATATCTTGAAGCAGGCATGAATGCCATACTGACTAAGCCCATACATGAACAGCAGCTCGCAGACATTTTGGAGATATGGATTGATCTAAAAGGCATAAGAGAAATCAATGGAATTGATGCAGATAAGGCGATTAGACAGATGGACGGCAAGCCACATATTCTGCAATATGCGCTCACGAAATTCAGAATGGAGTATGGCTCGTTTCAAAAAAAACTGGCGATTCAGCTTCAGCAACAGCAGATTGCTGATGTCATTCGTAGTGTTCATTCTCTTCGAGGCGTAGCTGCGAATCTGCATGCAGTGGACCTGATGTGTGCAGTTCTCCAATTGGAATCGCTCTTGTTCCGTCCGTTGTTCAAAGAAGAGGAACAGCGTTCAGTATTGGAGAAGGTACAACAGGAAATTGATAAAATTACCGAGTCTCTTCCATGGTGATCGGAATGAAGCTGTGTTGTTTTAAGGTGTGAACTTATATCCGACCCCCCAAATGGTTTGAATGTATTGGGGGTTTTTTGGATTGACCTCAATTTTTTTGCGAAGTTTGGTAATGTGCACATCGATGGTGCGATCATTAATGTAGGCATCAATACCACGAATGGCTTCAATTAGGGCATACCGACTGTAGACTTTGCCAGGATTGAGAATAAACAGCTTCATGATCTCAAATTCGGAGAACGTCATCTCCACGCGCTGGTTATTTAACAGAACAGTTCTTCGGGCCAGATCGAGAGATATTCCGGATTCCTGTTCAGTGACAACAGAGCTGTTCAATATAGAGTAACGACGCAATACGGCCTCAATACGTGCCTTCAGCTCCTGCATACTGAAAGGCTTACATACATAGTCATCAGCCCCGTCTGTTAATGATCGAATCCGCTCAGAAACCTCGGTTAAGGAAGAGATGACAATGATGGGGATTGCCGTATGTTGGCGCATGAGAGAACTAGGATTCTTATTACCCGAATCAGGGAGCATCAAGTCAAGAAGCAGGATATCAGGCCGCGCTTGAAGCTGTAGAAGACCATCTCTTGCGTTATCGACACGGATAACATCATACCCTTCACCTTGCAAATACAAGGATAATGTATCGCCTAACATGTTGTCGTCCTCTATGATAAGCACTTTCGTCATGATATTCCTTTCTGAACCCCCTTCTTGTAGAAGGACTAAGATCCATGGATTACTTAATATACCTGATATTTAAAACATGCAACATGAGGATGTCAAGACTCTAACATGACTCCAAGAAGGTGAGAGACTCCGATTTAATGTTTGCCAAGATGTGAATCGGTTTCACGCTCGATCAGGCGCATCAGTTTGCGCTCGGTAGCGCTCTCTGGCGCAGGGGTGTAGACACTGCATCGCAGATCGGAACTACCCTGAACCTGCAACGAAGTCAGATCAAACAACATTTTGCCTGCTTTGGAATGCCTGAACTCGATTAATACGTCCGGGGCACTGCTGACGCTGCTTTGTTTCCAAAGGGTATGAAAATCGGGATGTCTGTTCATCATGTCATCCAAAAATAAATTATACCATTCATCATCAACATACTGGCCATAGTAAGCACGAAAAATCGCCAGAAATCCGCTAACAAAATCCTCCCAGTTTACCGCGAGCCTGCGAAACTCCTTTCGATCAAATAACAGACTGATCATATTCCGCTGTTCGGGGGCAATCTGTTCAAAATCGATAAAAACATGCCGGGCTGCATCATTCCAGCCGACAATGTAACAACGCCGATCCGAGATCACGGTAGGGCAGTGATGAAGTTCTTGCAAAATTTTCTGTAAGGAAGGGTGAAGTTGAACCGGTTCTTCTTCCAGTGTGGGCAGCTCCGTATGATGCTCCATGGCGAGCGAAAACAGATACTTTCGTTCATCGGCAGTAAGCCTCAGTGCCGAAGCAATGTTATCCAACACGGAATGGGATACCTGAATATCCCGACCTTGTTCAAGCCAGGTATACCATGTTGTACTCACTCCTGCCAGTTGGGAAACCTCTTCTCTCCTCAGCCCAGGCGTTCTTCTCCGACTTCCAGTGGGTAAACCGACCGATTCGGGAGAAATTTTGGAACGCTGTGTTTTCAGAAAAGTGGACAATGCCTGCAACCTGACATCGTAGTTCAATCCATCACCTTCAATCATCGTTATCATGGTAGTCATTATACTATTATAATTGACAACTTGTAATAGGATATTCAAAAGTGCACTATTAGTGGCAGAGCGTAAGAGTAAGGTAGACAACAGCGCTGAAGGAGGATGGACATGGAACGAGTCGTGATTACAGGAATGGGAGTTATCTCTCCTTTGGGAAATGATGTAGATACATTCTGGAATGGATTAATTGAGGGTAGATCAGGTGTATCACCTATAGAACATTTTGATACAGCTTCGTACAAAACCAGAATGGCAGGAGTGGTCCGTGATTTTGATGGTGAAGAGCGTTTTGGACGCAAGGAAGCAAGACGTATGGATCGATTCGTTCAATTTGCTGTTGCTGCTGCGGATCAGGCTGTATCACAATCGGGTCTTGTGATGGATGAAATGGACCGTGAACGGGTAGGTGTATATATTGGTTCAGGCATAGGCGGCATCCAGACATTGATGGAACAAGGCAAGGTCCTGTCAGATCGGGGACCTGCGCGAGTCAGCCCAACACTGGTACCGATGATGATCTCCAATATGGCGGCAGCTATGGTCAGTATGAGGTTTGGTTGCTGGGGACCGACATTATCGCCAGTAACAGCTTGTTCCATTGGAAATACAGCCATTGGAGAAGCTTTCCGGTTAATTCGTCATGGCGGAGCCGATGTCATTATTGCTGGAGGGACAGAAGCGGCTGTAACCGAAGTGTCACTGGCAAGCTTCGGTAATGCGACAGCGTTGTCTACACGAAATGAAGCGTTCCAAGCAGCCAGCCGTCCATTTGATGCAGGGAGAGACGGTTTTGTCATGGCGGAGGGCGCCGGAATTCTGGTCGTGGAATCACTGTCTCATGCACTGGGAAGAGGGGCGAATATTCTTGCCGAAGTGATTGGATATGGTGCCAGTTCAGATGCGTATCATATGGTAGCTACCCACCCGGAAGGGCGGGGTGCATATCTGGCGATGAAAGCATCACTGAAAGAAGCTCAGATTGGACCTGAGGACATTGATGTGATTAACGCTCATGCCACCAGTACGGAAGCAGGTGATCTGTCTGAGACAAGAGCGATTAAGCAACTTTTCGGGACAGGTGCCTATGATATTCCGGTCACAGCGAATAAGTCCATGACGGGACATATGCTTGGTGCAGCAGGTGGAGCAGAGGCGATCTCACTTATTCAAAGTCTGCGGCATGGCATCATTCCTCCAACCATCAATCAGGAGCAGAGGGACCCTGAATGTGATCTGGATTATGTACCAAACGAGGCAAGAAAAGCAGAGTTGCGGATTGGGATGTCTAATTCCTTTGGTTTTGGCGGTCATAATGCGGTTATTGTTCTTCAAAAGTATTCATCTTAAGCAAAAAAGCAGCTTTAAGCAGAAAAAACAGCGTAGCCCCATCGGGCTGCGCTGTTCTTTGCTTACTTTGACTTCGGGATCATCCACATACACCGTACCATTGGTTAACGGCCGAGTGGTTGCTCAGGAAGAAAGGGATGTCGATTCCGCCATGCCTTTGTTACCTCGGCTCAACCAGCTCACACGCCAGCGGGATTGCATGAAGAGAACCAGGAACAGGGAAGCTGCTGCAATCAGGCTAAGAATGACAAAACCTGGTGTATAGGATTGATAGCTGCTATACAGTTGACCGAGAATCAGCGGCAGTGCATACCCGCCCAATCCGCCAGCGGCACCCACAATACCTGTCATCAGGCCAATCTCATTGCCGAAACGTTGGGGAACCAGTTGGAACACAGAGCCATTTCCGGCTCCCAGACACATCATACCGAGGAACAGCATGACTACTACCACAGGAAGCGGTGGCATGAAGGATACTCCGATCAACATGATGCAGGCTCCAGTGTACAGGAAAGTCAGCATGCGGGTTCCGCCAATTTTGTCCGCCAGATAACCCCCTACAGGCCGGAAGAAACTGCCTGCGATTACACAGAAGGTGGTAATGTCAGCGGCACGAACTGGAGAGAGCCCATACTGGGTGTTGAAGAAGATGGTGAGATAGTTACATAATCCAACGAAGCCACCAAAGGTCACACAATAGAAGGCACAGAATACCCAAGCATCTTTTTGTTTAAGCAGACTTCCATATTGGGACAATTTCTTGGGTTCAGGCCGGTTAGGGCTATTCTTGGCAAAGATAGAAAAGAGGATGAATACAATAACGATCGGTATAATAGCAAGTCCGAACACAACTTCCCAGCTGCCAAAATGCGTAGCCAAGCGATTGGCAAACAACGTCGCGAGTACGGTTCCGCTGTTACCCGCCCCGGCAATACCCATGGCCAGACCCTGATGCTCCTTGCCATACCATTGGCCTGCCAGAGGTAGCGCAGCAGCAAAGGAGGCGCCTGCAACACCAAGCAAGAGTGCCACCACGTACAGTTGGCTTAAAGAGTCGACCCATAACCAGCCGAGTAACAAAGGAACTAAGGTGACGAGCATCCCGATCTGTGCGGTCAGTTTCGGACCAATATAATCAGACATGAAGCCAAGCACAAGGCGCAGGATGGAACCGCCGAGAATAGGCAATGCGACCAGATTGGCCTTTTCCAGTGGAGTCATCGGATAGTCCAATGCAATGACAACTGCGAGTGGACCAAGCATCCCCCATATCATAAAACTGATGTCAAAATACATAAACGCCCCGAAGAGGGTGGGCTTATGCCCGCTTTTCCAAAAACTTTTGCTCTCCATCATCCATCATCGCTCCTCATCCAATTGAGATCTTCGTGATTTGTCTATGTGCGTGTTGAGGCAGAAAAAGGCCGCAATTCGTCCAGATCTGAACGATTTGCGGCCCCGTTGCCGACAGGCGGTACACGTCATTGTGTTCCCGCATCTGAGTTGATCACAGCACTGTGATTTTGATTCAAATTATAATCAAGCGAAAATGTATATGTCAATAAAAATTACATGGAATTTTAAATAATTCATTTTTTAAGCGTTAGTCGCAATTTTAATGTTAATTTAGTTGACATTATATTGAGATTCCCTTAATCTGAATCTAATATGAATCCACACAAAGGCGTGTGGATTCCGGAGGCAACGGTGCCCTTTTCCGAATCATGGAGAAGGGATTTTTCTGTTTATTTTCAGGTGAGAGAGATAGGGGGGCAGCCCATGAGCAGAAGCAAACTGGTGATTATCGGGAATGGCATGGCTGGAGTGAAGTGTGTCGAAGAGATTATCGCACTGGAGCCTGATACGTATGAGATTGTAATCTACGGCAATGAACCCCGTCCCAACTACAATCGGATCATGTTATCAAAAGTGTTGCAGGGTGAGCATTCGTTACAGGATATCATTATCAATGATTGGACTTGGTACGCCGAGCATCATATACGGCTATGTACAGGTGAAACGGTACACCGTATTGATACCCGTGGAAAATATATAGAGACGGAATCCGGACTAAAAGAAACCTATGATGTCCTGATTCTGGCGACAGGGTCTTCACCTTTTATCCCACCGATTCCGGGAATTGATAAAGAGCGGGTCATGTCCTTCCGAACGATTGACGATTGTGCGCGCATGTCTGATTATTCCAAAACATATCGCAAGGCCGCCGTCATTGGTGGTGGATTGCTTGGGTTGGAGGCTGCACGCGGGTTGCTGCATCTGGGCATGGAAGCTGTGGTGGTCCATAACGCACATTACATTATGAACCGGCAGTTGGATCAGAAGGCTGCCGCGATGCTTCAACAGGAACTTGAAGGGCAGGGTATGTCCTTTCTTTTGGCTAAAAATACGCAGAAAATTACCGGACGATCACAGGCTCAGGGCCTTCAGTTCACAGATGGTTCCAAGCTTGAAGCACAGGTTGTCATTGTGGCTGTAGGAATTCGGCCAAATGTGGACCTGGCCAGACGAAGTGGAATCGCCACCAATCGGGCAATTATGGTAGATGACTATATGCGCACCAGTGTACCGGGTATTTACGCAGTTGGGGAATGTGCTGAACATCGGGGAATTAGTTATGGTCTGGTGGCCCCCTTATACGAACAGGGGAAGGTACTCGCACGTACACTCTGTGGACAGGAAACGCCTGAATACAAAGGATCTATTCCCTACTCACAGTTGAAGGTATCGGGGGTTGATGTTTTCTCGGCCGGCGAGATCAGTGGTGAAGGCATGCAGACCGCAATTCAACATCTGGATGGCATTCAAGGCACATATAAAAAAGTACTGATGCAGGCTGGCAAAGTGCGTGGAGCTATTTTATTTGGAAATACAACCGAAGGAACGGCGTTGCTTGGACTTGTGCAACGAGGTGCGGATGTGGCGGAATTGGCTCCGCGTGAAGGGGCTCGGGACCCGGCTGAGATGGCTGCTGCGGCATTACCGGCTCAGGAGACCGTATGTGCCTGCAACAATGTGACCAAGGCTGCCATTATGAAAGCTATTCAGGAACAGGGTCTCGAGACAGCAGATCAGGTGAAGGAGCAGACCAAGGCGTCAGGTTCATGCGGTGGCTGTCGCCCGATGATGGCTGCTCTGTTGAAACATACGCATAACCTGAAAAATAACGGGGGTACTGGCGTGGTAGCTACACCGGATAAACCTGCTCCAATGCCTGTGTGCAGTTGTACGGCGCTTGGGCATGCAGAACTGAAGGAAATACTGGCTGACATCGATGTTCTGGAGACAGGGCTACCAGAGATATCTTTGATCTTGCAGAAGCTGGGTTGGGGTTCGGAGCTTGGTTGCACGGTGTGTCGCCCCGTAATTCATTATTACTTACAGGTATCCGGTGGAACGATGGTTGTTCGAGAGCTGGAAGGTCACTCAGAGATTCAGGTACGCTGGGATGATCAGATCCCCCTTTCATCCTATGCAAGAGATGCCAGGGGGCTGGCTGCACAGCTTCGTGCGAGTTGGATCGGCGCAGCAATGCCGTCGCCCGTGAATGTAGGAGTCGCACCAGGGCCGGGATCATTGGTGAGCGCACTGGTGCAGGATATCGGCTTGTTGGCTTCACCAGCTGGGTGGGAGATCTACGCAGGCGGTCATGCAGAGCATCCAGTCAAACAAGGTGGCTTGATTGGGGTGGCTGAAACAGAGGTGCAAGCGGCCACACTCGCATCAGCCTGCCTTCAATGGTATCGCCAAACCGCTTGGTATGATGAGCCGTTATGGGCATGGACGGAACGATTGGGATTCATGTCGATTCGGGAAACGTTGCTGGATGACCAGTTGCAGAAGGAACTGGCAGCTACACTTCAAGCTGATATATAGATGAAAGGCGGGGATGGAAAGATGGGATTATCCGTGAGTTCAGAACCAACAGCCTCTAAGCTGTATGTAAAGGAGACCCAGTGTCCTTATTGCAGTGTGCAGTGCAAGATGACTGTTGAAGAACTGGCTGCACCTGTTGCAGGCCAGCGACGTGGTGAGTATACGGTTCAGGGTGTTCCGAATGAAGCCTCTCAGGGCAGGTTGTGTGTGAAGGGCATGAATGCGCATCAACATGCGCTCAGTGGTCAACGATTAATGCATCCACTCATTCGTCGTAATGGCGAGCTTGAACCCTGTTCCTGGGAAGAGGCCATTCAGACCATTGCAGAGCGATTTCAGGACTTGAAAGATTCATACGGAGCAGATACGGTCGGAGTATACGGAGGAGGATCTTTAACAAATGAGACAGCCTACCTGCTCGGAAAATTTGCCCGGGTTGCATTGCGGACAAAGTATATCGACTATAATGGACGGTTCTGCATGTCAGCTGCGGCTTCAGCTGGCAGTAAAGTGTTTGGGATGGATCGTGGATTGACGTTCCGTCTGTCCGATATTCCCAAGGCAGGTTGTATAGTACTCGCAGGTACCAATATTGCCGAATGCCAACCTACCCTTCTGCCATACTTCAATCAGGCGAAGGAGAACGGGGCGTTCATTATCGTTATTGATCCACGCAAGACGACAACCGCTGCCATTGCCGACCTTCATTTGCAGGTGAAGCCTGGCATGGATGCTCTGCTGGCGGATACCATGTTGAAGGTGATTATGGATGCCGGATTGGTGGACCCTCATTTTATAGGCAAACGAACGCATGGGTACGAGCAATTGATACAAGGGTTGGCTGATCTGCAACTCGAAAAGGCGGCACAAGCGTGCGGGGTTGATCTGGCGCTGATTCGTCAGGCGGCGATGGCTTACGGTGAGGCAGAGACAGGCATGATCATGACAGCACGTGGTGTGGAGCAGCAGACGGATGGACATATGGCAGTGAGACACTTTCTGAACCTGGTGCTCGCGACTGGCAAAATTGGTAGAGAAGGCTGCGGATATGGTGCCATCACAGGTCAAGGCAATGGGCAGGGCGGACGGGAGCATGGGCAGAAGGCTGACCAGCTGCCGGGCTATCGATCCATTGAAAATGAAGCAGATCGTGCCTATGTGGCATCCGTCTGGGGTGTGGACCCTGCAAGTTTGCCAGGCAAAGGGGTATCCGCCTACGAGATGATGGAGAAGGTTCATGATCAGGAGATTCGGGCGTTGCTTGTAATGGGCTCCAACCCGGTCGTATCCAATCCCAATGTGCGTTTGGTGGAAGAAGGTCTGCGCAAGCTGGACTTTCTGATCGTGGCAGATATGTTCCTGTCCGAGACAGCACGCATGGCTGATCTGGTTCTCCCGGTTACATCTTATATGGAGAATGAAGGTACACTGACCAATCTGGAGGGGCGTGTTCTGCTCCGTGAACAGGGGCGGCCTGCGCCGGGAGAAACGCTCGATGATTGGGAGATATTATGCCGGATTGCCGCGCAATTGGGTAAAGCTTTTTATTTTGAATATGACACTGCTGAGGATATCTTTAATGAGCTTCGGGTGGCGAGTCGTGGCGGAGTGGCTGATTACTATGGCATTACCTATGAGCGTTTGCGTAACGAGAAAGGGGTATACTGGCCGTGTTCTGCCCTGGAGGATCAGGGAGAAGGACTGCTGTTCGGTGAACGATTCGCTCACCCGGACGGCAAAGCGGCATTCACATTTGAATCCAGCCCGGGCTGGAATGATATATCTTCGGAGTTCCCCTTAATTCTCACCAATGGGCGTGTGCTGCCTCATTATCTTACAGGGGTGCAGACACATCGCAGTCCGGCACTGGCAGCTCGTGAATTGGAGAACTTTGTTGAACTTCACCCGGCTACCGCTGCCCGTTATCGTATTCACGATGGAGAGTGGGTAGAGATTCAATCGACGTACGGAAGCTTCACGGTTCGTTCGCGTATCAAAGATTCGATTCGGGAGGATACCTTGTTCGTGCCGATGCATTGGGGCGGCATTCAGAATGTGAATCGGGCCACCAGACCAGAGCTGGATCCGTTCTGCCGGATGCCTGGGTTCAAGACAGCAGCTGTAACCATTCGACCGTTGCGTCTGGCGAGATGATTCATACAGGTTTCAGTTTATAAAGGTTCTCAGGCATCATAAGCTGTTCTAATGGTAGCTTAGCAGCTGCACAGTCCATATTTATATGACACTGTGCGGCTTTTTTTGCGTATATGTACGCAAGTAGGCCCTAGTTCCGTGGTTCCACGTAAACATGAGGATTGGCTCATGAATATGGATTGAATTTTAGTTATGATGTTCATTAGGGGTACATATGTACGTATTTTATATTTTATTTAGAGACAGATAATCATTTCGAGTTTAGGTTATTCCGCATCGTGGTATAGATATCGGGGCTTATGGAAGCTTCTTCAAATAGAGCAGGACAAGGGAGGGAATGCGGTGAACGTATGGATAACGGTAAAAAGTCTGGGCAAGCGCAAGCCGGTACTTGCCAAGCAAGCTGCCGAACTTCCGGAAACAACTCATACGTTAAGGCAGCTCATTGAGAACATGGTGGCTGTACAAGTAAAAGCGCTTCAGGACAAGAAACAACAGGCAGAATTGTTCGCCTACCTGATGCCGGATGATATTGACGCGCAAGGAGCGGTGGGGAAAGTCGGGTTTGGCGCAGTATACAATGAGGGTGTTCCTGATCTGGAAGTTGCGATGGAGACAGCTATAACCGCATATGAGGATGGGTTGTACAAAGTGTTTCTCAACGATGAAGAATTGCAGGAACTGGATGAGTCACTTGTTGTAAAAGACGGAGATAACGTGGTGTTTATTCGTTTTACAATGCTAGCCGGACGTCTGTGGTAGAGAACGATGAAGGAGGAGAACAGGATGAATCAGGAAGAGCAAGTACAGGTGTATATGGATGGATTGCAGGAAAGAGCCAAGTCGTTAACAGGGGTACAGCTTGAGCTGGCAGGCTATGTTGTGGAGATCGCCGGGTCTACGTATTTACGTGGAGACGAAAAGATGTTTTTGAATACTGATAAGTTGCTTGGAAGGTTGGCTGCAGAAACGCAGAAACCATTATTCGAGCCACTACTGGATGTGCTCCAGCATCTGGCGAGCGAGTCATTGGTTGCACGATTCCGTTATATCGCAGAGCGTGCGACTCGTTTCCCATACAGTAACAACTATGAACGCCGCCCTTTCCGCACATCCGATCCGGAGCAGCATGTAGAACAAGTCATCCGTAAACTGATGGGATTGTTCCGTATGGAAATGAAAAATTTCTCGCTGGAAGAATATGTGTCACTTCGTGAGTACAAGCTGGATTATTTGCATGAGATCCGTTGGGTCCTGGCGGATTGTATCGCTTATGAACTGGATCATCAGGGCGGAGATATGAAGCAGGCGCTGCATGATATTATCTATGGTGACAATCAGACGGCGCTGTTAACCCATGAAATGATCAAAGGTATATTCATGAGCGATCAGGCGGATGCCTATCAGATGGTGGGTGAGCTGCTCGTTGCAGCAAGGTTGCAAGAAGGGCTGCGCCAAAGCATTGTGGAGCGGATGGATGAAGGGACACTGGAAGCCTATATTTACATATTAAAAATCATTATCGACAACAACCTGATTCGTTTCAGTTCCGTGGTAAGAGCGCTTGCCGTATGGACGGGGATCGGTATAGAAGCAGCCAACCAACGTGTTGCGGCACAGTTGATTGAACAGGCCTATCAGGCGCTTGTGCAACCAGAAGTACGCGAGGCCTGGCAGCAGGAAGCTAACGCCAACAAACTCTTTATCAGTCTTTGGGCGACAGCGGTCATTGAAGAGAATGAATTGAAGAGCAAGATAATCGAGATTATGGATCAAGGTCAGTTATATCAGAAGATTGTTGCTCAATATGTACTGGCTAACAGCCAGAACAGGGAGCTTCGTTTGGACATTGCACGTCGTTATCTGGAGGCGCAGGATACCGAGTTGATGCACTGGATTGTGACCAACTATGATGCGATGTATATGTACAACTGGAGTTTCGAGAATGGAGAGAATCAGCGTAGCGTCTACGTGTGGCCATTGCCTGCTCTTGGAGATAAGGGCTTGCGGCGTCAGGACTTTGATCGGTTCAAACAGATGCTGGCTGCCATTCCAAAAGGAGGGTCAGGTGGACCATCGGGTGTACTTGAGTATGTTCACTACCGGATTGGTACGGATGATGTAGTCAAGAAAATGTTATATTTGGCCGCTTATGATATGGACCCGGAATGGATCGGGGAGGTCATCGCAATCAAGGACCGTTTAAGCCCGGAACTGCGCGGAGAACTGTTGTCCCAGTTTGTTCAGCATCCCGATAATGAGGTGCAAAGACAGTTTGTGTTTGAGAGTTTGTCTGATAAAAGCATCAGTAATCGGGAGAGTGCACTCGCCAAAGCGAAGCTGCTCACGTTGACGGTTGATGAGATGAAACAGATGGAGGCGTTGATGAAGCTCAAAACAGGCTCACTTCGTCAGAAGGTCATTCATGTATTGTTACTGCAACCCGTGGACCAATTGGCGATCTCGCTGAAGCGACTTTTGCAGGCCAAGAGTGAACTGCAGCGCTTGGGTGCGCTAGAATTATTGACCGAGATTGCGGCAGATCCAGAGCGGATAGATCAGCAGGAGCAATTGCAGCCATTGGCGCAGCTGATTGAGACACCCACTGCCAAGGAACAGAAACTACTGGATAAACTGACTGATCAGGGGAGTCGTTACACAGTTTCTAATGGATTTGGTTTATTTGATTCGAAGCGACGTGAGCCATTGCTGGATGAGAAGCGTGATCTCAAGGGCCATAATCCGAAGGATATCTTTACACTCTCTCTGGATAAGACCAGACCATTTCTGGAGGGACTTAGTGAATTAGTGCATGAACACAGGGATTATGAGTATCAAGTGGAATACTACGCTGGCTATAAAGACACATTGTTAGTCGGAGCGAGTCTTCGCTCCAAGGTTCCATATGGAGAGCGGAATGAAATGAAGCAGATGGAACAGTTCCCACTTCATGACGTATGGGAGAACTATATTCAACATGCCGGGTTCAGCAGTGTGGAACTGATGCAGCTATACATGGCTATACAGCTCCGGGAGTTCAATGGCAATTTGAGCGACCATTACAGCTATTTCCGTGAGCAGTATGACTATGACGAATTGCAGAAGATTCCGTTATTGGAAGGCTGGCGCAAGTCGTTTGCCGAACGGATCTATCCTCTGGATGACATCGAAAAGCTGCAGCAGATGCTGGATTCGTTAACGTATAAGGATCAGGTAGTGGCACTGATATCGGCGGCATTTCAGGATAGCGATCCGATCGACACGTTTGAAATAGCTGAGAAAACCTGGGCCTCCATCATCGCAAGTATGCCTGCTGATCGACTCGAAAAAGAGTCAGGCATGCTTCATATTCTGACTGGACCTTGGAATTATGTAGTTCGTGGCAAAATCCATGACGATAACAGCTTCAAACGTTTCTTCCAGACAGCTTACCAGTTCACCAGTCTTGTAGAGAGTAGTCAACCGCTGTCTTTACTGTCACTTGAAGATTTCCTGCGTGCGTACCAGTTGAACCTGATTGATGATCAAGAGATATATCGACAGGTGCTGGTCGGTGAGAATCGTCTGTTGTTTATTCGGGACTTAACATCCACTCGTACAGAAATGATCGCGAGTGATCCGAAGCTTGTTCAATTGCGAGATGCGGTGGTCGATCGCATTCTGGAGATTGAGCTGACCCGGGGAGAACTCTCTACAGAAGTAAGCACACTTGCCATGAAACTGGATCGAATTGAAGGCATGGAACACTGGGTACATCTGGTCTCGGCGATGGATCAGGATACATTTGTCCGTGGATATATCTATAGTTATGGAGACAACACAACACGTAAAGAGACGTTTAGCTATTTAATTCAGAATTGTCATCCACGGGATGGAGAAGATGATAAGCGTCTTGGGGAGTTGCTCCATAAGTATCCGGTGAATGAGAAAAAATTGCTGGAAGCAGCCATGTACGCCCCGCAGTGGATGGAGATTGTAGCGAAACATCTGGGATGGGAAGGTCTACGCAGTGCAGCCTGGTACTTCCATGCCCATATTAATGAACGCTTTACTGCCGAGAAAGAAACCATCGTGGCCCACTATTCTCCAATCTCACCACAGGACTTTAATGAAGGTGCGTTTGATATCGCTTGGTTTGAAGAAGCCTATGCTGCTGTCGGGGAGGAACGGTTCAATCTGTTATACGATTGTGCCAAGTACATTTCCGGGGGATCTAACCACCGCAGATCCCAATTGTTCGCAGATGCTGCACTGGGCAAGCTTCGATTGGACGATATGCGTGAGTCCGTGTCAGACAAGCGAAACAAGGATCATTTGTTAACCTACAGTTTGATTCCATTCGCTGTAAATCGCGAACAGGATCTGCGTGAGCGATACGACTTCATTCAAAAGTTCCTGATGCAGAGCAAACAATTCGGTGCACAACGCCGTGCCAGTGAAGGTGTGGCATCGCAGATTGCACTGGGCAATCTTGCTCGTAATGCAGGTTATGCCGATGTTACGCGGCTGATGTGGGACATGGAAGCACGTAAGTTGGATGAGATGAAATCCTTCTTTGAACCTCATGCATTGGATGCTGACACGACGGCACAATTGGTCATTGATGAGGAAGGCCAACCCGAGATGGTTATCGTTAGCAAAAGCAAGACACTCAAATCTGTACCTGCCCGGTTCAAAAAAGATGGATATATCGCTGAACTGAAAGAGCTGAAATCGGATCTGGTGGATCAGTATCGCCGGGCACGGCAGGAGCTGGAACGTTCGATGATTGCTGGAACGTCATTTACACGTGAGGAAATTGCCAGTCTGATGCAAAATCCGGTTATACAACCGCTGGTAAGAACACTTGTCTTCCAGTCAGGTGACAAGACTGGAAGATTCGATGTATCGTCCAGTGATTTGGTTGCTCCAGGGCCGGAGGGTACGATCCAGGCACTATCGGAACAGGATCAACTGTTGATTGCTCATCCGCTTCATCTGTATCAGAGCGGAAGCTGGAGTGAATTCCAGCGGGATCTGTTCACCCGTCAGGAGCGTCAGCCGTTCAAGCAGGTATTCCGTGAGCTATATCTTCCTAACGAGGACGAATTGGCTAATGGTACGGTGTCTCGCCGATATGCCGGGTATCAGATTCAACCGAAAAAAGCAGTAGCTCTGCTTAAAGGACGCCAATGGACTGTCAGTTATGAAGAAGGTCTGCAGAAGGTAAGTTATGAGCATAATCTGATTGCGAATCTCTATGCTATGGCAGATTGGTTCTCACCAGCAGATACCGAGGCACCTACCTTGGAGACGGTGCAGTTCTACGATCGCAAGAGCTACAAACCTGTAGCGCTGCAAGATGTGCCGATGACGTTCTTCTCCGAAGTTATGCGTGATATCGATCTGGTGGTCAGCGTTGCACATGTGGGAGGCGTAGATCCGGAAGCTAGCCTGACAACAATCGAGATGCGCCACGTCATTGTGAACGAATCGTTGCGTCTGCTGAAGATCGACAATGTACGTTTGGACGGGAATTACGCACGAATTGATGGTGAATTAGGTGAGTATGCTGTTCATCTGGGGAGTGGTAATGTGTTCAAACAAGCCACAGGTGCACTTCATATCGTACCGGTGCACAGTCAGCATCGGGGTCGAATCTTCCTGCCATTCCTCGATGAAGATCCGAGAACAGCTGAGATTCTGTCCAAGGTGATGTTGCTCGCCGAGGATAAAAAGATCAAGGACCCGCAGATTCTTGCGCAGTTACAGAACTAGAAGTGAATGAACTAGGATTGAACCGCCCCGTGGGGCGGTTTTTTTATTTGTTACTCCGATTTCAATGTAACTTCGAATCTCAATATAACGAGTGTAGAACAAGAATCATGGATGGAAAGTGAACAATATGGAGCAATTCCAACATAAAGGCAGCTGAAGAACCTGTTAAAAGGGACCTCAGCTACTTTTATATTTTTGGATATTTCAATGGACCGGATTGGTTCCGTTTACAAATAGACTTAGGACCCAGGGTGTGTCGATATATTCCTTAATCTGATAATTAATTGCATTAATTGGTTGATCGGGAGTGGGTCGAACCGACTGTTTTTAAAAGTAAAGAATTTGTTCGAAAGTAGTTACGGAAATGTAAATAATTCGTTTTCTTGTTTTGTTATCTGAATTGTTAACATGGTGATTCCAAAGAACTAGGCTTGTTCTAATCAGTCATTTACCAAATTTAAGGGGATGTAATTCATGATCATGTCGGCTATCGTTAGGAAGCGAAATCTGCTGACTTGCTTGCAGGCTGCAGTTTCAGAAGCCATGTGCAGGACGACCTGAATGCTTGAAAGACTGGGATCAAGCCAGTTCGCATTCCCTTGTATACATGTATTCAATATGTGCACAAGAAAAATGATCAAGAGAGAAGGAGAACTTACAACATGAACAGAAGACTCAATCTGATTTTCCTCAAACGATGGTTTATGTTATTAATCATCGTGGCGGTTGCGGCTATGCCGCTGCACGCCTTCGCCGCGGAGGCGGAATCTGGGGCCAATCGGCCTTGGATGAACAAATCTCTATCAGCGGAAGAACGCACCGAGCTGCTGCTCAAGGAGATGACGCTGGAGGAGAAAGTTGGATTCGTAACCGGTAAAGTAAATAACTATTATGGTTTCTATAATGATGGATTGGAGCGCCTCGGCATTCCGGCATTACAGATGGCAGATGGACCCGCAGGAGTACGTGTGGCTAACCCGGATGTGCAGGACAAAAAGTCCACGGCATTGCCTGCACCCATCGCACTTGCCGCTTCCTGGGACACCAATCTGGCCAAGAAATATGGCGATCTGATCGGTAAGGAAGCACATGATACAACACATAATGTAGTGCTCGGCCCTGGGCTGGATATTGCACGTACACCATGGGGTTCCCGGAACTTCGAATCTCTCGGGGAAGATCCGCTACTGGCTTCCGGCATGGGTGCAGCATATGTGAACGGGATTCAAAGCAATCCGGTAATCGCTACTGCGAAGCACTATATCCTGAACAACCAGGAGACGGAACGTTTCACGACCAATGCAATAGCCAGTGAACGTGCGATTCAGGAAGTCTATGCACGTCCGTTCCAGGCGATGGTCGAAAAAGCGGATCTTGGTTCAGCGATGTGTTCATTTAACCAGGTGAACGGTACATATGCTTGTGAGAACAAGGAGATGCTGACCAATGTCCTTCGGGATCAGTTTGGCTTCGAAGGTTTTGTCATGAGTGACTACGGTGCAAACTTCAGCACAGCCAAATCCGCCAATGCGGGTCTGGATCTGGAGACACCGGGAGAGCCTTACGGCAAATGGGGAGACAAATTGCTGGAAGCCGTGAACAATGGCGAAGTCAGCGAGCAAACCGTTGATGAGAAGGTTAGACGCATTTTGCTTCAAATGTTCGATAAAGGACTGTTCGATAACCCTGTAACGAATACACAAATCAATGCCAAGAAAGACGGCAAACAGGCACGTAAAATTGCAGAAGAGAGCATGGTTCTTTTGCAAAACAACGATAATGTGCTGCCGCTGTCCAAGAAAAACGTGAAATCCATCGCTGTCATCGGTCCGGATGCAGATAACGCATCGGCTGCTGGTGGAGGTAGCAGTCTGGTTAATCCGACGTATACCGTAAGTCCACTTCAAGGCATTCGTAACCGTGCCGGTAACGGTGTGGATGTAAAATATGCTGCCGGAACCGATCCTATCTCCGCAGGAGATGCATTTAATGGACCATCCGCCGTACCTTCTACTCTTTTATCACCAGCGGATGCTCAGGAAAGTGAAAGAGACTATGGTACAGATCGTGCGGAATACGGTCTGCGTGCTGAATACTGGACGAATAAAGATATGGAGGGTAATCCTTCTTTGGTCCGTACAGATCATCAGGTCAACATGAATCTTGGATTCTACAACTATGAAGGTTTTAACGCACAGTCTTCCAAGCTTCCAGTGACACCTACGAAATTCAATGCCAAAATGTCTGCTCGTTGGACAGGGGCGATCACAGCACCTCAAACGGGTGAATATAAACTGTCCCTGACCAGTCTAGGTTCTGCGAAACTGTATGTGGATGATAAATTACTCGTAGACAATCAAGGTGAAACATTGAGTACAACGAAGAAAGAAATCACATTCAAAGAAGGTGAGTCCCACAATATTCGAATTGAGTATCGTACGGATTTCCCGGTACAGACTAATCATGATATGGGTGCACAGGTTCGTTTTGGCTGGGAAGCTCCAGACGACGCTGTGGATATTAAAATGCAAAAAGCAGTTGAGCTGGCGAAAAAATCCGATGTTGCCGTCGTGGTAACTCGTACGTATGACAGTGAAGGTTACGTCGACCGTTCCGACCTGGAGTTGCCGAATAACCAGGAGCAGCTGATCCGCAAGGTAGCAGCAGCCAACCCCAAAACGATCGTGGTGCAAATGAGTGGTCGCGCTGTTGAAATGGATTCCTGGCAAAAAGAAGTGCCATCCATCGTTCAGGCTTGGTATGCAGGTCAGGAACAAGGTAATGCGTTGGCACGTGTGCTGTTTGGTGATGTGAATCCATCCGGTAAGTTGCCGGTGACGTTCCCATCAGATGATTCCCAGACCCCGGTATCCACTGCGGAACAATTCCCGGGTGTGAACGGGGTGGGCAACTATTCCGAGGGTATTTTTGTAGGGTATAAAGGATATGACAAAGAAGGCATGACACCGGCGTTTGCTTTTGGACACGGACTGTCGTATACCGATTTTAATTATCGTAATCTGCATGTGAAAAACACAGGTAAAGGCGGTAAGGAAACTGTAGAAGTATCCCTGAATCTGCGCAATACCGGTAAAGTTGCCGGTGCAGAAGTTGTACAGGTCTATGTTGGCAATCTGCCAACTAAAGTTGAAACGCCAGAGAAGCAGCTTGCTGGTTGGGCGAAGATAGATCTGAAGGCAGGCAAGCAGCAGCGGGTCAACATTCAACTGGATCGCAGCGCATTGTCCTACTGGGATGAAACATCGCATGAATGGGTAATGCCTAAGGGTAAAGTCCAGGTGTATGTCGGCAGTGCATCGGATGATATCCGTCTAACAGGCAGTGTGAATATCGGAAGCAAGTCCGGTAAATAAAAGTGCAATAAGGGAGATTGGAAGGTTGTTCTCCCAGTGAAGTTATTTCGTTAAATGCAGTTTTTTCTACTTCATATAGATTAGGAAAATGAGTCGTGGCCTAGTGGCCGCGGCTTTTTCCACAATGGAAGGAGAGTGAAGCATGATAAACATAGGTTGGCGAGAATATCTCAAACGATGGATGATCCTGTTGATCGCTGCTGTTTGTTTTGTCGGTGTAGGAATCTGGCTTATCTTCAACCGAAGTGAACAACCCGCTCCGCCACCGGTTGTGGACAAACAGAGAACGGCCGAAGTCTGGTTAACCACGGGAGATCAGCAAAATCTGCTTGCACGACAGAAGCCCATTCCAATTACCGATCACCATGATGCAGACACAAGTTCTTCAGTTTCTTCAACGCAGGGGCCAGACATTTCTTCGTCGGCGTTCACCATACAGATTGACCCGGACAAGACGTATCAGACCATGGATGGTTTTGGCGCAGCGATGACGGGTTCATCGGCACATCTGATTAACGAGCTGCCAGAGGAACAACAAGAGCAACTGCTGAAGGAACTGTTTACAACAGAAGGGCTGAACATGGATATGGTGCGTCATACGATTGGTGCCTCCGATTATTCGGTAGATGAAACAGGTGTGGCTTCGAGTTATACCTATGATGATATCGAGTCCGGCACGGATTATGATATGGAACACTTTTCAATCGAAAAGGATCAGGAAGTCGTGAATATGCTGGAGCGTGTAGCTGGTTTGAAACCGGATCTTAACGTACTGGGCACACCGTGGACGGCCCCGGGCTGGATGAAGTATGGGGAGAAGACCACTAACGGTTGGTATCTGGATTACAACGATCCTCAGGTGTACGAAGCGTACGCAAGATATTTTGTGAAATATATCAAAGCTTATCAGACAAAGGGCATTCCCATCTACGGGATCACGTTGCAAAATGAACCGGAGTTCACCTCGGACAAATATCCGAGTATGAGTATGGGAGCTGAAGAACAAGCGATGTTCATTCAGGATTATCTCGGCCCGGCTCTACAGGATGCGGGACTGGACACGCGAATCATCGCGTATGATCATAACTGGGATCAGGCGGTTGAATATACCGACAAGGTGCTTGGTGATGAGCAGGCTGCTGCTTATATCGATGGATCTGCTTTCCACTGTTATGCAGGTGATCCATCTGCCATGTCGGAAGTGCATGAGCGCTTCCCGGACAAAAATATTTATTTTACCGAATGTAGTGGTGGGGAGTGGAGTCCTGATTTTGGCGAGAATCTGAGCTGGCAGATGTCCAATCTCATTATTGGTGTACCTCGCAACTGGGCGAAAAATGTACTGCTCTGGAACATCGCACTCGATCTGCAAGGTGGACCCACGAACGGTGGCTGTGAGAACTGTCGTGGGGTTGTGACGATTGACCCCGACAGTGATGAAATCACTAGAAATGTGGAGTATTATGCGTTAGGCCACATCAGCCGTTATGTACGTCCAGGAGCTGTGAGAGTTGATTCCACGCAAGAACAGGGCAAGATCGAGAACGTAACCTTCCGCAATCCGGATGGAACGATGGTGCTCGTTGCAGCTAACACGGGTGAGGAAGAAGTTTCCTTTGATGTAGTCATAGATGGAGATTCGTTTCGATATATACTGCCTTCCCAATCGGCAGCAACCTTCCGTTGGAAGCCAAAAACGGAGGTAGAACGTTGACTCAAGATTGGAAATTATGGGTACAGATTGAATGATGGACATGGTAAAATAAACGTAGAGTTATTTCAAATTTGATGTATTAAACAAGTCCGATCCCAGGATCGGGCTTTTACATAACCTTTTACTTTTAATAGAAAAGGAGCATACGTCGGACATGTTAGTCGCTGCATATCGGGAACAGGATCATGACAAGTTGGTCGAGATCTGGGAGAGTGCTGTTCGGGCAACACATTGGTTAACCACGGGATATAATGACCACGAAGAGGAGTGTGCAGGATGACACAGATCAAGGTGACACCGGAACAACTGGAGACGGTCAGTGGGCAGTTCGCTCAGGCACATCAGCAATTATCGGGCTTCATGTCCACATTGGACGGCAAGATGAGTGTCATGCGCAGCAACTGGGATGGCATGGAGCGTGAGCGTTTTTATAACGATTATTCAACGGCTCAAGGCACGATGAAATCTGTTCTGGAACTGGTTCTGTCCATTCAGTCGGAGCTTAAGAAGATTGCCGAGCGTTTCCGCACGACAGATGAAGAGGCGGTGAGCCAGGCAATCATGACGGCGCTGACCGCAGCGCGGGCGCTATCAACCATGGGCAAAAATAAAGGCGATGATCTGGACAAAACGCCAGGTCCACCAAAGAACATGGATGAATGGGATGAGAAGGATGCCGAGAAATACCAGAACTATGAGGAAATGCTGAAGAAAGCCAAAGAGATGGGTGACGAAGAACTGGCGCAGCAGATTCAGGCCAGCATGAACATCATTCGGCTTCAGTATGAAGATGTAATCTATCAGACTGACCCCAATACTGGCAAGACGGTAAAAATAACCGAGGATTCCATCGTAGGTACGTATCAGGTGAAAAGCGACAAGGGCGAAACGACTACCATCAGTCTGGATAAACAGGGCAATGTGGTGGACTATAGCAAGGATACGGAAAAGTATAGGTATTCGGAGCAAACGCACACGACCAGTCAAGGCGAGCATCTCTTTGGCAAAGCAGCACAAACCGCTACAGCCTACGGGATTGGTCTGCTGCTCACAAGCAAGACGGGCTCTGCCTTTACAGAACATGCCACTGGACTTGGTTCTTCCTTCGTTGCGGACAAGTTCCTGTTCTCTGTGCCGGAAGAAGGCGAGACACGTACGATGATCTACCGTACCAATAAGGACACGGGCAAAATAGAGAATATGATCGTGGTCACGCGCGGCGACAACGATATTGAATATACTCCGTGGCGGGAGTACTTCTAAGCCACGGATGGGGTTGGCAAGCGGGCAACACACGGCAACCTGATTGCTGCCTGCTTGCCAACCCACTGCATGGAGCCATGTGATTGTGTATCACATGGCTATGCGTGTGGAGGGCAGGCGGCTTATCCGTGAGCCTGCCTATAGAGAGACACCCCGGCAACCTTTTCCCTGAGATGGAAAGGATGCCGGGGTGTTTTGGATTCTTCTTACCGATTCGCCACGGTCGAAGGACCGGGCCGGAAGGATGGATTTTTTTGCCAGAGATTAATGTGTCTCTTCATCCAGAAACGGTTTGTTCACCGCATAATACATAAAGCCCATCAGCAGCACACCACCCACCAGATTACCCAATGTCACGGGAACCAGGTTGTGAATCACACCTTCAATTGAGATCGTCCCCGGATGGTTCAGCACGAGTGCAATCGCGAACGTACACATATTGGCGATGCTGTGCTCGTATCCCGAGATGAAGAAGCAGAACACAAAGAGCATCATGGCAAACATTTTGGCTCCATTCTCCTTCATGAACATCGGGACAAAGAACGCCATACATACAAGCCAGTTACACAGAATTCCGCGGAAAAAGAGTTGCATGGTTGGAACTTCCATTTTGTGTTCTACCACGCTTAACAGAAAACCATTCACCTGAGACGAGTCGAACAATCCGGTCAGGTAGATTAACAGGGCAAACACAGCTGCGCCCATCAGGTTACCGCTATAACTCGCAATCCACAGCTTGATCACTTCGAACCAGCGCAGTTTCTTGCGCAACGCCGCATACGTGTAATAAAACGTATTGCCCGTGAACAGGTCACCCCCGCCATAGGCGATCAGAATGATGGCCGCGCCAAACGTAATTGCCGCCATCGGATAGGTAAACGGGGACTGCTCCATATAAAAGAAGTTACCTGTCTTAAACGCCACGATGACGCCGAATCCGATAAACATACTGGCCAGCATGGAGCGTGCGAGGTACCTGATTAAACTTTGTTTGTAAATCTTGTGTTTCTTCAGAGCTAGTTGTTCCACGTTGCGTAAAGCTTCCGTTTCCATAATTTTCCTCCAATAGCATGGTGTCTTGCTTACCATTATAACGAAATTATGGAAATTGGGGAGGGTAAACTTGGTTTATTGATTATTACTTCCTTGTTTCGATTGCAGTACCCGTATTGCAGAAGAGCCAAAATCAGGATCGGATTGAAGCGATTCTAACGCGGATGCTGCACCATTAACTTGTTGATGTGCAACAAGAATAGCAAAGGCCGCTCCTCTGACTAATATGTAGGCATTTCCCTCCAGAACTTCCTGAGCCAATTGGATCTCGGCTTCTGTGATGGGCAGTAGAGTGAGAGTTTGCAAGACGTAATTCTGTACATCCTCATCTTCTTCTGAGTCACGAACAAGTTGCGCGGCAGCATGAAGGATTTCGCCCAAAGAGCAGAGGAGCCCGCCATGCTTCGATACGGATGAGATCCTCTTCATGTGTATCCATGCCAATAGCGAGAACTTGCTGAGTCAGGTGATTATCGGTAGTTCGTATTATGATTCATATCAGACATGTCAGACATATCCTACCGTTCACCTCCTGAAGAATATTATGGCTTGGGCGGGAGAATGATGGGACGGGCAGCCAAGGCTTCTTCCACAATCTGTTCAGGTTTCAGGTCTCGATCATCCCAGAAAATCAGATTACTGATCTCCGCATGTGGAATCTGCTGCTGTAGCTCCGTTAACATGTCATCCAACTCGGCTTCCGTTCCTTCAGAGTCCATCAGTTTGCGAACCAATTCTACCAAATGTAATCTATTGTCCATATCGATACCTCCTGAATGATTCATAGTGTGAACAAACTAGTCATTTCATGGGTTGATTCAATGGATCATACGTAATGAGCGCCGGAAAAAAATTGGGCTCAAGCATCAGACTAATGCGTTGTTCGTCTTGATCAGTATAAGAAATGATATAGTTTCCGAAATGAGACTCGTAGATGAAGTCTTGGAATTGAAAGGAATGTTCGGGATACTTTATCTTTACATATAACGTAGTAACTCCTCGGGCTAAGGTTTCTTTTAACATAGGAATTTGGGCCACAATGATAATAGTAATAAGAACAATTAGTATACGTTTAGCGAGACGGGTCAGATGGATTCACCCCATTATCGTAAATCAATTTTCAACAATTCATGAAGGCCCATCTCAAAATAGATATCACTCCATAAGGATAGCCAGATTACCAAATTGCTCGCCTTTTTCCATACGTTCGAACGCTTTCGCTGCGTCCTGTAACGGATATACGCCATCAATTACAGGATGTATGTCATGTTGCTCCACGAATTGCAGCATCTGGATAAACTCCTCACGGCTGCCCATAGAGGTGCCGATCAGACTGATCTGCGGGAAGAAGATAGAGCGAATCGGTAGGGTCAGATCATCCCCCGAGCTTGCACCATACATCACGATACGTCCACCTGGTCTGATTATATCAAAATATTTTGGGAACATGGCTTGTCCGATGCTATCCAAGATGATGTCCACAGGTTCCAGATCGTTCTGCGTACTCCAATCGGCATGACTATCCAATGCATGGGTAGCACCCAAGCGCAGTGCCTCATTTCTTTTGGCTTCACTTCTGGAGGTGACGGTCACCGTGGCACCAGCCGCTACTGCCATGAGCAGGGCATAGGTTGCAACACCACCGCCAATACCGGGAATGAGCACATGTTCACCTTTCTTCAATACAACGCGAGTGAATAAGGCGCGATAGGCCGTCAGCGCTGAAAGGGGCAATACGCCTGCTTCCTCCCAGGATAGGTGGGCTGGCTTAGGCAGGGCATTTTCAGCAGGCAACGTTATATATTGAGCCAGTGTTCCATCCGTAGGGCCACCAACAATATTGGGTACGGTCGGCACTTCAGATGCATGTTCCCAACCGAGTGTAGGATGGATAATGACTTCATCTCCTATCGCGAACCCTCTTACGCTTTCGCCAATCGCTACGACAATACCTGCTCCATCGGAACCAGGAACGAGTGGGATGTCCTGAGGGCCGCGTCCTGCCATGATGAATAGATCCCGATGGTTGATTCCAGCGGATTTTAATTGAATCTGCACTTCCCCGGCTTCTGGTGCCCGAGAGATTGACTCTGTATATTGAAGACCTGCAAGGCTGCTCTGGGCCGAATGGACAATAGCTTTCATGTTCAATATTCCTCCTGTCTGTGTAGCTAGATTTCACTACTGAGCCTCATTGTACAGACGGAGCAGATTCACGTAAAATGAACAAAAATGATTGTCAGTATCATTAAAAATAATAGATAAGCACTTTGCATGAATCGGATGATGCAGAATGCTGATATAACGACGAGCAGGTGATCAGGGTATGGATGCAGGTGATTTGAAAATATTTCAGGCGGTTGCCCGCGAAGGTAGTATCAGTAAAGCTGCGCTCTCACTTAATTATGTGCAGTCCAATGTAACAGCACGGATTAAACAGTTGGAGACCCAACTGCAAGTACCGCTATTTCATCGTTCCAATCGGGGGATGTCGCTTACACCAGCAGGCGAGAACCTGCTTGGGTATGCGGATAGAATATTAGAATTATTATATGAAGCAGAGCAGGCCACGCAAGTGGGTAACCCACCAGCTGGCATGCTTCGTCTAGGTGCCATAGAGACAGCAGCTTCTACTTTTCTGACGCCGCTCTTGGCTGAATATACTTCATGCTACCCGGAAGTACAGCATTCGCTTGTCACGGGTGGGACCCATGAACTGAACCAGAAGGTCATCCAACATGAATTGCATGGAGCCTTAATATATGGCCCGATTGATCATCCTGAGCTGAATTATATGAAGATGTATGACGAGGAATTGGTGTTGATCGCTGAACCTGGAGTACATGAGATGTACACGTTATTGTCCAGGCCGATGTTGTTTTTTGAGATCGGATGCACTCATCGCACTCAGGCGGAATCCTTTTTGAACGATCAGGGTATCCACACGCTTAACATCATGGAATATGGAACACTGGACACGATTCTGAATGGTGTATCTGCCGGGCTCGGCGTATCATTGCTGCCACGTTCTTCGGTTACCAAAGCAGAATTAAGAGGTGAGATCGCGGTGATGTCTTTGCCTGATCCCTATTGTCGGTTGGAAGTAGGATTTGTGTATTCCCGTGGTGAACATATATCTAGTGCACTCAGCGCTTTGGTTGAGATTATTACAGAACCAGACCTATAAGAGGTTGTTCAAAAGTCCGTTTATGAACATGCACTATAAAGGAGTGAGTGATCTTGAAAGAAACTGCGTTAACGTTGGGTGATGCATTTAATCAGGCAGACTTTATTGTAGGTGGTCATGGCAGTCGCCAAGTGAAGGTACTTCAGAACGTACTGGACCAGATCGATGGCGAGGTGTTCAGTGACCACTACGGCAACGGCCCCCTTATTGAAGAATTTCAGCAACAGATGGCTGACGTTCTCGGCAAGGAATCGGCAGTGTTTTTCCCAAGTGGAACGATGGCACAGCAGATTGCATTACGGATCTGGTGTGATCGTAAAGGGATAAAGCGAGTAGCTTACCACCCTCTGTGTCATCTGGAAATCCATGAGGAAGACGGATTGAAAGAGTTACACCAGATTGAATCGATTTTGCTGGCGGACAAGGATCGTTTGATTCGTTTGCAAGATGTACAAGCGCTTGATCAGGACATTGCCTGTCTGCTGTTGGAACTTCCGCAACGCGAGATTGGTGGGCAATTACCGGCGTATGAAGAACTGGAAGCGATCTCGGCCTATTGCCGTGAACGCGGGATTAAGCTGCATCTGGACGGGGCACGCCTGTTTGAGATTACTCCCTATTATCAGAAAACGTCTGCGGAGATTTGCAGTTTGTTTGATACGGTGTATGTATCCTTTTATAAAGGCATTGGAGGTATTGCGGGGGCTATATTGGCGGGTGATCCGGATGTGATGCAAGAATCGAAAGTATGGAAACGTCGGCACGGCGGAGATCTGATCGGCCTGTATCCGTATATTCTGAGTTCTCAGTATTATTTCAATGAACGGATTGGCAAAATGGAGTTGTATTACGAGCAGGCTCAAGAACTAGCCTTCTTACTGAATGCGTGTCACGGAATACAAACCTTACCCGAGGTGCCGGTATCCAATATGTTCCATGTGCACTTTGCGCTCGCTGCTGCCGAAGTTGAACCAATTCTTGTGCAAATGGCTCAGCAGTATGGCATAGGAATGACTTCATATCTGAACAAAACAAGTGGGAACAGCTGTGCCTTTGAATTGTCTACGGGTGATCGTTATGAGAAAGTTCCTCAGGACAAGCTGCGTGCAGCACTGGAATGGCTGGATCAAGAGTTGCGTAAACAGGTGAGATAAGAAGTTGATTTTAATGCTCGACTCTTGTTTGGGTAAGGTGTTGCGCTTCAAGGAGAACTATTGAATTCACAACGGCTGATCAGTGGGGAAAGGTACCTTAAGGGGGAGTTTAAATGACGTCAATAGAATTGGAACCGATTCGTGATCTTTTGGTGAAGGCTTACGATACAACAATGGGAGATGGGTGTACTCCTGAGAAACAACAGAGCATTGAGGATTTTGAGCAAAAGCATAATGTAAAACTGCCCGCAGCGTATCGCGCACTTTTACTTGAGTTCGGTGCATGTAACTTCGGCGACCCTGCCTTGTATTCGGTGAAAGAACTGAGCTGGGCTTATCCAGATTTTTTGGAAGTATACCGTGAATATGAGAAAGAATACGAGCTGCCAGCTGACCTCCAGCCTTTCCCGATTGGTGGATTTGGTGAAGGAAGTATGGCTATACTGGATCAAAATTCAGGCAAGGTGCTGATGTTGATCCACGATGCAGGGGAAACTCCTCTGCGGGAGATTGCTGTGGACTTTAATGAATTGATGATGATGCTGGCTGAGTCGGCAATCTGGGTTCAGGAACAGATGAATTAACAAGGTAGACGGAAGGATGCGCAATCGGCTTATGGATATTCGAAAGTTAAGATACTTTATCACGGTGGCAGAAGAACTTCATTTTCACCGTGCAGCGGAAAAATTAAATATGACGCAACCACCGCTGAGCCAGCAGATTCAGAATTTAGAGGATGAGCTTGGCGTGAAGCTGTTGGAGCGCACCAGAAAAATGGTTCGTCTCACCCCGGCAGGTGCGGTATTTCTGGAACAGGCCAGGCTAATCATGGCCCAGCTCGAACGATCCATTCAGCTTACGCAAAAAGCAGATCAGGGCATCATCGGGCATATAACCATAGCCTTTGTGGATTCGGCTTCGGGGAGCATTATGGTGGATGTTCTTAGGAAATTTCGCGCTGCGTATCCTCAGATTGAATTGACGCTGCGTGAGATGACCTCATCCCAACAATTGCAGGCACTGGAAGACGGACAGATCCATATTGGATTTTTGCGATATCAGGAAGATACTCGTCATGTCTCGTTCCGCCCCTGTCAGATGGAAACGTTGATTGCCGTATTGCCAGATCATCACCCGTTGGCTTCTCAGACTCAAGTTTCAATTCGAGAACTGGCGGATGAAGATTTTATTTTATTCCCAAGGCATCTGGGTTCTCCGTTCCATCGTCTCGTTCTGGATTATTGCAGGGAGCATGGCGTAGACCCTCGAATTACACAGGAAGCGATCCAGATGTATACGATTGTGAATCTCGTTGCGGCAGGCATGGGCGTTTCTATTGTTCCGTCATCGGTGGATGTGTTCCAGCGAAAGGGTGTGGTCTTTCTTCCATTACAAGAAAATCCGCCCTCCGTACCGTTGTACACGGCATGGCGGACGGATATGAATCAGGAAGTAGTGTCACGTTTTATGAACTTTGTTGATGAATGTGTTTAACCCGTCTTGGCTGGATCACGCTCAATCCATGGATTCAATATTTCATCAATACGAGTCATGATCGCAGGGTCCAGTTTCACACCGGAGGCTTTTACATTTTCCAATACCTGCTCTGGCCGGGATGCACCGATAATAACGGAACTGACATACGAATGTTGTAGAACCCACGCCACAGCGAGTTGGGGGAGCGTTAGACCAATCTCTTTAGCGAGTGGAACAAGTTGTTGCACAGCGGTAAGAACATCTTCACGTAACCACTGACCAGCCAGTTTATTGAAAAAGGGTGCTCCTGCCTCAGCAGCTGCACGTGATCCGGTGGGCAATGCTGCGTTAGGCGCATATTTGCCTGATAGTATACCCTGAGCAAGAGGAGACCATGTGATCTGTCCCAGCCCTGCTTGATCGCTTGCAGGTACGACTTCTTGCTCAATCACACGCCACAACATCGAATATTGGGGCTGACTTGCAATAAAGGGTACATGAAGTTCCCTCGCCAAAGCGGCTGCTCGTGCAATCTGATCCGCGTTCCATTCGCTTACGCCAATGTAATGAACTTTGCCCTGACGCACCAGATCGGAGAATGCTAGAAACGTCTCTTCCAGCGGAGTATTGTAATCATAACGGTGAGCGTAATAGACATCAATATAATCCGTCTGTAGCCGCCGTAATGAACCATTGCAGGCTTCCATAATGTGTTTCCGGGAAAGTCCGCGGTCATTATGACCTGTGCCGGTTGGGTGACAGACTTTGGTGCATAGTTCAATACTTTCTCTTCGTATATCCTTAAGAGCCTGTCCCAGTACGGACTCTGCCTTGGTATTGGAGTACACATCTGCGGTATCAAATGTGGTAATACCTGCATCCAATGCGGTTCGCACACAAGCTTCTGCTATTCCATCCTCGACTTGAGCTCCATGCGTAATCCAGTTGCCGAGTGAAATCTCACTGACGGTTAATCCACTGTTTCCTAATTTGCGATATTCCATTCATGTCGCCTCCCTAAGTCATCTGGACTCCATTGTAACAATGGCAGATTAATAGGTGAAATATCTTTTAACCTCATCTTTGATACGAAAAAAGTATCAGTGAATCTACATTTTCTCCTGGAGGTATTTGCGATAGAGAGCAGGCGTAATTTCCTCGAACTTTTTGAATATTTTGATAAAATATCCCGATTCATTAAATCCCAGCTCATCACTGATCTGTGAGACAGGCATGTCGGTGACCTCCAGTAATTGTTTGGCCCACTTGATTTTGAGTTTAGCCAGGTAGGTTGTGAAGTTTTCACCCGTTTCCTTGGCAAACAGTCTGCTGAAATAACTCGGACTCAGGTGGCATAGATCGGCCATTTGTTTGAGTGAAACTTGTTCACTTTTGTGACTGTGAATGTATTCAAAAGCAGGCTGAAGTACCGGACTGGAGCTTTCCGTGTCACTTGGGCTATTTTTCAGATAAGCATCCGCTATCGCATTGGTCATCTCTTTTTTGATCGACTCGATATTACGAATGGAGTAACCCGGCAGAATGGTGGAGAGGTTTAGAGTCTCCTGATTGCCTGAAGCTTTCTCGAACATTTCAACTAACAGATTTTTGTTGAGCGCTTCTTCCACAATGTAGTTGCAGAGCAGGGATAACATGTTAGAGATTTTCACAATCTCTTCATAGGTCATCACAGGTAGCTGGGCGTAATCATCCTTTAATTCCTCCAGCTTGGCTGCATGCATGGGTACGTTTTTGGACGTGACAATTTGCTCCAAATCGCTACCCTTTTCCGGATCGGCGAGTTTCACTTGTCCTGCCATGACGGCGCCGATATATTTGCCATCAATCGTGATCGGAATCGCGATATCTATAATATTGAAATGGCATAAATACACATAAGGTTCATTCAATCGGACCGCTTCCAGACCACCGCGTGAATCACATTTTTGACAGTAGGGGAGAAGCTCCGGGTCTTTACGGACATTCTGGCAGAAAGCCTGACAGCTACTGTGACTGGTTACGGGAATGCCTTTATAATCAACGGTGAGGATCGCCAGTTTGGTTACTGTTGCAAGAGAATCTTGTAGACGCTTCCATTTATTAAGGTCCAGAATTTTATTGATATGCAGATATTCTTTGATCATTGGTGCAACCTCCATCTCCATAGGCTAACCAGATTCATAATTTAGGCCGTTAAAAGTTAGCAAGTTGTACATATTAAGATGTAATGATGACGGGTAATGTATAATGGGAGGTCAAAATTCAACCATCTCATGACAATAAGATACCACGATTGCGCCAAAAAGCAAAAAATTACGATTGTAAATTATAATAATTTGTTATCAAAGTCCACTGTAAACCTGTTGCTCATGCGTTATATTAAGGTCAATTGTAAGAAATTAAAATTTGATGTAATCACTAAACCAATTCATATCATTAGGAGGCATATAATATTATGAGAAAAGCATTTATCAGCCCAACCAAATATGTACAAGGCGAAGACGAGTTGTTGAACCTGGGGTACTTTGTTAAATCCTTCGGAGAATCTGCTTTGCTGATTGCACATCCAGATGATGTACAGCGTGTCAAAGCAAAGCTGGATGCAACAGCCGAGAAATTTAATATTACGTTTGTTGAAAGCGGTTTTAAAGGGGAATGTTCCCGTGAGGAAGTTGCTCGTCTGCAAGCGATCGCGAAGGAAAAAGGATGTGACTCTACCATCGGTCTTGGTGGTGGTAAAGCCATTGATGCGGCTAAATGTGTAGCTGAAGGCGAAGCACTGATCATCTGCCCAACGATTGCGGCAACAGACGCACCGACAAGTCACTCCGCTGTATTGTACACACCGGACGGTTCTTTCGATGACTATGCTTACTTCAAACAAAGCCCAAGTGTGGTACTCGTTGATACAACGGTAATTGCCAATGCACCAACCCGTTTCCTCGTATCCGGTATGGGAGATGCGCTCTCTACATACTTCGAAGCAAGAGCAACAGCGAAATCCTATTCCCGTGTAAACGCAAGTCTGCCAATGGGTTCCCGCGAAGGATACACACCATCAGCAGTAGGTACCAATGCGGCACTTGCACTGGCAAAACTGTGTTATGAAATGCTGCTGACTGATGGTGCAAAAGCGAAAGTAGCGAGTGACAGCAACGTTGTGACACAAGCCTTGGAAAACATCGTTGAGACAAACATTCTGCTGTCAGGTCTCGGATTCGAAAGTGGCGGACTGGCCGCAGCACATGCAATTCACAACGGTTTGACTGTTCTGGAAGGCACACATCATTTCTTCCACGGTGAAAAAGTATCCTTCGGTACAATTGCACAACTCGTTCTTGAAAATGCACCAACTGAAGAGCTGCATGAGGTCATGGACTTCTGTCTCGAAGTGGGACTGCCGATCAGCTTGGCGGATATCGGTGTAGATACGATTAGTCAGGAAGAACTGTTGAAAGTGGCAGAGATCGCTTGTATTCCGGAAGAATCCATTCACGCCATGCCGTTCCCAATCACCGTTCCTGAAGTAGCTGCTGCCATTGCAGCGGCTGACCGCATGGGCCGTGAGTACAAAGCAGCTCGCCGGGAGGTAAAATAATGAAGAAAATTATTAACCAGGCCGAACATGTTGTTATGGAAATGTGCAACGGGATTGCGCTTGCACACCCGGGGCTTGAATTTCTGAAAAAATATAAAGTCATCAAACGCAGAGAGATTCAGGCCGATAAAGTCAGCCTGATCAGTGGCGGAGGCAGCGGACATGAACCGGCTCACGCTGGTTATGTGGGTAAAGGCATGCTGGATGCAGCGGTGTGTGGAGATGTATTCGCATCTCCTTCCCAAATCCAGGTGTATCAAGCGATCAAGGCAACAGCCAGCAACAAGGGGACACTCCTGATCATCAAGAACTACAGCGGCGACATGATGAATTTCAAGAATGCAGCACATCTGGCTGAAGAAGATGGCATCAACGTACAGTATGTACGTGTTGAGGATGACATCGCTGTACAAGACAGTTTGTATACCGTTGGGCGTCGCGGCGTTGCCGGAACTGTACTGGTTCACAAGATCGCCGGAGCAGCAGCCGAAGAAGGCCGCAGTCTGGCAGATGTGAAATCCGTTGCTGAGAAAGCAGCTCAGAACGTGCGCAGTATTGGTTTTGGATTCACATCCTGTACGGTGCCCGCCAAAGGCACGCCTACATTCGAAATTGCTGAAGATGAGATGGAATTCGGCGTAGGGATTCATGGTGAGCCAGGGATTCGCCGTGAGAAATTGGTATCAGCGGATGAATTGGCAGGACGTATGCTCGAAGCATTGCTCGCAGACATGAAGCTGGATAAGGATGCATCCGCTGAGATTGCGGTGCTCGTGAATGGTTTTGGTGCAACGCCACTGCAAGAACTGTATCTGCTCAACAATTCCGTTCAGCGTGAGCTTGCTGGACATGCAGGTCTGAAGGTCGCTACTACGTTTGTAGGCAACTACATGACAAGTATCGATATGGCGGGTGCGTCGGTTACGATCCTGAAACTGGATGATGAACTAAAAACGCTGTTGTTCAAGGAAAGTGATACACCTGCATTTAAAGTATCCGGCCCTCCAGTAGCACAAGTGGCGTATTCCGAAGCGCTGGAAGCTGTTGTGGGTGAAGACGCTCCTGTATCTTACGAAGTGGAGACGGATGCATCAGCTGCGGTAATCAAAGGCAATCAATTTTCACTGGACAATGTCGTCTATCTGATCGATAAAATGGGTGAGATCATCATCAAGAATGAAGTACCATTCTGTGAATTGGATTCCCATGCCGGTGATGGCGATTTCGGTATGAGTGTGGCAAAAGGCTTCCGCCAGTTGAAACGCGAATGGAATCACATCATTAACGAAGATAAAAAAGACATCGGATCATTCCTCGATGCATGTTCCTTGGTCATCATGGAATATTGTGGCGGCGCATCCGGCCCAATCTGGGGTTCGGCATTCCGTGCGGCTGGCAAAGCAGTAGGGGATAAACAGCAATTAAACGTTGCTGAATTCGCCGAGATGATCCATGCAGCGGTGCAAGGGATTCAGTCTACAGGAGAACGTTCCTTCGGACGTGGTGCCGTTGTAGGTGATAAAACCTTGATCGATGCACTCGTTCCGTGTGCCGATTCATGGACTCAAAGTGCGGAGTCTGGCGATGACTTCAAAACAGCATTTGCCAAAGGTGCAGCAGCAGCCGTTGAAGGTGCGAAGAAAACGGAAGACATCGTGGCACGTATGGGACGTGCAGGTGCTGTCGGCGATCGTAGTCTGGGCTACCCGGATGCTGGTGCGTATGCGCTGGGTGTTATTTTCACAGAATTATCTGAGTCGATGAAATAAGAATGTTGGTGAAAAATCAGATCATTTCGATGAGAAATATAAAAGTATAAAGTGTTCTTACCGCAAAAGAAGTATCACACAGTGATGCTTCTTTTTTGTATTGAAATGTCGATTTTTATGCATATAAATACATGCAATGGAATATTTGGTTCATAATTTCGCCATGAATTAAAACAATTAGGTTGTTGAAAATGCCTTCTAACTTGTTATAATATAACCTATTGATATTGATAATCACTATCATTTGTTGTTTTGTTACTCAGCACTACAGTGAAAAGGGGTTAAGTTTTTCTCTAAAATTTACGTCTGAGGAGGTATATGATACTGAGTTTATCCAACACAGTACGCTGCGTTGGAATCCAAATTTTCTAAATCTAGGGGGATATAAATTAAATGAGAAAGTCTATTTCTTCAAAATTAATGTTTATCATGGTTGCAGCTTTAACTTTGGTGTTGGCAGCTTGTTCAAGTAATGAACCTGCTTCGACGGATACTGCTAATACAGAGGCTGCAACTTCCGATGCTGCTACTACAGCTACAGCCACAACAGTTGAAATTACGGATGCTCATGGAACGGTAACTGTGCCTGTAAATCCAACGAAGGTCGTTGCTCTGGATAACAGAACATTTGAGACTCTGTCCACTTGGGGCGTCAAATTGGCAGCAGCGCCGAAGGATGTAATGCCTGCGGATTCACCATATGTGGCGGATGAATCGGTACAAAATATTGGGAATCACCGCGAACCAAACCTTGAACTATTGGCATCAATACAGCCTGATCTTGTCATTGTTGGTCAACGGTTTGCTAGTTACTATGAAGACATCAAAAAATTAGTACCTAATGCAGCAGTGATCGACCTTAATATTGAGCTTGAAGAAACAGCATCACCTGGAGAAAACTTTGTTAATGGACTTAAAGATGCAACAACCAATTTGGGAAAAGTTTTCGAGAAGCAAGAAGAAGCTGCCCAACTGATTGCTGATTTTGATAAAGCTATTGAAGAAGCTAAGGCCGCTTATAACGGTGAAGATAAAATTATGAGTGTTGTTGTTTCTGGTGGAAACATCGGTTTCTCGGCTCCTCTTACTGGACGTGTGTGGGGACCATTGTATGACATTTTCGGCTGGGTTCCGGCACTAGAAGTGGACAAATCATCTTCTGATCATCAAGGTGATGATATTTCTGTTGAAGCGATTGCCCAAAGTAATCCGGATTGGATTTTCGTACTGGATCGGGATGCAGCTGTATCTGCTGAAGAAGGTGCCGTTCCGGCTCAAGACGTTATTGATAACTCACCTGCTCTGAAAAACACCACTGCTATTACTCAAAAACAAATCGTTTATGCTCCAAACGACACGTACACAAATGAATCCATCGAAACTTTCTTGGAGTTGATTAACAACCTCACGAAAGCTTTAGCTAAACAGTAAAAAGGAGTATGCTGCAGTGCAGAAAAATTTAATATCAAAATTAGCTGGGGTTGAGAATTCTCAACCCCAGCGTCATAATCCCAAAAAGCTATGGACCATACCTTTTATCATTGCGATTATAGCCACTATTATTTTAGGCATTACATCACTGCTTATTGGAGTCTATGACATACGAGGACAAGCGGATGGAATGGAGATGTTCTTCATTACTCGTGTCCCAAGAACTGTTGCATTAATGCTTACCGGTGCCGCCATGGCAATGGCAGGACTGGTCATGCAGCTTATTACACAGAATCGCTTGGTGGAACCTACCACAACCGGAACAATGGAATGGTCAGGTCTGGGGATCATGTTTATTTATCTGGTCTTTCCTGCTCCGAGCTTAACGCTAAGAATGACTGGTGCAATCATTTTTTCTTTTATAGGAACGATGATTTTTTTTATGTTTCTAAAGAAAGTTAAACTCCGTTCGTCTTTGGTTGTCCCGATTATTGGGATGATGCTTGGAGCAGTCATTTCTGCATTTTCAACTTTCGTTGGGCTTGTGTTCCAAATGACTCAAAATATCGAAAGCTGGTTTGCAGGCTCCTTCTCATCTGTGCAAATTGGCAGGTATGAATATTTATGGCTCATCGTATTGGTGACTATTCTTATATTTGTTTTTGCTGATCGGCTGACATTAGCCGGACTAGGAGAAGATGTCGCTACCAGTCTTGGCGTAAATTATGACAGGATCATTCTTTTGGGTACTGCGCTTATTTCACTGGCTGTTGGAATCGTGGCAGCTGTCATTGGGAACTTGCCTTTTCTAGGGTTAATTGTCCCCAATATCGTTTCCATGTTTAGAGGTGACGATCTCAGGAGCAATTTGCCATGGGTGTGCTTATTAGGGATGGGTAGTATCATTGTGTGTGATATCCTGTCTCGTGTCATCATCATGCCTTTTGAAATACCTGTCTCGATGATCCTTGGAACAGTGGGAGCCGTCGTATTCATTGTCATTTTGTTAAGACAAAGGCGGTCAACAAGGAGGGTAAGATGAGCGACTTAGCAAGTAGAAATCCACTAAATATCGAAATCGATTCTAGCCGTCGTCCCAAAAAAAGATCAGCTAGAGCCTTCCGTACCAAGAAAGAAGAAAAGCGTTATTGGATTTTGCTGATAACATTAATTATTCTGGGCGTTTTTGCATCAGTTGGGCTACTGATTTATAACAATCCAGTCCCGGTGTCTTCACCTTCTTTTATACCGGTTGTTACAAGAAGGGTAGTTGCTCTGATTTCAATGCTGATCGCTGCAATTTGCCAAAGTTTATCTACGGTTGCTTTTCAATCGATTACGAATAACAGAATTATAACTCCGTCTCTTTTAGGTTTTGATGCTATTTATTCAACCATTCATACGAGTACTATATTTTTCCTTGGTGCTACGGTATTTGTGAATTTTAGCGGCGTTGATTCCTTTTTATACCAAGTTGCTGCAATGGTCATCATGTGTTTAATCCTTTATGGATGGCTGCTTTCCGGAAAATACGGAAATTTACAACTTCTGCTTCTAGTCGGTATTATCATTGGGACCGGGCTGAGATCCGTATCTTCATTTATGAGAAGACTTCTTGCACCGTCTGAGTTTGATATTTTGCAGGCAAGAATGTTTGCTTCCGTGAATAATGCGGATTCTGCCTATTTCCCGATTGCGATTCCTATCGTCATCATTGCAGCAATTCTGCTGCTTTCTAATGCCAAGAGGTTAAATGTATTGTCGCTGGGTAAGGATGTCTCGACTTCCTTGGGAACCAAACATCAAAGTAGTGTGATTTATACACTGGTCCTGGTTTCCATTTTGATGGCCATTTCGACGGCTTTGGTTGGACCACTTACATTCTATGGATTTTTAGTTGCGATTTTGAGTTATCAGGCCGCGCAAACCTATGATCACAGATATGTTTTCCCAATGGCACTGGCGATAGGGTTTGTGATCTTAACCGGTGCATACTTTGTTATGAATCATGTTTTCAATGCCCAAGGTGTTGTTTCCATTATTATAGAATTGGTTGGCGGACTAACATTTTTAATTGTGATTTTAAGGAAGGGTTCTTTATGATACAGATCAATAATGTCAAAAAAACCTATGCAGCCGAGGTAGAGATAGGCCCTTTGAATATTCATATACCCAAAGCCGGTCTTACTTCTTTAATTGGACCCAACGGTGCGGGGAAATCGACGACACTTCTGATGATCGGAAGACTTTTGGATTTGGATGAAGGTCAGATCAAGGTTGCCAATATGGATGTTTCCACATCCAAATCAAGGGATCTGGCCAAGATTATAACGGTTTTACGACAAGAAAATCATTTTGTTACAAGGCTTACCGTCAGACAACTTGCCGGTTTCGGACGTTTTCCTTATTCTAAGGGAAGATTAACGGATGAGGATGAAGCTATTATTTCTAAATATATTGATTTTCTAGACTTAACTGCTCTGGAAAATAGATATCTAGATGAGCTTTCTGGTGGTCAAAGGCAAAGAGCCTATGTAGCTATGGTGTTGTGTCAGGAGACGGAATATGTACTTTTGGACGAGCCTTTGAACAATCTGGATGTTGCGCGTTCTGTTCGGATGATGGAGCATTTGAGATATGCCGCTAATGAATTCGGGAGAACCATTCTGACGGTTATGCATGATATCAATTTTGCCGCCAAATATTCGGATCGAATATGTGCGATGAAAGATGGTCAAATCGCCGCTTTTGGAACCGTAGATGAAGTGATGGACCCCGAAATTTTAACAGATATTTTTGAAACGAAAATTGAAATTATTGATGGTCCTTACGGGCCGATAGCGATCTATTAGCTACAAGATTTAATGAAAAGTTGTTTGTTAAAATGGTTTTCAGAAAGTAGAGTGATTATTCACTCTTCTTTTTTTTATTAAAGTCGAACAAGACAGTTTGAAAGTTTATCTTAAAAACATCATAGAATGATAAGCCTTTACCAGAAGCATCTTCCTGCAAACGTTCCATTCTCGATTAATAGCTATTTTCGCTCACAGAGTAATCTTTTGGATAGAAAAGGGGATACTCTATGCCATAAATTGGCTTGAGGGTTCCAGATAGTGTAATCTGGAGATTATGAAAACCCATTTGAACGAGAAGGGATCGGGATGATTCAATGACGCAAAAAATCTATTATGACTCTGCTTATACAAGAGAGTGGCATACAACGATTACAGACAGAGTAGACAAGGAAGACGGTGTATATGTCACGCTGGCGGAGACTGCTTTTTACCCGCATGGGGGCGGACAGCCTTGTGATCTGGGACAAATTGGTGGCATCGCTGTTCTGGATGTGAACATTGAAGATGGTGACGTATGGCATAAGCTGGAACGCGCCTCTGAACAGACTGAGGTACATTGTGAGATTGACTGGGAGCGCAGATTCGATCATATGCAGCAGCATACGGGTCAGCATTTGTTATCGGCAATCACTCTAAAGCTTACTGAAGCGATGACCCTCAGTTTCCATCTTGGTACGGAGTATGACACGATTGATGTGGCTACGGCTGAACTGGGAGCGAATCAATTAACCGCCATTGAACAAGAAGTGAATCGTCAGATCTATCGTAACGCTCGCATCAATACGTCCTGGGTTACAGCAGAAGAGGCTGCACAGTTACCATTGGTGAAGCAGCCTACGGTAACGGAAGATATCCGCATCGTCGAGATCGAGGGTGTGGAGTATAACGCCTGCGGCGGAACGCATGTGTCGGCGACGGGTGAGATTGGGATCATCAAACTGTTGAAAACTGAAAAAGTGAAGGGCGGCACCCGCATTTATTTCAAATGTGGAACAAGGGCGCTGAATGAATTCACAGCTACACAAAACGTGCTCAATAGCATCATGGTTAAATTAAAGACCAGCAAGGACGAATTATTGGAGCGTATTGAGAAAATGGAACTGGAGCAAAAGCAGCTGCAAACTGAGCTGAATGCAGTGAAAACAACCAATGATGCCTATTATGCGGAGGAACTTCTGGCCGCTCGGCAAGGGCTGGTGATTGCTCAGGTCTTTGAAAACAAATCACTCAAGGATATGCAGAGCCTGGCTACCAAGCTGACGGCAGACCATGAGGGTCTTGTTCTGTTCGCCAGCATCTCAGAGGCCAAAGTGGTTCTTGCACAGAACGGACAGCCGCCTGAATGGGCTTGTGGACCTTTCTTCAAAGGTAATCTTGGAGCCTATCAAGGCAAAGGTGGAGGTAGTGAAAAGATGGCTCAGGCAGGCTTTGCCAGCAGTGAAGATGCGCTTGCCTTTTACGAATTCACCAAGGACCAGGTGGGACATCACTGATTCGTATTTTCCTTTATGGTACACGCAGGTATTTAAATATGGAGTAAGGGACAAGCACGTCACGTTGTGGCGTGTTTGTCATGGCATGATGAAGCGAGCAGATAGTAGAGGGGGTGGAGGGATGACAGAACGAATTCCGTGTATACGGGAAGGGTGTGCAAATACCATTTTACCAGCAACAGCGTTGAAAACGGGTGGTTATTGTATGCCTTGCAAGCAGGAGATGGAACGCGAGGAGCGTCAGAGATACATTGAAGCGAATCGACGTGACGTGAACTTGTATGCAGGTATCACAGACCCGGTCGAAATTTTGAAAATCATGCACAAACCCCAGGTTCGCGATCCACTAATTCGTTATACGCCCTATGAACAATCCGAGGAACAGGTATATCTATCTTTGTCTGTAGAGCAACAAGATCAGATGAAGGATTACGCGATGCAACGGATTCGTACAGGTGATGAAGATACGGGCAAAGACATTCTGGTATATCTGGTCTGCTACCATGATATATCGTTGACTGCCGAAATTCCTGAGCTGCTGGAACAGGAGATATATTATCCTGCCATTTTGTATAAAAGTGCCTCGGGTGAGGCTCGTGATCATCTCTTGCAGCAGGTGGATACCGATGATGAGAATCGGAACCACATATTGCTCATGCTGGCCCATATCGGAGATGATGTTGTCGTGCAGCAGTTCCGGCAGTGGAGACAATCTCCGCCATCTTGGGCGAGTGAATTATACGTGGCACCTGAGCATTACACCACTGAAGCTGGTTGGGAGCTTACAAAAGACGGGCAACGCAGGGAATTACTCATCACTCCAAGTTATTCACTCTATAAAGTAGAAGAGAATGAAGGACCTAACGTGGAGTTAACCGGAAATTCACTCTCGATGCTGAACCCTAGCAAAAATTGCTGTCCATGGTGTGGCAATGCGTTACACAACTTAATTAGTCTGGATGTTAAGCATCCAGCATTGAATGACGTTTCTTGGCATGCTCAGCAACTTCAGATACGGACTTGCGTGATATGCAGCAGTTACGGTGTGGTTTACATGGAGATGGACGCGGGAGGGGAACCGTTATGGAGTTCACATAATGTCATGCCTGCGGGAATGGACGAGATTGACCTGGACGACTATGGTAAACTTGCACCGGATGTTGGCCAGCAGTTTCGGATTGCGAATGCATCGCGTCATGCATTCCATGCCAGTGAGTGGGCGATGGAGCCATCGTTATCTCAGGTCGGCGGCCATCCGGGATGGGTTCAAGATGCGGAGTACCCAACATGTCCACGCTGTTCCACGAGAATGAAGGCCGTCGCACAACTGGACTGGGGCGAGGTTGAGAAATATGGTGAGGGTATGTATTACATGTTCATATGTGAGCCGTGTCAGATGACCGCCGTATCGTACCAGCAATCTTGATGGTGGAAGCTAGTATAAAACATTATAAGCAATTATAAGCAGTCATCTTATTATGATATTACACCGCTTTTAAGGTTGGAATGACAGTAGTAGACAGACTATAACCAAGGGGCATCCCGAAGTTCTTGGAACTTCATGGGATGCCCCTTTGCCCTGCGCAGGATGGATGTGAGATATCTTTGCTACAGCCAGTCGTTTATGCTATTTATTTAGCCGCCAGAGTGAGAATGGGTTGTTTTTTCTACGTGCAGAGGCCGCTTGTCGTACTCACACAGTCTAACGAACCTAGCACGTCTTATTGGGTGAATTTGCAACAGTATAGAATTCTAACGAATCATAGCCACTCTATTTCTCCAATTGTCATGGTTTTTCGAAGAAAATCGAAGGGGATTTCTGTAATAAGACTGCTGAGATTCGTTAGAATTTCATATGCCAGTTTAACTGCGACATAAGGTGTGTCCGATTCGTTAGCGCTTGCCACAAACCTAACCCAAACTCACCCCATATACACCAACCGCACATCACCACTCACACATTACTACCTAAGTTACTACTTCGGCGTATGTGCCTCTTTACTAGACCCGTCTACAATTCCGCAGATGCCTGCTTTAACAAATCAGCCAACCATTCATAGTCCGGCGTATCTTTTTCCTTGAGTTTGATCGTTTTTCGTTCTTCCGGGCCTTCAAATATCCCATCGGGTAGATCGAGTCCGGTTGCATTGAAGATGGTGAAAGACATGGCTTGTTTGGAAGGCGAGATGACCGCAGCGTACTTTCCGTTTTTCAAAAAATGAGGTTTCTTGTATTGTACGCGTTCTTGTACGTCAGGGATGGTATCATGCACTAACTGGCGCAATTGTTCAGCGATTTCTACTTGCCAGGGGATCTGAATCTGTTCAATAAACGCAGTAACTTCTGCATTCTTGGTCATACTTGTTCACCCTCCGTATGGATCTGATTGTGTGTTTCCCATTCTGGTCTTAGGATTCCCATCATCAAGCGGTCATAACGCTTACCATCACGATATACAGCTGAGCGTGCACGACCTTCCAACTGAAAACCAACCTTTTCATAGGAACGGATTGCTTTGGCATTGTAGGCGATGACATCGAGACCAACTCGGTCCAGATTCATCTCATGGAACGCATATCGTAAAATAAGATTCAACGCTTCCGTGCCATATCCCTTGTTGCGATGTTTGGCAAGTCCGATGCCAATGGCAAGCTGTCCGCAGCGGTTGTTCCATTCAATGCCATGAATGACGACAAAACCAATCAGCGTATCCTCTTCATGCGTGCGAAGTCTGAAGTAAACTTCCTTGTTCTTCGTTTCGCCCTCATCCTCCAACTGTTTCTCCGAATAGGGAATGGCCAGGTCAGTATCCACATTCCGAAGGTACTCCGGGTCTTCGTTCCATTGCAACATGGTCTGCACGTCTTCAGAGCGTGGTGGCGTCATCTTTAATCGTTTGCTATAAAACAGGTTATCCGTAGTGAGTGTCATAGGGTTCTCCTTTAAATTAAGTTAAGCTTGCTTCACCTTAGTTCCACGTTTAACTCTATGTATATTTCGCAACAGACCTCGCCCCTTTGGCATCGGATAGCCTCATCATACTGGAAATTATAGGTGAATCACAATAGCGTATTTCAGTGGATATAAGTAACCTCTTGTCATAAAACCTAACACGGTAGTAAGATAAAATGATTGATATACATTCAGTGATAAAACCAATAAAAATGTCGGCGGGAGTGGTACGTTATGGAGATCAAAGTGGATGATTTGAGTGGAGTCCAAGTTAAGGCTTTAATTGCGGAGCACTTGCAAGGGATGGCAGCAGATTCGCCTCCAGAAAGTATTCATGCGTTGAATCTGGACGGACTCAAGGAGCCCGAAATTACTTTCTGGTGTGCTTGGGAAGGGGACGACTTGCTCGGCTGCGGGGCTATCAAAGAACTTGATCCAGAGCATGCAGAGTTGAAGTCGATGCGTACCGCTTCGGCTCATCTGAGAAAAGGCGTAGCGAGAAAAATTTTGGCGCATATTATGGAGGTTGCCACAGACCGTGGTTATAAGCGAATCAGTCTGGAGACGGGTTCAATGGATTCATTTATCCCGGCAAGGAAGATGTACGAAGACTTCGGATTTGAATATTGCGAACCATTCGCGGATTATGTATTGGACCCGAACAGCACGTTTATGACGAGAACAATTTAAATGGATTTACATGAGAAACCAGTATTCTGTTTTTTTACAGGACGCTGGTTTTTTAATTTTGCAACATATCGTACATTTTAAGAGATGGAAAAAGAGTAGAATAAACTCAATAATACGCATTAAAACAACGTGGCCTTGTGACGAAGAATGTGGAGGGAGTCGTACATGATTTACTGGTGGTTCGATCATATGAATCCGCTGTTTGCTGTCTTGGTGTTATGTCCCATCATTGCTGTGATGCTTGGAGTATGCAGTTATTTTGCCAATTGGTTTAGACTCTGGGTAGCGCTGGTTATATCTTTTATGCTGCCTTTGTTGTATATCGCGAGTGATCTTTCAACATGGGGTAGTAACATAGGCGCTTGGTTCATCTATGGGGCAGGGTACATTTTGCTAACCTGGATTGTACACAGATTGCTTCGTGCCATTGTGGGGTATAAAACATAGGTTATGTCCATATATGTTTGGGATGAATTGGCCATGAGGAACTTCTGGGCTGATTGATGGACAATAGGGTATACTGGACATTATGTCTATGAAACAAGACAGCAGTACAGACGTTTTTTACATCAGGAGGACTTGAATTGGCTCAGACAGAAGGAACACTACAGAAGAAGCTTAAACCAAGACACATCAGTTTTATGGCTATGGGTGGTGTCATTGGAACGGGAATTTTTAAAGGCAGTGCAGAGACGATTGGACTCGCAGGTCCGGGCGTTATTGTCACGTACATTTTTGCCGGATTATTGCTGCTGGTTGTTATGGCCGCGATGGCGGAGATGGCTACGGTGTACAAGAACAAAAATATGAAAGACTTCGTGCAGGAGGCATTTGGTAGCAGAGTATCCTTTGTTATGGGATGGATGTACTGCTTTCTATGGTTATCGGTGTGTGTCATTGAGGTGATTGCCGCCGGGAGCTTTTTGCAGTATTGGTTCAGTGAAGTACCGCTGTGGATGCTGAGTCTGGCTTGTGCGGCGTTCATTATACTGGTTAATCTGTTAAGTGTAGGTGTGTTTGGGGAATTTGAGTTTTGGCTGGCCGGGATCAAAATTGCCATGATCATTATTTTTATCTTCCTGGGTGCAGGATTGATCTTTGGCATTATCCCGAGTGATAACACGCCATATCTGCAAAATTATACGCAAGCAGGCGGATTCTTCCCGAACGGATGGTCATCGATCTTCTCGGCACTGCTTGTGGTCATGTTCTCCTATGGGGGATCGGAGCTGATTGGTCTGACCCTGACCGAGACGGAAAATGCAGAAAAAGTCATGCCCAAAATCGTGGGCAATTTCATGCTCAGAATTATTCTGTTCTTCACCTTGCCGATTCTCATCATTTGTGGTCTTATCCCATGGAATGAGATCGGGCCGGAGAGCAGTCCATTTGTACAGGTGCTTGCATCCACGGGACTGCCGGGAGCAGCACACATAATGAACTTTATTTTGGTGACGGCGGTTCTTTCTGCTGCGAATTCAGGGATCTATGGTGCATCCCGGATGATGCACTCCATGGCAGTAGGCGGTGAAGCTCCAAAGGCATTGTCACAGACGAATCGCAACGGAAGCCCTGTTAACACACTTCTGGTGTGCTCAGTAGTTTTGCTCGGAGGTTCCTTGCTAGGCCTGTTCGCGCAGGATCAACTGTTCCGCGTATTGCTCGCAGTTCCGGGGTTTGTTGTAATCCTTGTGTGGATCTGTATTGCCTCATCACAGCTGAAACTGCGGAAGAAATATCCGGTTCAACCGACCTTCAAAGTTTGGGGATTCCCTTACATAACCGGAGTCGTTGTACTATGTCTTAGTGTGATTGCGGTGATGTTTGTGTTTGATGAAGGTAATCGGTTCAGCATTAGCATCTGTCTTGCCGTGCTTGCGTTGCTGATTATCTGGTCCCTAATTCGATTCAGAAGGACGAATGGACGAACAGTTTAGTATGAATGGGTAGTATGCAAATGTAGAACAACATGACATCTCGGCGCTTGCGGCGGGGTGTTTTTTGTATTCAGTAAGGTAATGGTTTTATTTTGGAACTAGAACCTCTGTTTTTGTTATAACTGGGACAAATTAGGGGTAATACGAACTAGATAAATAAACCGGCAGTCTCTACGAAATGATCTGTGTTCACTTTATAATAAAAGCCCATCTGTACATATGAATCTTATAGCATTCTAAACAACAAATGTTCGTATAACAACGAAATATATTTAGAACGAGGTCTCACATGACAACGATAAAAGTAACTCCTGAACAGTTGATATCTGTCTCGAAACAATTTACAACAGCTCAGAATCAGGTTTTTCAGATGAATAACATCTTGAAACAACATTTATACGAAATCGAAAGACAGTGGGATGGCAGCACGAAGGAAAGGTTTTATGTTGATTTTATAGTTGCGCAGCGGGTGATGGATGACTTTGTCTCACTATCTTTATCTATTGCCAAAGAGCTTGAAGGGCATGCGGAAAAATTCAGACTTGCTGATCAGCAAGCTGTACAATCCTATGATGTGAGTTGCGTACCACCACCGCCAGATGAATGCAGGGCACCAGCAACCGACACCCGTAATGCTTTTCAGAAGTCTGCTGATAGTTTAGTCGAATTGGGACAAGCCTTTATGCAATCTGCGGATGATCGATATCAAAAGCGTTATGATAGTGTAGGTGGTTTTCTGGATTATTGGACATTTGGTATTCCAAGTGGTCTTGTTCAGGGGTATGTAGACAGGGCGGATAAAGCATTCAACTCCCCGAATGATGCTGCCAACTGGCTCACATTTGGTATCCATGGGACGATTCGGGAAGCCACCTTTCCGACCAATGCCTGGTCCAGTGAACACTGGGCAAATATGATTGGGTTGGGAGGTCTAATGGTTGGAGGGGGTTATGCCTCCACGATGATCAAGCCGCATAATCTTCTGACTTCGTCGGGAGGCGGCGCGAAGATTAATTCATTCAATCGTCCGCCTGGTACAGGGCAGTTAACAGGTAGTTTTAATGGACATAAAGATCAACGCCTTCGAGTTCTGGATAACATTGCTGAGAGTAAAAAGGCGAGAGAATCCTCTAAGTTCTCCGAGTATCTGGAGAAGGAAAAAGAGGCGGGGACACACATAGATAATAGTAAAGATATGTTCAGAAAAGGTATAGATGATCCATTAAAAGAAGTTCTTGGCCCTGGAAGGGAATCTCATCCCGAGAAATGGAAAGAAATTATTGATCACTTGGAGTCAAACGGTGTGGAAGTAATTCATAGAGGCGAGGATATGGCGTATTCTCCAAAAAGAGGTGGACCTGGGCAGTTAATTATAAATGAGGATGCTTCAATAGGGGCGCTTTTACACGAATACACACATTATCTAGACGATATGAACAAAGGTTTTCCGGGAATGAGTTATCATTTTCAGACTATGAATCGTGTTAAAATGGAATTAAATGCATACATGAGAGAAATAAAAATAGCTGATGAATTAGGTCGAAATGATATTGCGAATGCTCTGTTTGAAAATTATGTAAGAGAAAGGCAGACCCTTACGAGTCATTTGAAATAAAATTTAATGGAGGGTAGAAATATGAATCTAATAAAGAAAATTGAAGAAGGACAATGTTCGATTGATGAGTTGCAACTTTTATTAAATGAAGCAAATCCAATAGTTTTGTATCATGTAATGACTTATATAGGCAAAGAAAAATTGGCGTCAACTGCTATAAATGAAAAGCTGGAGGAACTTACATCCAGAAGAGGAGCATCAGATAAGTTAATAGGTTATTATAAAGTTGGAGATTTAGCCATAGCTACACTCATCAAATTGGACAAAAAAACAGATGAAATAGCTATTTTTAAATCAATGGATGATTTTGATAAAAAAATGATATTTAACTTGATTGAAGAGTTAGAATGGTAACTCAAGTTACAGAATAAAATAATTATCAATCTTTGAACATACTCTAATGCTTGCATTGGAGTTTTTTTTGTTCCAATGAACAAAGCTACCACAGCCATGATAGCGTTTTTATGTAAACCCAATATTTTCTTGCCTAATTCGACATATTCGTTTACTATTTTCCCATACATAGTGCTTCAAGCATGTGTTTTTTGGGTAGCGCCTAGTCAAAAAGGCTTGGGTTCACGGGAGAGGAAGAGGAGCGGATGATTGGTTTTTTTAGAAAACGTTTGGTTGTGCGCATTGTTGCAGTAGTCACACTGGTCATTACGATTATAGCCGTTGGAAGCATGCTGTTACAGGTGGCCAATATGAAACTAGCTGCGCAGGAGGCCATTTCGAGTTACAACATCCAGATTGCTCAGAGTTATGTGAATCAGCTGGATACAGCATTTTATGCCGAGTTTGCCAAGGACCCCAAGGAGAATGGCGAATTCTTGAAGATTCGTGATGAACTGGATGACTTTCGCGTAAGCATTGGTGCAATGTATGTGTATTTCGTCAAAATAGATGACAAAGGTACGCCACTTATTATGGTGGATGGTATGAAGGATGCAGATAAAGCCTCACCGATTAATGAAGTTACGGATGTCCCTCAGGAGGCTGTGCAGAAGCTGTTACAGGGGCAAACAGCCAGTTCTTCCATTATTAACAACGAGGAGTACGGCGACTATATTTCCTCTTACGCTCCCATGCTGGATAGTAACGGTGCTGTAACAGGTGTAATTGGTATCGATACGGCAGTATCGGTGATCGGAAGCATTGAGTCAGATATAATGAAATCGAGTATTCCCTTCTATGCCTTATTGCTACTGATTACACTTATAGGCATTGCTGTTGTCACGTGGTTTATCGTAAGAGGACTGCGACCACTTCAACCGCTGAAGGCGAGTGTGGAAAAAATGGCACAGGGTGAGCTTGCAGAAGCGAACCGAATTCTGACGTCGTATCGTTTGCGCAGCCAAGATGAGATTGGAACAACATATCAAGCGATGATACATATGTCCGGTAACTTGAATAAGATTGTGAGTAACATGGTTGAAGGCGTAGCAGTAACCACAGATATTTTATCGGAATCAACGAAGGAATTTAATCGTAGTACCGAAGAGATGCTTGAGATGGGCAAGACGGTTGATCAATCTGTCGAACAGATTAGGCAAGGGGCACATACGCAAAAGCAGGGTGCAAGCGATAGCGCGCATGCGATGGAAGAGATTGCAAAAGGCATAACGGATATATCCGAATCCTCGATGGTTGTATCGGATGCAGCAACAAGTGCGCTTTCTACGGCGGAGTCCGGTAAACAGAGCATGACACTGATGAAAACACAGATGGAGAGTATCTCAAATGTCTCAAGTGAAGTTGTAGCGATGGTTCAGGTGCTGAACAACTACTCCCAGGAAATTGGTGGTGCCCTGCACACGGTTCGTGATTTTGCGAGTCAGACGAAGCTGCTTGCGCTTAATGCATCCATTGAGGCAGCACATGCAGGAGAACACGGCAAAGGTTTTGCGGTTGTGGCGGATGAAGTTCGGAAGCTTGCTGAGGCCTCAAGCACATCCATGGAACGGATCTCCGACTTGCTGCTTCGTATTCAACAAGAATCACAACAGATTGGCTCACAGATGGGGGTTACCGCACAGGAGATTGGACAAGGGGTTACAATTACCGCAGAAGCGGAGCAAGCTTTCGCTCATGTAGTTGATGCGTTCCAACTGGTGACCAATCGCATTCAGGAGGTCTCCGCTGCGGCAGAGGAAATCTCGGCAGGATCGGAAGAGGCTGCAGCCTCCGTCAATACGATCTCGCAGATATCAGCTGGTGTGTCGAATCATTCGGATGAAATCTATCGCTTAATGCGTGAACAATCGGCCATGTTCAACAGGGTGGCGCAGACCTCCACCATGCTGGAACAGCAGACCACCGAGATGAGCGAAGCCGTGCGCAAAGTGAAAGTATAGTTTGAGTTAGATGTAGCAATAGTAACGCAAGAGATAGTCAGAAAAGTGTTCCGCTCTTGGAGAAGTTGGTGTTCATCCCAAACTTCCTTCAAAGGGTGGAGCACTTTTTTAGATTTAAACTTTTAAATGATCCAGCTCTATCGCCTGTCTGAAGCGTTGGGCAAATCGTTCTGCGGCTACGGCGGACTCCTTGGACTCCGTCTGCACGAAGCCAATCTGCATTTTCGGTTGATCGATTCCAGCGATCTCTACCATCTTCACCAGACCTTCTTTCCATAAGGGATTTTGGTGAAAGGAAAAGTCGTGACCAATCGTGGAGGCAATATCGTTTCTTAACACCATGTTGATGGCTTCTGAATTATTCGTTTTAAACAGAATGGACAGAGGTCCATGATCATAGGTGAATTCCTTGATGAAGTCTTCGATGAAACCATCTCGATACAGTGCCAGCTTGTGTTCTTTTAATTGATCCGGTGTAACGCGGCTGTGCTTGGCAAGTTCAGACAGGTGATGAGTACCGACGACCAGCTTACCCGAGTACATGGGACTGAAGTGAAGTCCATCGAATTCCCGCAATTGTTTCGCATAGATCGCGATAAAGCCCAGATGGGTTTTGTTATTGCGAATATCTTCGATAATTTCCATGGACCCTTTCTCTTCAATGGAAATGTTAAGTTGCGGGTGCTCACGCTTCATATCTGCAGCAGACTGGACAAGATAGGGCATGACACTTGGAAAAGTAGCTACATGAAGCTCTCCGCTAAGAGAGGAGGCTTCGGCGTTCAGGGATTTCAATTCATCAATCCGCTGCAAAATGTCCAGTGCCTTGGCAATGAATTGTTTGCCTTCGGGAGTGGGGTGAGTACCCTGCCGCGAGCGTTCGAACAGGATGATACCCAATTCTTTCTCCAGACGATGCACCGATTGGCTGATCGCCGATTGAGTGACATGTAGATGTTCCGAGGCGGCGGAGAATGACTGCGTTTTCGCAATTTCAACGACATATTCGAGCTGTTCCAGATTCATGATTTCATCTCCGTTTAGCATTAATACAACTAATGTTAACATTAGTATCTATAAATATGAATAATACATGAACAGCGATATAATATATAGACAATCATACAAAGGGGATGAACTTCATGAAAGCAGCAGTATGGTACGGCCATAAAGACGTGCGTGTAGAAGAACGGGAAGTTCCGGTTGCTCAAGGGGGTCAGGTCAAAATCAAAGTGGAATATGCGGGGATCTGCGGCAGTGACTTGCATGCCTATCATCATGGTGTAGGAATTCAAGAAGGCGAGAATCATCCGCTCTCAGGACAGAAAGCACCGTTGACATTGGGTCATGAATTTGCAGGAACCGTGAGTGAATTGGGAAGTAATGTAAGCGGTATCAGTGTAGGGGATAGAGTTGTGGTAGAGCCGTTGTACCATTGCGGAAAATGTGAGTACTGTATTCAGGGACGTTACAACCAGTGTACTCAATTTGGATTCGTTGGACTGAATGGTGATGGTGGTTTTGCGGAGTATGTTGTTGTTGAGGCATACATGGTTCATCCCATCCCGGATAACGTATCTTTCGAAGAAGGTGCGCTTGTAGAGCCTACAGCCGTAGCCTTTCACGCGGTTCGTCACAGCAAGCTGAAAGTGGGGAACAAAGTAGCCGTATATGGAGCAGGTCCAATTGGATTATTGACCATTCTGTCTGCCAAAGCAGCAGGAGCCTCTGAAATCTATGCAGTCGATGTATTTGAGGAACGTCTGGACCTGGCAGCCAAACTGGGAGCCATTCCGGTGAACAGTGCCAAAGTCAATGCAACAGAGGTGATCTTGCAACAATCGGGCGGCATTGATGTAGCTTATGAAGCAGCAGGTGTACAACCAACGATGGATAGCGCCATTGCGGTTGTCAAAAAAGGCGGAGAAGTTGTTGTCATCGCTGCGATTCCAAATCCGCTTCAAGTGAACTTCTTCGATCTTCTGGTCAAAGAAGCGAATCTAACGGCAACGCTGGCATATCGCCACATTTTCCCTGAAGTGATTTCATTAATTGCTGAAGGGTCGCTCGATGTGAAACAGGTCATCACCAAGAAAATCAAACTGGACGACATCGTGCAGGAAGGACTTGAACTGTTGATGAGCGACAAGAGCCATGCGAAGATTTTGGTGGAGATTGGCGGTTAAAAAATCAATAGCGAAGTGTCATTTCAAATGGTGATTGATCATTTATAAATGTAAAACAGACCGTCATGAAGATGATCGGTCTGTTCTACATTTCATTCTCTGCTCCCTGATCCCGTGTTGCTGTTAACCTCCACTAGGAATCATAACGGTAACAGATCGCCTTGCCCCCGTCACTCTCGGAGCTGAATTCCTTATCCTCTGTAAATCCAAAACGCTCATATAAACGGATGGCATTGACCATCTGACCGCCCGTATATAAATACACCGTATTTTTGCCCATTTCTTTGGCAGAATCTACGCATTGCTGGAGCAATACTCTGGCAATCCCGTGACCTCTCCATTTTGGATCAACACCCAACAGCCGAATAAACGGATAATCGATCGGCAATTCAAAGTTTGGATAAGCCTTGCGTGCTGTTTCGAATAATTGGACTGTACCGACAATCTGATCATCAATCTTCGCGATCCATAATTGTGTCAGGTACGGATTAACCACAGACTCTCGAATATCTTTTAGGTAGGCTTCCCAGCGTTCATTTTGCTCAAAAGTCTCCCGATACTCGGCATAACTTGCAACAAGGATATCTACAATCTCTGGATGGTCTGCTTCTGTGGCAGGATGAATCGTAACGGCAGCCGTTGTCATCTTATAATTCCTCTTCTCTTATGGGTTAAGTATGGAATATAGTTTTCTTGCATTTTACCATAACGGATTCAATCCGATTCATTCAAATTTTCTATAGGTAACTCAGTCATTTCTATAGATCGTAGCGCATCAGCGATTGAGCTGTGTGGAATACAGATGATTGCGATATTCGGTTGGCGTATTGCCTTCGTATTGTTTGAACATGCGCAGGAACAGCTTGTAGTCGGAGAAGCCGCACTGTCCGGCGATTTCTTTTACACTGGCATTGGTGTTGAGCAGCAATTGTTTCGCCCGGCGAATACGTTCTGTGAGGATATAGGTTTTGAGTCCAGTACCTTTCTCGCGCTTCACCATTTTGGAGATATAGTCTTTGTTAAAATTAAAATTTTCCGCAATCTGACTCACCGTGATGTTTGTATGCAGATGAATATCGACCCACTTGCAGATATGGTCCACAATTGCATTGTGCGGGCGATAATCCGCCTCTATATTGCGCTCCAGCTCCTTGAACAACAGTAACAAAGCAGCGTCGGCTTCTTCTGGTGAGAAGGATGACACATGCAGCAATTGCTTGAATAACTGATTGGCCATGGAAGGTACCTGAATGGTGGCATGTGTCCTAAACTGGTTGAATTCTGCCGAAATGGCATCATAGTGAACCCAGTAGAAGCTCACGGGGGCGTCGCTAATCTGGTAGCCGTAATGGGTGCGACCGGCGCGCAGAAACAACAGATCGTTGGCACGAACTACATATTGTTCCTCTTCCTCCGCGATGTACATCTCACCTTCCAGCATCAAAATGATCTCATGCACAGGCATGCTGCGTCTCATGTGGCTCCAGTTGCCTTCGGATATGAACTTGCCGCACAGGTAATGTTCCAGTGGCTTTTGCATAGGACGGATTTATCCACCTTTTCTTGGATTATGAGTCTGATGTAATTGTATTTTATTTGATAGTATGGGGATATTCAAGCTCTACAGTAGATTGATGAGTATTAGTCATATGGAACAGAACACGGATTTTACCCCTTAAGAATGAATGGATATCTATTACATCCCGAGAAGGAGTGAGTGTCATGATTGATACGAAAAAAGGATTTCTGGGACCGGAACATGTAGATCTGTTAAATGGTGTGTTCCAAACATCACAAGAGGTGGGGGAGCGTTACCTGTTATCGCTGGATATTGATCGATTCCTGGCTCCATGCTTCGAAGCGCATGGTTTACCTGCCCGAAAAGAGCGCTACGCGGGTTGGGAGGCACGTACCATCAGCGGACATTCCCTCGGACATTATCTGTCTGCCCTGGCTGTGACGTATCAGGCAACCGGGAATATCACGTTAAAAGAAAGACTGAATTATGCGGTCACCGAACTGGCGAGAATCCAGCAGACCACGGGAAGCGGATATATCGGTGGTTTGTCCGAAGAACCTTTCCACATGGCTTTTCGAGCAGAGAATATCGGTGGATTCAATATCGGTGAATACTGGGTTCCCTGGTACAGTGTGCACAAAATCTATCGCGGCCTGATTGACGCCTATAAACTGACTGGCAACGGACAGGCACTTGAGGTGGTTACTCGATTTGCAGACTGGGCGGTCGAAGGATTGCTCCCGATGACAGAAGAACAGATGCAGACGATGCTTCAAAGTGAACACGGGGGCATGAATGAAGTATTCGCACACTTGTATGGGATTACCGGTAAAGCCTTATATCTTGAGATCGCTAATAAGTTCACCCATCAATTGATCCTGAGACCCTTGGAGCACAAACAGGACGATCTTCAAGGCAAACACGCCAATACTCAGATTCCCAAAGTGATCGGTGCAGCCGAAATCTACAATCAGGACCATACTCATGAGAGTTATCGGACAGCGGCAGAGTTTTTCTGGAACACCACGGTGCATCATCGTTCTTACGTATTTGGTGCGACGAGCATTTCGGAGCATTACGAAGCAAAGGGTATGGAGAGTCTTGGCATCAAAACAGGAGAGAGCTGTTGTACTCACAACATGTTACATCTAACGAAGCAGCTCTTTGCCTGGAATCACGATAGTGTCTACATGGACTATTATGAAAACGCCATCTACAATCACATCCTTGGCACGCAGGACCCCGATACGGGGAACAAAACGTATTTTGCATCAACGCTGCAAGGCCACTACAAAATCTATGGTACTCACGATACCGCTTGGTGGTGCTGCACAGGATCAGGCATGGAGAACCCGGGTAAATATGCCGAGGCGATTTATTTTGAGGATGAACAGGACCTGTACGTCAACCTGTATATCGCTTCCCAACTGGATTGGGCGTCACAAGGGTTATCTCTGAAGCTTGAAACCGACTTTCCTTATTCGGAAAAGGTAACCCTGACGATCACCGGAGGCAACGCCTCGGCTCATCTAAGATTACGTGTGCCCTCATGGCTGCAAGAGCCAATGACGGCAACAGTTAACGGGGATACGGAACATCCGTATACACAGATGGAACCCGGCTATCTTTCCATCGAGCGCACATGGGCAACGGGCGATGTCATCACCATCACACTGCCGATGTCACTCCGCCAGTACACTGCCCGGGATGATTCCCACAAAGTGGCATTCCTGTACGGCCCAATAGTACTCGCTGGTGCACTAGGAAACGAGGGCCTTCCCGAGGATACGATCGTAGACGAAACAGCGCTGAATCCCAAGACTGCACCTGTACCTGTGATCTGGACGGAGCAAGAGGATGTACGAGAGTGGATCAAGGTTGTAGATGCAGACACGTTAACATTTGAACTTAGCAAAGATGTTACTTCCACAGGCGAAGCCGTGAAGCTCATTCCGTTCTATGATGTGCATCACGAATTTTATACCGTGTACTGGCCGTTTAACGATGAAGGAGATGCGCTGGAGAAAGAGTTGAACGATATCACGATCGACAGGGTTCAGGCTGACGGTCAGCAGGATGAGATTGGACATCAACTGGATAGCAACTGCCGTGGGGAGCACCACAACGGTTCAACCACAGATGGCCGTAAGAAGTTGCATATGTGGCGAGAAGCTTTTGGCGTCAGTGGGGCTTACTTCAGTTACCAACTGGCAGTGGATCGTGAGGCAACCAATTATCTATGTGTGGCCTATTGGGGCGGAGATCATTCCGCGTTTAAACGGGAAGGTAAGTTATATGACAGACAATTCGCCATTACCGTGGATGGAACACTCATCGGTGAGCAGCGAATTCATATGAACAAGATTGGCGAAGTGTTCTATGTGACCTACGATATTCCTGAGGCCGTAACATCAGGTAAAGACAGCGTTAAGGTAATGTTCCAGGCGAAGGGCGACAATGGATGTGCCGGGAAAGTTGTAGAGGTGCGCACCACGCGAAGCAAACCGGAATCCATCTTTTCGTGATAAGAGGCATGGTGTGAAAAGGCGCAAACACAATGTTATAATGAAAACAAAAATACGGTTAGTTGGAAGAGGAGGATCGAAGTGTGGCAAAACCCGACAATAAAGGTACTTATAGCTTTCAGGATTGGTTAACATGGGAAGGATCATGGGAATTAATTAACGGCAGAGCTTTTAATATCTCGCCAGTACCTACTTCATCGCACCAGTTTATTGTGGGTGAGCTGCACTTCTCTTTGCGGACTTTTTTTCAGAATCGGAAATGTTTCGTGTTTGTTGCCCCTTTTGATGTGTATTTTAGCGAAAATGAACAATATGACCTACCAGATCAAGTTGTACAGCCTGATTTATCGGTAGTGTGCTCCAAAGACCAGATATCCAAAAGTGGCTGTCACGGTGCGCCTTCTTTAATTATCGAGGTGTTATCACCTTCGACTGCGTTAAAGGATTTTAACGAAAAATTTAACTTGTATCAGAAATATGGTGTGAACGAATACTGGATTGTTGACCCCGGTAATCAAACCGTCCATGTGTACACGCTGGAGGGTGGCAGCTACCAGACCCGTCATCTGTATACAGAGCAGGAAACGATTCAATCGGTTATATATCCTGAATTGGTAATTCCGTTGGATTCGCTGTTCAAGTTCAGGTAGTGCGAAGCGTCAATCTGTCTGCTACAGACGAAGCAATATGGCGGCCATTTTTTTATTCTTACGAACCGCACAGGCCTTATATAGGGAATTTTGGTGAGGTGGGAAATGTAACGAATCTCAGCGAAGCTATTTCATTCGAAATAGGCGATAAACAACACCTTTTCACCTAAAACGGGAACATAACGTGTCTCAGGTTCGTTACATTTTCAGAAGAGCTGGAATGTACCTAATAGCGTCACCTCAGTTCGTTAGCTGTAGAGAATACGGCATCGAGATTTTCAATAAGAACACGAGAAATAATGAACCAACGTAAAAAGGACGAAACCGGATGAGCTCCGATTCGTCCTTTTTGCATTACTCCTTTTCAGACAAGTCTTATATAAAAAATGACACGCATAGCTATTTTCCACGTATTACCTGATAACATTTCTTCTCCACAATCTGCCGTCTGGTAAGACGAACTTTTACGATTGACCACCAAATTTCCTGCCAAGTTCCACGTTGTCCCTGAAAATATGAAATGGGATAAGCCCAAACCACGTATATTATGAGTATCCAAATATCCAATCATATCCACCTGAGAGCGTTAACATCATGTACAATAAGAATAAGTTGAACAGGAAAATTACGACATGAAGCACCAATATATAACATGAAAGGAGGTCGGATAATTGAACATGATTAAGTACATAAAATTGTTCGGATTAATCCTCGGTATTGTGGCTGTGAATGTTCTGGCATTCTCACCCGGCTTTATCGGGCTGAATTTTGAGGAGGGTGCATTCACAACTGCGCTATCCGTTACCCTTCTGTTCGGCAGTGCAATGGCACTCCTATATGGGAGTTACACCTTGCTGTTCAGACAACCGGTAGTCCTGCCTGTGAAGCATATTGAAACGCATGAAGATTATGTGGAAGCCTTATCTTTTTATAGACGCATCAAAGTACTCGAAGAAGATATTACGCTGGGGCTGTCCCAACTTAGTCGAATGAAAAAGAAAAAAGAAACCCTCCTGAATGTGCTTCATCAACGGTTTGATCCAGGAGAACTGAGCTACAAGAAATTTGCTTCGGTCACATTGGAAGTGGAGAAGCTGTTATATCTTAACATCCGCAGTGTGCTGAACCGATTGAATGTATTTGATGAAGCTGACTATGCCAACATGATGAAATCCAAATCCGAAAGCATTCCCCAGAAGCTTTTTCAGGAAAAAACCAAGGTATACAACGATTATCTGTCTTATGTGAAGAATGCACTACACACCAATGAGGAAATTCTGCTCAAGCTGGATCAGTTGTTACTGGAGATCTCACGCCTCGACAGCTTCGAAGCCGGGGATATTGAACAGATGCCTTGTATGCAGGAGATTGATCAGTTAATCAAGCACACCAAATTATACAGACAGTGAGGGGTTGCTCGTATGGCCAAGAAGGGAAAGTTTTTTTTCATATCGATTGTAATGCTGGTGCTCGTATTTGGTCTGGTCTATGCAGGGATTACACTGACGTCGAACTTTGGCAAGTCAACCACACAGGTGAGCACAGAGAATGCAGGTAAGGAACTGGGGAAACTGTACGCGGACATTGCGCCAGCGACGGCGGAACCGGTCAAAGGACAGATTGATCTCGACCCGGTCGATGTGGCAGAATCACTGCCGGATATCTCCAAATTTGCGATTGCCGTAGAGAATACAACGAATGATTACGTCGAAATCTTCTCTTCCCCAGAGAAGTCGGGCAGCGGGGTAGACGGCTGGTTAACCGAAGTGGGCGAGGAGTTCAACAAAGCTAATATTACCGTTGGTGGGAAACAGGTATCGGTCAAAATCCGCAACATTGCCTCCGGTACGGCCACCGATTATATCAAGTCTGGTAAGTATATGCCGGATGCATTCACACCTTCCAATGAACTATGGGGCGAGATGGTTGAGGCCAGTGGGGTGAAGACAGAGATGGTATCCGAGCGATTGGTCGGGAACGTTCCGGGTATTGTTATTTCCAAAGCGAAATATGATGCACTAGTTGATACGTACGGCTCCGTTAATGTAAAAACCGTAACCGAAGCCATTGCCAACAATGAACTCGCGATGGGATATACCGATCCATTTGCCAGCTCCACAGGACTGAATTTCCTGGTGACCGCACTGAATACGTATGACAGCGCCAACCCGCTTGGCGAGAAGGCTATTGAAGGGTTCGAAAAATTCCAGACGAATGTACCGTTTACAGCGTCGACAACGATTCAGATGAGGGAGGCTGCCAAGTCCGGCAGACTGGATGCCTTTGTACTCGAATACCAGACGTATGTGAATACCGCTGATCTGAAGAGTGGTTACGTCTTTACACCATTTGGCGTGAGACATGACAGTCCGCTGTATGCACTCGGTCAACTGCCGCAGAACAAACAGGAGATCGTCCAAAAGTTTGCGGAATTCGTAACCCAGGCGAAGTACCAACAATCGGCGGAGGAGTTCGGTTTCAACGGGCTACAGGATTACAAATCCGAACTGGCTACCGTGGATGGCGGCACGTTGCTGTCCGCACAGAAAGTATGGAAAGAGAAGAAGAACGGCAGCAAACCCATTGCCGCCGTGTTCGTGACAGACGTGTCCGGAAGCATGGACGGCGAACCACTTAACCGACTGAAGGAGTCCCTGCGCAAAGGTCAGAAGTACTTGGGCACAGAGAACAGTATTGGATTGGTTTCTTACTCCAGTGGGGTAACCGTGAATCTGCCGATTGCCAAGTATGATACGAACCAGCAGTCCATGTTTGTCGGTACAGTTGATAGTTTGCAAGCTGGCGGCGGTACAGCAACCTTTGACGGGATCGTGGTGGCGATGAAGATGCTGGAAGATTACATGGCTGCTGATCCGAACGTGAAGCCGTTGATTTTTGTCCTGAGTGATGGCGAGACCAACGAAGGTCATACCCTGAAGGATATTCGTGATCTGGTCGAAACGTACAAAGTGCCAATCTATACGATTGGGTACAACGCGGACATCAAGGCTTTGGAGAGTATCTCCAGCATTAACGAAGCAGCAAGCATCAATGCCGATACCGACGATGTCGTGTACAAGATTGGTAACCTGTTTAACGTACAGATGTAAATTTAAAGGGGGAACTGTAGATGTCATTTTCAATGGAAATACCGAGCCAGAAGGAAATTCAGAAGGTGATTGAGGAAGAGGTGAAACCCGTGCCCGCCGAGGTCGCGGAGCTTCAACAAGTGGCAAATGCCAACGTAGAGATGATTATGACACTGGACCTCGAATCCCTGGAGAAGCGCAAAGAAATTCTGCAATCCATTGACGGCTTTGGCATGAACACGATGAGATCCTCTTCTGAGAAAAACGCCTTGCTTCAAGTCTCTGTTGGACATCTGTCCAAGACGGGAGACGAGGGCGGTCAGGTCGCCAAAGGTTTGACCGAGCTGCATATGCAACTGAAGGATCTCGACCCAAGCGTGGTCGACTTTGCCAAGAACGGTTTCCTTGGGAAATTGTTCAATCCGCTGCGCGCCTATTTCCTGAAATACCAGAAGGCTGACGCAGTCATCGCTGACATCGTAACCTCTTTGGATAAAGGCAGATCCACCCTGCGTAACGATAATACAACGCTGGAGATCGAACAACAGAACCTGCGAGAACTCACAAAGCGATTGCAAAAGGAAATCCAGCTTGGCATGCTCATGGATGAGTCCATCGACGCGCAGATTGAAGCCGCCAAGGTCCGTAATGAAGACCCTGAGAAAGTCCGCTTTATTACGGAAGAAGTGCTGTTTCCGCTCCGTCAGCGGGTGATGGATCTGCAGCAGATGTTAGTCGTGAACCAGCAGGGTATCATGGCGATTGAAGTAGTCATCCGCAATAATAAGGAACTGATCCGAGGCGTAGACCGTGCGAAGAATGTAACCATCTCTGCATTGAAAATTGCCGTAACTGTAGCGAGTGCTTTGTATAATCAGAAGATTGTATTGCAGAAAATTGAGTTGCTGAACCAGACGACCAATGATCTGATCGCCGGAACATCCAAGATGCTCAAGGATCAGGGGATTGCCATCCAGAAGCAGGCGTATGAAGCCAGCATCTCCGTGGATACGATGAAACAGGCGTTCACCGATGTGTTGTCAGCACTGGATTCGATCAGTCTTTATAAGCAGGAAGCTCTGCCAAGAATGCGCGAGACGATTAACCAGTTCCGTGAACTTGCGGATACCGGAGAGCAGCAGATTCAGCGGTTGGAGAAAGGGCAGAAGCTGGGGCTGTGATCAGAAGAGTGCAATAAATTTTACGTATTAGATTGTTATCATAATTCATAATTAGAAAAAGCGACCGTTCCTCATTAAATATGAGGAACGGTCGCTTTTTGGGCTTCTATGAAGATTGGTACTAACTGTCATACCCCAAGCTTCTTGCATAGGCGTATAACTGTTGTTCGCATTGATCCATTAGAACACTAGCGGTGTTTACTTTGGCATTACCCTGTTTTAGTAACGTGTAATTCACTTTGTTCTTGGATACTGCCTTTTGGTACAACAGGTACCCTTCGAGCTGAGTGTAACTTGCCTTGATAAATGTGGCGTGGATTTTCTTGATTTGCGGGTTGGCAGGCTTGATTTGTTTTGCCTTGGATACCAATTTCGTATAATTGGGGATCACCGTATTCGTAAGTTTAAGGTACATGGACTTGCGATTGGTTGAAGTTACCTGGGTGTCGATACTTTCCAAAGCGGTAAAGGCTTTGGCCTCATAAGTTTCAAGAGCAAATAACTGATTAGTGTACTCTTTAAATTCTGCATAACTCTGATCTGAATCTGAATATGTAGAGTTTACTACTTTGGCTGTATCAGCAGAAGCGGGTGGAGAAAGAAGCATCCCACCAAGCAAAACAAAACTGGTAATCAATGATATAATCCACGACTTCTTCAAATGTAATCTCATCCTCCTTTTGTTTGTATTCCATTGGATAACCTAACATATCATTACCAGAAATTACAGGAATACATTTACATAATTTTGGTGGGAAGCTTTCTTGAAATTAATCTCAATCACCCTACTAAAGGGAAGTAAGACGATTCAAAAAATCTCAGTTTTTTAACACGACATTATCCGGCTTGTAATGGATGATCTTGAACAACTCCTCGGCCATGTAGGCGGGGCTGTGCTTGAAATCTTGTCTGATCCACTCCATGATCATGCCAAATATCGCATGAGATTGGTAACTTGCCAATATTTCATGGTTGATGTGCGGAGGGAAGATATGGTTCAGATCCTGTAAGGCCAGATCCCGAAGAACATCACAGATCATGCGCTGGAAGTTGGAGGAAGCCTCAGATTTCACAACCAGTGTGTAGAATTGTGCGTGCTGGTGTACATGCTCAAATATAGTGATCGCCGAAGAGGGCATCAGATTGACTTCGAACTCTTCCTCATCCTGATAAGGTTTGCGGAAAGAAGTTACCAGATCCTGAATCACATCATCGATAATTTCGTTGAACAGGTCTTCTTTGTACTGATAATGCCTATAGAAAGTTCCTCGATTCAGGTCGGCTCGCTGCACAATATCCGTAATCGATATTTCTTTAAAGGGATGTTTTTGCATCAAATGGATGAGTGCATCCTTCAGTGCAGCTTTTGATTTTTTAATTCTTCGGTCCATCGAATTCAGAGTTTCAGACATCTATTTTCCTCCTCGATATATAAGTTGAACTAAAGCATATTTACACTGGCCACTTCGATGACAGAACAACCTTCCGATCGCTGTTATCCCCAGATTTTTTGACTCCTATTATAAATGGTAAATCCGGGGATAGCATATGCTTCCGATGCAGCTTTCTTCCAGAAAGCTTTTAGTCGAACGCTTTTGCTTCTTCAGGTTATTTCTGTCCTCTCCGTTTCGTGTAAATGTTTAGTTCAATTTATATCGTTCACTTTAAAGTACATTCGGGCTTATAAGTGTTGTTTAACGTACAACTGGACAAGCTTTTACTGATTGAAGTGAAACGCTATGACTTATTATACTAAGGATAAGAGTTAATGAACATTTGTTTGTTAACTTATTGTAAACGAATACACAAAGGAGGATACATGGAATGAAACTTCAAGATAAAGTTGCAGTTGTTACAGGTGCTGGTTCAGGTATGGGGAAAGCAATTGCCACGTTGTATGCTCAAGAAGGCGCGAAAGTCGTTGTATCGGATATTAACGAAGAATCCGCACAAGCGGTAGTGAATGATATTAAAGCTCAGGGTGGAGAAGCGATTGTCGTTTTGGCCAATGTAGCCAAAGAAGATGATGTGCAAAATCTGATCGATACGACGGTAAGCACATACGGTACAGTAGATATTCTAATTAACAATGCGGGAATTATGGATGGTATGGAGCCGGCAGCTGATATAACGGATGAGAAGTGGGAGAGATTGTTTGCTGTAAACACAACCAGTGTGATGCGGACAACACGTAAAGTATTGCCGATCTTCCTGGAAAAACAAAAAGGTGTTATCGTGAACATTGCTTCAGCAGGTGGATTGCACGGCGGACGTGCGGGAGCAGCTTATACAGCTTCAAAACATGCGGTCGTAGGATTCACCAAAAATACAGGATACATGTATGCTGAGCAAGGCATTCGTTGTAATGCGATCGCTCCAGGAGCCGTAGCAACCAACATCAGCACATCTATGGCTGGTATTAGCCCATACGGTGCAGGTCGGCAACAGCTGGGCATGGCAATCAACCCACGCATCGGGACGAGCGAAGAGATCGCCAAAGTGGCCCTGTTCCTCGGATCTGACGAGTCCAGCTTCGTGAACGGAACTGTCGTTACAGCAGATGCTGGCTGGAGCTCTTACTAATCCACTCATGTGCAGTTGAGCATGGAGTACGGAAATATTGTGTGAATTAAGGAAGCCGCATAAGTATATGCGGCTTCTTTTTTTGCACCTATGCACCTACGTACGGTGGATAACAGCATCATATTCCGTGTAGGACAAACGTTTGCATTACTACACGGATACCCGAAATGAATCAATCTGAGGGTGGCCTTGGCTTGGAAAAGAGTGAGGATTCACGCACGATCAGACGATGGGGGATAATGACCGGATTATGAAGCTGTGGTTCCCCACTAAGAATTTTTAACAATACCTGAACGGCTGTATAACCAAGCTGATAAGTCCCGATGTCGATAGAGCTTAGGGGTGGAGAAGCCAGTTCCGATAATGCAATATTGTTAAAACTGACCACACTGATATCTTCAGGCACCAGATAATGAAGCTCGGCAAGAGCTCTCAATACCCCAAAGGCCACGTTGTCATCAATGACAACAATTGCGGTGGGTCTGTCCGGCAAGGACATGAACAGCGACATCGCTCTGAATCCACTTTCCTGCAGAAATTCGCCTTCCACAATCCAATCACTATCCGCATCCAGCCCGGCTTGGGCAAGCGCTTTTTGGTATCCTAACATACGATCATGCGATAACGTAATGTCCGGAGGACCGCTGACAAATCCGATTCGAGTATGTCCCTGAGCGATTAGATGATGAGTCGCATCATAAGCGGTCTGCACATTATCGTTATCCACCATGGGGGCATTTGGATGAGCTTCACTGCGACCGATTAACACAAAAGGAAACTTTTCCGCTTCCAAAAATGAAATGATGGGATCATCTCGTTTGGACCCAAGCAACAGAATACCATCGACTCTACGGCCATGCACAAGGCGTGATATCGCATGCAATTCATTGTCTGATGATGTTTCGGTTGTTAGCAGCAATTCATAATTCATACGGGTGGCATGTGTAATAATACCTCGCAGCAGTTCCCCGAAAAAGTAATTCTGAAACAACTCTTCTGCAGGACGCGGAAGCATAATCCCAAGGGTATGTGTTGTTTTGGAAACCAGGCTCTTCGCGATGATGTTGGGATGGTAGTTCAGTTCTTTCATGATTTGCTTCACTTTGAGAGACGTCTTGGTGCTGATTCTGGGATGGTTGGAAATCACCCGTGACACTGTAGAAGGGGAAACACCCGCCAATTTGGCAATATCCTTGATCGTAATCATGTGAAAAAATCCCTTCTGAACAATCGTATAAATATTCTCCTATGGTAATCCAAAGGATACGAGAAATCAATTGCTAACTGCCGAGTAAGGGATGCACGCGAAGTGAAATTAAGGAAGAAAGAGTCAGAACAAGGAAACAGGAAATTACTGTAGGTAGAAGAACGAAATTGGATAAAATTGAGCAAATATGGCTTGTGCAAACGTTTGTGCAAATAAAGATCGTTATTGTATGATGTGATTGTTATTATAGCGCTTACATCGTTGGATTTACATACTTCTTGACTTGTTTACCCCTACATATTGAACGGAGAGGTCATCTTGTCTCTCATTTGAGCAAACGTTTGTACAAATGAGGATATGGGATGCAAAACCTGACAACATACGCAGACAAAAGGGTGAAAAGCGCGAACTTTGTTGGACCAAGCAGAGGGAAGGGGACATTTTACATGAGAAAATGGCAAGGGGCAACATTGTCCGTCATGATGGCTTTTACACTGGCTGCGTGCGGGGCTGGAGGTGGAAGTCCATCTCCAACTACGGCAGGTGAGAATCCGGAGGAAGTTGTAGAGCTGACAGCCGAGAACCTTCAACCGGAAGAAGGGGCAACCCTGGTGATCTGGGAGGATAAAAATCAAAGTACCTTTATTGAGCAAAGGGTCAAAAAATTCGAAGAAAAATATGGGGTAACGGTCAAAATGGAGGAATTACCTCCAACCGATCAGGTAACCAAGCTGACGACGGATGGCCCAGCGGGTCTGGCGGCAGATGTGGTTGTTTTCCCGCATGATAAGATTGGTAGCGCTTCAGAGGCGGGACTTATTCTGCCCAATGACATATTCGAAGCAGAGACCGCAGAGAACACCAGCGACAACGCGCTGAAGGCAGTGACGTTCAAGGATATCCTGTACGGCTATCCGTACAGCGTGGAGACCTACGCCCTTTTCTATAACAAGGCACTCTATCCAGAAGCTCCGAAAAACTTTGATGAGATTATCAGTTTCGCCAAGACGTTCAATAATGTGAAGTCCAATCAGTATGCGCTGATGTGGGAATTGCAGCAATTTTACTATAACTATGCATTCCTGGCTTCACAGGGCGGTTATATTTTTGGGGACAACGGGATGGATAGCGCGGATCTCGGTCTAAATAACGAAGGAGCCCAGAAGGGTGGACAGTTCTTGCAGACGCTGAAGTCGGAAGTGCTGCCGCTCAAGATGGGTGATGTGAACTATGATATCAAAAAAGGATTATTCTCCAGCGGCAAGCTGGCTATGGACATTAACGGTCCGTGGACCATTGCCGATTATCGCAATGCAGGTATTGATTTTGGCGTTGCTCCGCTTCCAGCAATCGATGGCAAACCGATGACCTCCTTCTCAGGTGTTAAGGCCTATTATGTGAATGCATTTACGCAGTACCCGAATGCATCGAAGCTCTTGGCAGCTTTCCTTTCCAATGAAGAAGCTCAGATGGAGAACTTTGACCTGAACGGTACACTTCCTGCGAACAAAAACGTGGCTGCTGATCCGAAGTTGCAGGAGGACCCGATCAATAAGGCGTTCCTGGAACAGTTCAATAACTCAACACCGATGCCTTCGCTTCCTGCCATGGACAGCGTATGGGGACCAATCACTTCGGCCATTACGGATATATGGGATACCGATAAGGACGTGAAGGCATCGCTGGACAATGCCGTGAAACAGATCCAGGAAAGCCTTGCAACCGTCCAATAAGAACGAACGACGAATTCGAAGATTTGCATAAGAGCTGCATAAATTGAACTTCATATTTACACCAAAACGGAGAGGACAGAAGGAAGCTGAAGAAGTAAAACGTGCGCCTTTATCACCGGATTTTCCCATTTGGAAAAGGGATCAAAAAATCTGGGGATAACAGCAATCGGAAGCTTGTTCTGTCATCGGAGTGGTCAGTGTAAGTACACTTTTGTTCAATGTATACAGGTTAGCAATAGGCGGGGAGGAGAGAGCGAATGCAACAGCAGCATGTCCCGGTGCCTGTTGGACCGAACAGGGAAAGACAGCACCGGATGACAGCGGCCATATGTTCCATCATACTGCAAGGTCTTGGACAGCTGTACAATCGACAATGGATTAAGGGAATTTGTCTACTGTTACTGGAGGGAGCGGGGCTTGCGTACCTGCTTCCTCGCCTGTCACAGGCCGTATGGGGCATATGGACACTGGGGGAAAATACACAGCGTTTTGTCAAAGTGAATGGATCCACCGTACTTCAAAGGGGAGACCATTCCATCTTTTTGCTGCTTGATGGCATTATCGTACTGCTGGTGTTTTTTGTGTTTATTCTGATCTACATCCTGAATATTCGGGATGCGTACGTCACGGGACTTGCGAGGGAAGAAGGCAAGCAGACTTTGGGCGCAGCGGCTTCGCTTCGGAACATGATGGACAAAAACTTCCCGTATCTGTTTCTGTCCATCCCGGCGCTGGGCATTCTTTTCTTCACCGTTATGCCCATCCTGTTTACGATCACGATCGCGTTTACCAACTATTCGGCTCCAGATCATATTCCGCCAGCCAAACTCGTGGACTGGGTAGGCTTCAAGACGTTCAGTGATCTGATCCAGCTGAAATCCTGGAGCCAGACATTCTACGGTGTGCTGACCTGGACAGTCATCTGGGCCATTCTGGCTACAGTCACCACCTATTTTGGCGGCGTGTTAGTAGCACTGTTGATTGAACAGCGGGGCATCCGCTTTAAGAAGCTGTGGCGGACGATCTTTATTTTGCCTTATGCGATCCCACAGATCATCTCCTTGCTGCTTATGCGTAATTTGTTCAATGGTCAGTTTGGTCCGATCAATACGTACATGAGAGCATTTGGGCTGGAGGGATTACCCTGGCTGACAGATCCGTTCTGGGCCAAGGTCACCGTTATTGTCGTCAACATGTGGATCGGTATTCCGGTCAGTATGGTGCTGATTCTGGGTGTGTTGACAGCCATTCCTCGTGATCTCTACGAGGCTGCCGAAGTGGACGGAGCATCTGCGTTTCAGAAGTTCAGGATCATTACGATGCCGTTCATTCTTTTTGCCACAACTCCGGTACTTATCATGCAGTTCGCCGGAAATTTCAACAACTTCAATGTCATCTTCCTGCTGACCAACGGGAATCCATTGCGGGGAGACTACCAGTACGCAGGGGCCACGGATCTGCTGGTGACCTGGCTCTACAAGCTCACGCTCGACAATAACAAATTCAACATGGCTTCAGCGGTAGGTATTATCATCTTCCTCATTATCGCTTCATTCTCTATCTGGAATTTCCGCCGCTCCAAATCATTCAAGGAGGAGGACATGATTCAATGAAGACACGTAATAATCCGCTACGTTTGGCCCTGAGTTATGTGCTGTTGCTGATCATCGCCGTTGTCTCCATCTATCCGGTACTCTGGATCTTTCTCTCTTCCCTGAGACCTGGTGCGGCATTGTTCAGTGAACGGTTATGGCCGGAAGCATTCACGCTTTCCCATTATGGTGAGCTGTTCAATAACCCGTCCTTTATGTACGGCAGATGGTATATGAATACGCTGAAAATTGCCTTTTTCACGATGATTTTCTCTACGCTGATGGTGACACTTGGGATGTATGCCTTGTCCCGCTTCCGCTTCCGTGGACGTAAAACGATTCTCTCCACCATGCTGATCCTCGGGATGTTCCCGAGTTTCATGAGCATGATTGCCATCTATATCATTTTGCTGCAAATTAAATTGCTCGACACCCATGCTGCGCTCATCCTGGTCTATTCATCAGGAGCGGTACTGGGCGGATTTATCGTCAAAGGTTTCTTTGACACCATCCCGCGTAGCCTGGACGAAGCGGCGCGCATGGATGGTGCGAGTCACCTGCGAGTATTCACCAGCATCATTCTGCCCTTATCCAAACCAATGCTGACTTATGTGGCACTAACCAGTTTCACCGGTGCGTGGATGGACTTTATCTTCGCCCGGCTGGTGCTGCGGACGAAAGAGAACTGGACGCTTGCGGTGGGTATGTGGGATCTGGTCAACCGTTATCAGGACAGTAACTTTACGATGTTTGCTGCGGGGGCGGTACTGATTGCCATTCCAATTACACTGCTGTTCGTTTTCCTACAGCGATTCCTTGTTCAGGGTCTGACGGCAGGAGCTTCGAAAGGGTAATCCTGTGCCATAACAGCATAGTCAGCCGCGATACCTGCGGCACGCCAACCAGGCACTTCCGTGATGTCATGTCTTTATCGACTGGCAATGCTGCGGAAGTGCCTGGTTCTGCATGGGCTCGAATCATGATTAGGGAGGAACGTGATGTATGGGCATGATACCATCCAGTGAGCCCGATAACATTGGATACCAAGATGGACAAGCTGCATTGCATAATACTAAAGCTCCGCCAACACTTTGGCGTAATGTTACCTTTCGCAGGATATTGTACGGCTACGGCATCTCGGTCTTCGGGGATTGCTTCAATGGGATTGCGATTAGCCTGTGGGTGTTACAGACCACAGGCAGTGCAAAGAGCATGGCGGCCGTACAGATCTGCAATATGGCTGTCAGTTTTCTGTTTGGATCGGTGGCGGGTACGGTTGCAGACCGATTGGATCGCAGGAAGCTGATGCTGACCTCGGATGTATTTCGGGGCGTAATGGCTGTACTGATTGCGGTTAGCTTGTTCGGCTGGCATGCTCCGTTTCCGGTGGTGCTGCTGTTGCTCTCACTCTCCATGTTTTCAAGTCTGTTTCAGGCCCCTGCATTCCACGCCTCTGTAGCAAGTATGGTGGGCAGAGAGCATATTCAACAAGCGACGGGAACCATTCATATGGTGGATAATCTTGCCCGAATCAGCGGACTAGCCGCAGCGGGCGTTGCTGTTGCTGCATTTGGCGGATTCATCGCCATATTAATTACAGGGGCAACCTTTCTGTTGTCCGCAGTCTGTGTGCTGGTGGCAGGCCGCTTTCCTGAGGTACAGCGATCCATTAATCAGCAGACCACGTTTGCTCAGGAGTGGCGCAGTTCGTTTGGCTACATCTATCGGAATCCTTTGATCCGATCCATTGTATTGCTCAATCCGGTGCTGATTTTATTTTTCATGTCGGCGATGATGCTGGTTCAAGTGATGGCGGTCAAGGTGTGGGAGGCTAATCCGGTGCAGTTTGGATTAATTGAGACCTGTATTCCACTCGGATATATGATTGGCTCTGCATTGTTGATTGCTTCGGGGAAACGATTGAAGTTAAGAGGGAGATGGGTGTTTATTGGTCTAATTGTGTTGGGGCCGATATATATTTTTTTATCGAACGTATCCTCACCAATTATGGCGTTACCGTTCATCGTGGGCGGAGGTGCGATGTTCGCGTGCTGTACGATGCTCACCCAGATTATGCTGAGGACAGCCGTTCCAGACGAGCTGCAAGGAAGGGTCTATGGCGTAGTAGGAACAATCACCAGTACAGCGCCTATTCTGGGATTGACTGTTGTCTCCGTATTGGCAGATCAGTGGGGGGCAGCTTCTGTGCTGCAAGGCGTGGGCATATTACTGCTGGCGACAGGTATTCTGGCCGCTACAACATTGAAGTCGATTCGAACCTATCATTAGAAATGTGAGATATAGATCCATTCTATATTAGTTGAACTATAAACATTTACACGATAACGGAGTAGTCAGATGCAATCCGGAAAAGCGAAGCGTTCGCCTAAAAGATTTCTAAAAGAAAGCTACATTGGAAGCATACGCTAGCTCCAGATTTTCCCTATATAGAAGGGAATTAAAACAACTGGGGGTAACAGCGATGGGAGATGGATCTGACCGTGTAGTGGTCAAGTGTAGAGTGATTTGTTCAATTTATATAGCATAATCCAATAGCAAAACCCGGAGCATACGCTGCGTTAGCGTAACTCCGGGTTAGCTTGTGGACTGAATATTTTATTGCCAGTTTACATTTACAGTCGCTGTACCGCTGGTTGGTGTGGTGAACGTGTGGTTGGAACCACCTTCCCATGTAATGGTTGCACCATTTTTCTTGAAGAATTTGAACTCCAGTTGTTTCCCGGCTGGCACGCTCACATCATAGTACCAAGTTGGGTAGGCGTGGATGACCTGATTGAAAGCAGGGCCAATAGCTGTTGTACCCGTGCTCCAGTTGCCCAGTTCTGCCATGTTACCTGTCAGATAGATGTTCTGACCCAGTGTGGTGGAAGCATTATTAATGACAAATCGTACAGTGACCTGATCACCCGTAAGGATGGTGAAGTTGTTATACGCATTGCTGTTAACTCCGTTCGCAGCTACTTTCACAGCATAATTGCCTGCGGCAACAGCTGGGATCGTTACTTTGATCTGCGTATCTTCCCAGGATGTGATCGCAGCACCGGTAACGGCTGTTGTACCGAAGTATACCGTACCTTTGGTGGAGCCAAATCCACGTCCGCTAATGGTAACGACATTACCCGGTTTGCCCATCACCGGACCCACATGCCCGATGGTTGGTGTTGTTTCGCTCGTTGTATACTGCCAGACCGCGGTTGCTCCGGCTGCCAGTGTGAAGGAAGAGACGTTGCCATTGGTGGAAGTGATGTTATTACCGTTCAGTGCGCCGCCCAGTACATCGGTGTAGTTGCCTGTTGGCAGTGAAGTTCTTAGATTCGCAATGCTTGCTGGTGTGGAGAGATTACGGTTGACCGCAACAACAGCTACACTTTTGCCAAATTTGCGTTCATAAACGTACACATCATTATTGATCCAGCGTTGCTGAGTGGAGCCATAGGCGATCGCTGGATTGGATTTGCGCAGAGGGGCCAGCTTGCTGATCACGTTGAAAGCAGTGGTTGTTTTGGAGAAGGAAGGCATTTTGGCCCGATTATCAGGGTCCCCGTTACCAGTCAGATACTGCTCGGTACCATAATAGATGGCAGGTACACCGCGGGAAGTCAGCGTGAAGGCCAGCGCTTGTTCCAGACGACGGTTGTTGACGGCACTTGTTTTGAACCGATCCATATCATGGTTGTCGATGAACGTGACTTGGTCATTCACCTGATTGTAATCTGCCGCTGTGCCTGTAATCATCGAATCCAGAGCGTACATGTTGGATGTGTTATCCCGGAAGACGTCACGCACGGCAGAGTTAAAGCGGAAATCAAGCAGGCTCATCCCGGATTCGTTGGCAAATTCCGTGTTATCCGCATCCGATGCAGCGGATCCCAGGAACCATTCACCAAAGGTGAATACAGGTTTATGTGCATAGATGGAAGACATCCAGCTCTTTTGCCAGCCGAGAGGCATATGTTTCACCGCATCAACACGAATGCCATCCACGCCCATATCGAGCCATAGCTTGATTGCATCTTTGAAATATTGATCAATGGTACTGTTATTGTGATTCAGGTCAGCGAGGTCATAGAGGTTTTTGTAGATACCATTCTCCAGGGAGGAAAAATCGGAGCCGCCGTTGTGATGGAAATATCCATTTGTATCATTTGTGTATCCGCCAACAAGATTACCGTTATCGTACAACTTGCCATTCTCAGCAAAGGATGTATCGGTTTCCATGGCAGGAGACGTATGGTTCGGTGCAAAGTCAATGACGATCTTGATGCCTTTGGCATGAGCGGTTGTAATCAGATTTTGAAAGTCAGCCATCGTTCCGAAATACGGATTGGTCTTCTTGAAATCACGTGCCCAGTAACCATGATACGCTGTGTTGATCACGCCGCCGTAGTTGATGGTAGCGAAGATATTTTCGACCGGTTGGGAGATCCACAATGCCGTAACGCCCAGATCGCTAAAATAGTTATCGTTGATTTTGTTGATCAAACCCTGCCAGTCGCCTCCGCAATACAACTTCAGGTTACTACAAGTGGCATCGTAGGCAGCTCCGGTAGGATTGTTGGAAGGATTTCCGTCAAGGAAGCGGTCCGTAAAGATCTGATAGATGACGTCTGTACTAAAGTTCTGCTTGTTGGTAACCGCGGTATCCGCATCGGCATAGATCGCTGAAGCAGGCAGATAGGGAAGTGCGCCCCCTGCAAGTAAACTGAGTGTCAGTGTTGTGCTGAGGAGTACACGTTTGGCCATTTGAAACATAGTAATCCACCCTTCTCGTGAATGTAGTAGTTTAGATAAACAACCAACCCGGCTCTTGAATAATAGCGCTTTCAATACAGCGAAGTGTTACGCAGTGGATTGAAGACTTCCCTCCTTTTGACACGCCAACAACCCCGGCATCTCCTTCGGGAGTTACCGGGGTTGTCCTAAACCGCTCAGGTTTAAAAGCATGGCCCTCGAGTTATGATCACAACGTTATCGTAAGAAATATTGGATCTTATGTCAATAACTTTTTTGGGAGCATTTATTTTCTATTTTTATGTTTACAAAAGCACGTCCGGGGATTTAAACTATTCGCAGATTCACAATATAAGGGCTATGTATCCCGGGACACTTACGCGTGTTCTGAGACAACCCCGTCTCTTCTGAGGCGGGGTTATTTGTATTATGCAGGCGAATTGGGAGAAGAGAGGCGGTTGATGATCGTTGAGTACCCATTCTGTCATCGAATGTTTGGAAGGCATTCAGGCGTCGCGGCTGGGCAATATCCGCAACATTTATGTGTACCTCCCGCCCGGTTACCATGAGCAGACAGCTCGGCAATATCCGGTTTTGTACGTTCATGCGGGGCAGCGGGCTTTTGGTCCATCCGCGCCAGGCAATGAAACATGGAATATGGACCAGGCAGCAGACGGACTAATTGCCTCCGGGCAGATTGAATCACTGATTATTGTCGGCATTACGCATGTCCGTCCAGTCACGCACAACGAATTCTACCACTTCATTGCCCCTGAGAGAGAGGCCGTGAGTGTGGGTTGCTCAGGCATCGCCTATGAACATTTCATCATTCATGAGCTCAAGCCGATCATTGATCATCGTTACCGGACGTTGCCAGACAAGCATAATACCGGGCTGTTAGGTTCATCTGCCGCGGCGCTTTGTACATTGCACATGGGGATGCGAAATCCAGATGTTTTCGGAAAACTGATCATGATGTCGCCATTTTATGTGGATGTGCAGCTGGACGAAACATCGGAAAGTGGACTGTTGGAAGAAAACATGTATCGCTTGCCAGAAGAGGTACCCGACGTTCGAATGTGGATGGATATTGGAGATACGGAAGGTCTGTTTCTGCCTTCTCAGGTCAGAAGGGTGGCTCATCAATTACTTGAACGCGGAGTAGGATCGGATGAGGAATTGGCATTTCTGGAACAGCAGGATGCCTGTCATCAGGAAGGTGACTGGGGAGCGCGCATTCACCTCCCGTTACTGTACATGTTTGGCCACGCGGGTAAGCCCTCCTCGCTCGAACTGCTTGGAAGGGATGTCATCGGACTACAGGGGGGAATGACCGTGTGTATCAATGCACAAATTCACTACGAGAGTGGGTTGGTTCAGAGTCTGCTGCATGGGAATTATACATCGAGTGACCCGAATGTACTTCAGGTTCATGCGAGTGGAGAGTTGGTTCCTGTCGGTATTGGAAGTGCATCCATCACGCTGACTGTGGGGGAACTGTCTGCTACACGCATCTACACTGTCATTCCTGAATTGTCCACTCATGTGGAGGTCTGCGTTCGTGCAGAGGTAGCTCCCGACGAAGACTCGGAGGAAACGATATATGGTGGCATGGGCATGAAGCTTGTTCGTTCTGGTAAAGGTCGATATGAAGGTAGTTACCGAGTCCCGCGTGATAGTGGGTTCTCCTTCCGGTTTACACGTGGTTTCCGCCGTTTCGAGACCGATGTGGATGGCAAACCTATTGCCAATCGGGTATTTCGAGCGACAGATGATATGTCTGTGCATTACCTAATCCAATCCTGGGGCAGTACGTCAGCCAAAACGGGAACAGGAGGCCCAAAATGATCATTCCTTCATTCGCTCCAGTGCTGGACATTCCTTATTATTATCCCTGCAATTTTCCTCTGATTCATGAAGTGCTCCATCGACAAGGATCCATCACAAGTCTTGCACTGCTGGCGGCAAGTCGGTTGTACAGCCTTCCTTCGTGCGGGGATAACGGACTGGTGAAGCCTTATTTTAACAAACTGGATTATGTAGAGCCGATCTGGGAGATGTATGGTCAGCGACAGCTGGACAGCTTCGAGGAAGGCAAGACGCAGATCCGGCAGTATATTGGCGAAGGTGGGCTTTTTTTGGCTACAGGAACCAGTTATCACCTGCCTTACTGTGAGGATTATCAGAATCCCGAGTACATTCGCAAACATGTGAAGCAGGGCTCCCGACTACATCTGGTAGACCATTGGATTGCTGTATATGGTTTGGAAGATGAGCATGTTCACGTCTACGATCCCGTGCCCTCCAAGTATAAGGGAAAGGTTACTCAAAAGGCCTTTCATGACTTCTGGAAAGGTAACCAAAGCATACCTGAGCTTGCGCAGGCCAAACGCAAAGAAGAACTCCGAACGTATGGAACCATGGACATTCGGGCGACTGTGAAGCTGGACTCTGACGGTTACCGAGACATGTTGATCCAGGCGTTAACAACGCAGATTGAAGAATTTCTGACAGGCCGGACGATTGCACAAGGAGAGCGGAATTTTCATTTTGGACATGCGGTGTCTCTGCGACTCTTAGATGCACTGTGTGGGGCGAATGAAGGGGATCAGGCCAATGAAATGTTAATATCGGGTCTGCTGTTTGATATGCGATGGAGTCGATATTTTCTTCGAGATCTTCTTCAGGAATCAGCCTTATGGCTAGGTTCTCCACTTGATCAATATGCGAGAGAATTCAGCGACATTATTGTACGTTGGGAGAAGGCCTACAATATGCTTCAGGTCAGTCGGATAAAGCAGCGTGAGCAGTGGAAAGTACAGCTAACAAGTGTAATTAAAATGTTGGTCACGGATGAATGGCAATGGTATGAGTCACTTCGACAGTCCATACCTCAGGCAGATTGCTTCCCACGTCAGGCCGTGTTGATGATTGGACAAGAACACAGGGAGGATTTGCTCCGTATCGTATTGGATAGTTGCCGGGAGTTAAACGCGTACCATAATACAACGATTCCACTTGGTGAGGGTGGTAACGCTCCACTGTACGGACGAAGTGGGCAACTGGATTCGCTGGAACTCGTGTCATTGCTTGCAGTGGTAGAGCAGGGAATCGAAGATCGATGGGGGACGGGGATGGGAGTCGCACTGGCGGAGATGGCTGCTGCTTCCATGCCGGAAAGCCCATATCAGACCGTGGGTTCACTTGTTGATTATCTCGCACAGCAATGGGCGTCTGACGGTAAGGAGGATGCAAGATGTTGAACCAATTCTTGCTTGAACGATTCGCGGAACAGGGACAGCAACCTGCGCTGATCTGGAAAGATCAGGAGTACAGCTATCAGTGGCTGCTGGAACAGGTTGGCATCATGAGTAAGTGGATTACAGCAGAAGGGCTGACTGGGCAACTTGTAACGCTGGAGGAAGATTATTCTCCCTATGCAGCGGCAGCATTGGTTGCTTTGCTCGGACAAGGGTGTATCGTGCTCCCCATGGATCGGAACCTGGTTGAAGCCAAACGAGAGGAATATATCCAGCTGGCACAGGTGAAGTGGCGTTTGGACGTTGAAGGAGGCAAGTTGTGTATTCGGCAAACGTGTGAATCCTCCGGAGAGGTTCCTGTGTTATTATCCTCGCTGGCCCAGGAGGGCGTAGGCGGACTGGTACTCTTTTCATCCGGATCAACCGGAGTAAGCAAAGCGACTGTCCATCGTGCAGATCGGCTGTTACATGGTTTTCGGCGGCAGGTTCGGCCTTTGCGAACGATTCCTTTTATGATGTTTGATCATATCGGCGGTGTGAATACCATGTTGCAATCCCTGTCCAGTGGGGGCTGTCTCTGTATCATTGCGGATCGATCTCCCGAAGAAGTGTGCCGAACGATTGAGAAGTTTCGTGTGCAGGCGCTGCCTGTCTCCCCAACATTCATGAATCTGTTGCTGCTGGGTAGAAATGATGAGGGGTATGATCTGTCGAGTCTCGAAGTTGTGTCATACGGATCGGAAGTGATGCCTGAATCCGTACTGGCAGCCTGGAACCGGAGATATCCACAACTAAGGACGATACAAGCCTATGGCATGTCTGAACTTGGCATTCTGCCAACCCGCTCCAAAGAGCCAGGCTCGCTGCTGTTTTCCATTCAAGATGAAGGGGTCAAGTACCGGGTGGTGGAAGGAGAATTGCAGATTCACACGGAAACCGCGATGATTGGATATCTGAATGCTCCATCACCCTTTACAGAGGATGGGTGGCTGCGAACTGGCGATGAAGCTGTGCTGGAGCAGGGTTACATTCGTATTCTGGGACGTCGTTCCGAGATCATTAACGTAGGGGGACGGAAAGTGTATCCTGCCGAGGTCGAGGGTGTTCTGGAAGAGATGGAATGTATCGAAGCGGCCGTGGTTTCGGGAGAACAGAGTGGTATCACGGGTCAGAGGGTGAAGGTGACTATCCGGCTGGCTACAGAATGTACTCTCACCGATCTGCGGCGATCCATCTGGGAATATTGTCAGGACAAGCTGCCTTCATACAAGATTCCGCAGAAAATCGTAATTACACAGGGAGCGCTCGTAAGCTCAAGAATGAAGAAAATACGAAAACCAATGACTTCGACACCCTTCGCCTCGGCTGGGAAATAGGTCGCTGCCTCGAAGAGTTTCACCTTGCTTGAATCGGTATCGCTAACGAACCTCAGACATCGTATTGAGGGGATAAACAAGAAAAGTAAAACCTAACGAATCTCAGTAACGTTATTGCTTCAAAAATACGGCTTCTGGTCTCGAAAATCGACGTATTGGACGAAATAAGGTCTCTCTGATTCGTTAGGCATTTAACCCGCGTATAATGAAGCAAATAACGTGTGCTGGGTTCGTTAGGATATGACGTATAAGATGCACAAGACATACAAGACGTATAAGATACAGAAGAGGCTGTCCTTGGTCTGATATGCTCCCCATACAGTAACAGGATTTTATTATTTACCTGTCTACTTTATGGGGAGCATATCACCTAGGGGACAGCCTCTTTGAAGTTATTTTCCCTTGTTAGCTGTATTTATCTCAGGCCTCAGCTGGTTGTTTCACCTCAAGTTGCATCAGTGAGAATCCGTATGCTTCCAGATTGAGGGTCAGTTTATTTTGCCGAGCTTCCACGGTGTTGGATGTGAACAGATTTCGCCAGACGTTACGATCTCCCAAGGGGAGTTCAAGGGTACACGGCTCATCACCCGCATTAAGAACAAGAAGCATGCGCTCTCCCGTATGCGAATCCAATCGTTCGATGGCAAGACAAGGGTCTCCGGCTTTTGCATATACAATCTTCAGTTCCGTGCTGCGCAGGGCAGGGTGCTGTTTGCGAAGGGAAATCGTACGGGTGAAGAATTCCAGAAGATCGCGATTCTGTTTGGTCTCATCCCATTCCATACACTTGCGGCAACCCGGATCATATCCCCCATCAAGTCCCACTTCATCTCCATAATAGATACATGGCACACCTGGATACGTAAGTAGTAACGTAACGGCAAGTTTCATCTTGCGCTCGTCTCCATCACATAAGGTCAGCAGTCTGGGGGTATCATGACTTCCGAGCAGATTGAAGGCCGCTTCCGTTACAGGCTGTGAATAGGCTGCGAACAGTTTGCCGATCTCATTGGCAAATGCGAGTCCGTCGAGCTTGCCGTGCACCGTATAGTCCAATACCGAGTTGGTAAACGGATAATTCATCACGGCATCGAACTGGTCTCCCTGAAGCCACATGAGTGAATCATGCCAGATCTCGCCGAGCAGATAGGCATCAGGTTTAATGGCTTTTACCGTCTGACGGAATTCGCGCCAGAACTGATGATCCACCTCATTCGCCACATCAAGCCTCCATCCGTCAATGTCCATCTCCTCAATCCAGAAACGTCCTACCTCTAATAGGTATGCCTTCACTTCAGGGTGTTCCGTGTTCAGTTTCGGCATGAGCGGTTCAAAAGCAAAGGTGTCATAAGTCGGTATACCATCCTCCACACGTGGCGGCCAGTCCTTGATATAGAACCAATCTGCGTAGGGAGAGGCAGCTCCATTCTTCATGACATCGACAAAAGGAGGGAACTCTCTGCCGGAATGGTTGAACACCGCATCCAGAACGACACGTATGCCGCGCTGATGACAGGCGTCCACGAACGCCTTGAACTGTTCATTGGTTCCAAAGTGAGGATCAACCTTCATGTAATCGCCTGTATTGTATTTGTGATTCGTCGTGGCTTCGAACAGCGGACAGAAGTAAATGGCATTGATGCCAAGCTGACTTATATGATCCAGATGATCCAGCACACCTTGGAGATCGCCGCCAAAGAAGTTCACTGGTGTAGGCTCTCCTCCCCAGGGTTCAGCATTTTTGGGACTGAGGGATGGATCGCCATTGGCATAACGTTCAGGGAAAATCTGATAAAACACAGCGTCCTTAACCCAGGCAGGCGGTTCAAAAATGTCGACCGGATTCATAAATGGAAAATCAAAGAATTCGAGTGGTTGATCAGGCAGCGCCTGCTCGAATCCGCGCTCCGTCATCCAGACCGATTCCTCTCCTTGAATCAGTTGGAAACCATACCGTAATCGGCGATAGGGAGGTGAAGTCTCGGCTTCCCAATAATCGAACATTTCATCCCGGGCAAAGATGTGCATAGGGATGTGTGTGATCGTCCGATCCCAGGCATATTTGTCTCCCGTAATGGCAATCACCGCATCCAGGTCCCCGCGTTTGGACCGAAGTCGCAGGTGCATGGTCGAGCGGTCATAAGCATAGGACCAATTGAGTTTGGGGCGATGATAAACGGCTTCAAGAATCATGTAAATCACTCCTCGTCAGATGATGAAATTCAGATAAAAGCGGCCATTAAACGCAAAAAAGGCACAACCTCAATTGTTCACGAGGTTGTACCTTTCGGCAGCATAGCCTTTTGATTATAGTGCTATTATACGAACTAACTCAGCAAAAGAAAACACTTTTTTTCCTTAAATTTCAAATTGTTTTATTCGAAATGTAGGACGCGTATCTGCAATTACTGTTTTTTATAAATCAAATCCAAGTTTATTGGCGTATGCAGAGAATTCTTTGTGAAACTTCTCGATATTTTTCTTCCCGGCAGCAATTTTGGCATTGGATTGTTTCAGGACAGCACTGTTTACCGTTGTTTTGGAGACCGCTTTTTTAGCGAGTTGGAATCCTTCCAGCTGTGTATAGCTACCTTTGATCAAGTTGGCATGGATTTTTTGCAATTCTGTATTTTGCGGTTTAATCAGCTTCAGCTTGGAAACATATTTGGTGTAGTTAGGAATCGCTGTATTGGTCAGTTTCAGGAAAACGGACTTGCGATTGGATGATGTGATGTAAAATCCACCTCCCAAAGCATTGAAGGCTCTCTCCTCATATACCGATGCCATATCCAACTGATCAAGGTAGCCCAGGAAATCTTCTTCTTCGACTGTAGGGATCGGTTCTTGTTCTGACGTGTCAATTTCTTCATAGTATTCGTCTTCCGAATATGTAGTGGTTGAGTCATCCGCAGCAGCGGCATAGGACCCTACAGGTGCGAACACCCCGCCGAGCAAGACAAAACTCATAATGATTGATAGTACCCATGATTTCTTCACGTGTTAATATCCCCTATCTATAGATGTGATTTTATTCCAATGGATAATCTAACATAGTACAACAAGAAATTACAGGAATTGTTTTACAGTAAATTCATCAGTCAAACGCATATGAATGAATAATGAGTCACTAGCAAAAAGGACATGTATTAGATGAAACTAAAAGTAAAAAGAGAGATTTGTATATTTCGTAGGTAAGAAAAAAATTACATATATGGTTTGTGTGGAGGCGTATTGTATCGATATATATTGTATTGTTTTAGTTAATTTATCTTTATTTAATGTTGTTTTATGAAGTTAAAGAGTTCGACAGGGAGTGAGAAGTTTTTCCAAATAAAATGCTTGTATAATGATTTCATCTCCATTACAATACAATTGATAATGAGATTCAATATCATTTAGATAAAAAAGGGGAGACGGATTTCATGTATAAAGTAAAGAAAAAGCTATACATTTATGCAACACTTATTCTGATGATTTCATTACTTGCTGGTTGTGCTTCGGGTGGAAGTGCCGAGACAACAAATACGTCCAGCCAAGCTGCAAGCAGCAATGAGAGCAATAATGAAAGTGATACAACTGCAAGTGCGACTGAAGACCAGTCCAGAGTGATCAAACATGCCATGGGCGAAACCACAATCAAGGGAACCCCGCAAAAGATCGTGACACTGTTCCAGGGTGCGAATGATGTCGTTGTTGCACTTGGCGTGAAACCGACAGGCGTGGTGGAATCCTGGGTTCAGCAGCCAGTCTATGAATATCTGAGAGCAGATCTGGACGGAGTTCCACAAGTAGGACAGGAATCACAGCCCAATCTGGAAGAGATCAACAAGTTGAAACCCGACTTGATTATTGCTACGAAGATCAGACATGAAGAGATCTATGAGCAACTGTCGCAGATCGCACCAACGGTAGTGACGGAGACGCTTTTTGACTGGAAAGAAACGGTGAAAACTGTTGGAGAAGCGATGAATAGGGTTGAGCAATCGGATAAATTGTTGTCTGATTGGGATGGCCGTGTAGCTGATTTTAAAGAGAAAATGGGGGATCGTCTGCCAATTGAAGCAACCATCACGAACTTTAGAGCCGATCAGGTTCGTATCTTCTACATGGGATATGCAGGTAAGATTCTGAATGAACTTGGGTTCACCAGACCTGCTGGACATGATGCAGACACATGGGGAGTTGAATTGACTTCCAAAGAAAACATTCCAGATATGAATGCAGACATGATCTTCAACTTCAATTCAGGCACAGAAACAGATGCCATTCAGAAAAATTATGATGATTGGACCAGCAGTCCACTGTGGAAAAACCTTGATGCAGTCAAGAACAACCAACTAGTTCAGGTCGATGAAGTGGCCTGGAACATGGCAGGTGGATACACATCGGCCAACATGATGCTGGACGATCTATATAAGCAGTTCAACCTGAACTAACTAACAGGAGCAGGACCTGCCATGCACCAGAACATTCGTTAACGAAGTGTATGGGCAGGCAGGTCTTTTATCATTTTACAGATGAAAGAGTGAGAGTATGTTTCCCCTTTTTACAAAGGCAAGTGCCAAGATTTATGGACTGGTGGGTTTATTCATATTACTTCTGCTTGCTTGCCTAGCCAGTATGATTCTGGGACGTACGCATATCACGTTTCAGATGGCATGGGAAGCACTGCAATTCTATGACGAGAGTTCTGTGGAACATGTGGTTCTGCTGACGGAACGGTTGCCACGTACAGTTATTGCTGCTGTTGTAGGAGCAAGTTTGGCCGTGGCGGGTGGGCTGATGCAGGCATTGACACGTAACCCGCTGGCATCACCGAGTGTGTTCGGAATTAATTCTGGTGCGATCTTTTTTATTGTTATTGCCATCGTTGTATTGTCCGTATCTTCGCTCACCACCATGATGTGGTTTGGTTTTGCAGGGGCTGCTGTAGCCGCGGCAATTGTATATGGGCTAGGTTCCCTCGGTCGTGATGGCCTGACACCGATCAAAATTGTACTGGCGGGTACGGCAATCTCCGCGTTATTTGCCTCGTTCACACAGGCCATTCTGGTGCTGGATGGAACCGGATTGCAGGATGTACTGTTCTGGCTTGCCGGTTCAGTAAGTGGTCGGACATTGGATATGTTATATCCTGTTCTGCCGTACATGACAGCCGCAGCTATTGTCTCTTTGTTCATGGGCAGAGCCATCAATCTGCTGTTGACGGGTGACGATATCGCCAAAGGCATGGGACAGAATGTACTTCTAGTCAAGGTGCTCATGGGAATTGTTACGGTATTGCTGGCGGGTGGTTCGGTTGCCGTAGCCGGTTCAATCGGTCTTGTCGGTCTGGTTGTCCCGCATATCATGCGTGCACTGGTGGGAAATGATTACCGCTGGCTCGTTCCTTACTCTATTGTAGGGGGAGCGATTCTGCTGCTGTCCGCGGATGTGGTTGCAAGGTTGGTGATCATGCCGCAGGAAGTTCCACTCGGTGTCATGACTGCACTGATTGGCGGACCCTTCTTCGTGTATATTGCCCGCAAGGGGGTGACGAAGATATGAGGAAGGTGTTGACTTTTCGCAACAAAAAAGACACTGTCTCAGTGCAAATGGAACGAAAATCACTGGTTGTCATCGGTGTATGTATCCTATTGTTCCTGATGGCAGGAGTGGTCGGTACCAGTGTAGGCAGTGACTTTATTTCTCCGCTGGATGTGCTCAGAACGATATTTGGTCTGAATGCAGGAGAGCATGACTTCGTCGTGCTGACCTTAAGACTGCCAAGGGTGTTATTATCTCTGCTCGTAGGAGTAGCCCTCGGTATGTCAGGCGCACTTCTGCAAGGCATTATCCGTAATCCGCTGGCCTCACCGGATGTCATCGGCATCACCGGCGGCGCGGCCGTTGCAGCTGTAGGTTTTGTTACGCTGTTAGGTGGAGCGGTAAGTATCAAGTTGTTGCCATTGTTCGCCATCGCTGGCGCAATTGTGACGGCTTTGATCATCTATGTGCTTGCCTGGAAAAAGGGAGTCAGTCCGATCCGTCTGGTGCTGATCGGCATTGGGGTATCGGCCATTACCGGAGCCGGGACGACCTTTATGCTGATCCTGAGTCCGTTCTACACGGCAGGTCAAGCCTATATCTGGCTGACAGGAAGTGTATACGGAGCATCGTGGACCGATGTCCGAACGATTTTACCGGTTATCGTAATTGTTATACCGCTGGCGATTTGGTTCGCTCGCAGCCTGAATGCACAGGAGTTCGGGGATGATCTGGCCACAGGGCTGGGTGTAACTGTACAGCGGCATCGTTCAGCGTTGTTGTTATGCAGTGTACTGCTGGCGGGAATCGCCGTTGCGGTTGCCGGAACCATTGGTTTTGTAGGCCTGATCGCTCCACATATTGCCCGAAAGCTGGTTGGACGGATGTTTGGCAGTATGCTGATTGTGTCTGGACTGGTTGGTGCTCTGCTTGTATTTGCGGCAGATCTGATTGCCCGCACTGCCTTTCTACCGCTGGATGTTCCCGCAGGGGTATTCACCGCAGGCGTAGGCGCACCGTTTTTCCTGTATCTATTGTTCAAGAATCGAAATCAGTTTTGAGGAGGAGAGAGCTGTGAGTATTCTGGAAGCCAAGGAGCTTACGATCTCCTATGGAGCAGATCCCATTATTGAAAATTTAAACCTGATCATTCCCAAGGGACATATTACCGTCCTGATTGGCAGCAACGGCTGTGGTAAATCTACGCTGCTGCGTACGATGGCCCGGTTGTTGAAATCCAGCTCTGGTTCGGTGCTGCTGGATGGCGAAGAGATTGCAAAGTTGCCAACCAAGGAAATTTCAAGACGCATGTCCATCCTGCCACAGGGTCCGACCGCTCCGGAGGGCTTGACGGTGAACCAACTGGTTAAGCAAGGACGTTATCCACATCAAACATGGCTGAAGCAATGGTCACGAGAGGATGAGCGCATGGTCAAGCTGGCACTGGAGTCCACACATCTGACAGAACTCGCGGATCGACCTGTGGATGCATTGTCCGGTGGACAGCGTCAGCGTGCCTGGATTGCGATGACACTTGCGCAGGGTACCGAAACGCTGCTATTGGATGAACCTACAACCTATCTGGATATGACACATCAGATTGATATCCTCGATCTGTTGTTTGATTTGAACGAACGGGAAGGACGCACGATTGTTATGGTACTTCATGATCTGAACCTGGCATGTCGTTATGCGCATCACATTGTGGCTGTTCACAACAAGTCGATCTACGCAGAAGGAAAACCGGAAGATATTGTCACACAGGAGATGGTTCGTAAGGTTTTCCAGATGGAGTGTGAGATTGCAGTTGATCCACTGTTTGGCACACCAACCTGCATCCCACATGGAAGAGGAAGGAAGCTGAATGGGGAACAGCGTTATACACAACTGGCTTGAGGATCAAAAAGTCTACTTTTGATTCGTTTAATAAATTATTCAAAACTCCACATCGACTCCATTGTATGAAGACAAATTAGGCAAGCCGTTGGTAAAACCATGTCCCAAGCTTGCCCGGTTTGTTGTGCCTATTATTCGATAAAAGCATACCAGCATCGACTCAAACCTACACAAAATTCAATCTTATTTTTCCTTAAAAGTTTATTATTGACAATATAACTCGAATTGCCATAAAATAGATTTTGTATGATATTGATAATCATTATCAATATTAAATTACAATAAAAATTGATGAACGTATGAGCAATATAAGTTGAATTCAAATTTCACACGTTAACGGAGGGGGCAGAACAGATCTGAAGAAGCGGAGCTACAAGTTTTCTGCAAGAAAGCTGCATCGGAAGCATAAGCTGCGCCTTTATCACCGGATTTCCCCTTTGTAAAGGGGTTCAAAAAAATCTGGGGATAACAGCGATCGGAAGATGGTTCTGACCGTGCAGTGATTTCGTGTGAAAACTCTATTCAACTTATATAGGAGCGAGTACCTTCATTCGATCGAGGAGGATTTTCAGTGTTTCCGAAAGGGATTCATAATCTGCAAAACCGACTCATTATAAGCAAAGCGAGAGAAATGGGCATCACCTGTGAGCCACTTCTTGAGGGATGCGAAGATTTCCTGAAGCTGTCTGTAGGGGACCAAGAGATCATCATTAACAAAACCAGATCTCATCGTCTGCCGTTAATCGCTGGACTGCTCGCGAAGAACAAGCAGGCATGTAATATGTTAATGCATGAACAGGGCATGCCTGTACCGTCATTTATCGTGATCCCGGAGATGGGAAGCGAAGCAGCAGATTTTCTGGAAAGGCATGGCTCCATTGTAGTGAAACCGCTGGATGCGAGCAGCAGCATGGGCGTGACGCTGGATGTGCGTACCGCAGATGAACTGGAGGAAGCCATTCGTCTTGCGAGTGTCCATGGTAGCAGCATTATGTTACAGCAATATGTGACCGGGATTGATTACAGAGTGCTGATCATTAACGGTGAAGTGGCGGCTGTGAACCAGTATCGGCCTGTCTATGTTGAGGGAGACGGAACTTCAACCGTTCGGGCGTTAATTGAGCAGTTGAATCAGGAACGAATCGAGATGACACCCATTGGCGAGTATGAAGCGTTTCCCGAGGTTAATGCAGAAACGGAACGACTGCTGGAGGTATTACATGCACAAGGGACAACACTGGATGAAGTTCCTGCCGCGGGAAAAGAAATCGAGTTATACAATCTCCGCAATTCTGCCGCCGGAAAAATCAGTGAATTCTACAAGGATTGTACCGAAATCATTCATCCCGAAAATGCCCGGATGATTATTCAGGCGGCAAAGACTCTTCAGATCGATGTAGCAGGAGTCGATGTTCGTTGTCATGATATCCGCACCCCGATCTCCAGAGATCTGGGAGGCATCCTGGAAGTGAACGCCTTGCCAGATCTGACACACCACGTCTTTCCCCATGGTGGAACAACTCGTGATGTGGTTCGGTTATACCTGGAATACCTGTGTCAGGAGCAACTTGAATATAAATAAATATAGCTTATAACAACGTATAGATGACAATATATGACGGATAACGTATAACAGATAACGGATACCATCATTTAATTCGGACCTCACCATGATTTTGAACCAATACCATGTCATATGCAAAATGTAGAACAAGAATCACAGGCAGCAGGTTCAGCCTGAATCGATTATAAGGAGCGTTAGAGGGCTATGTCAGTAGAGGTGCAGACGGAATATCTGAAGATGCAAAATGAGAAGGAATCCAATGCAAGATCGTACCCGAGACATTTCCCACTTGTCATTAACAAGGCCCATGGGGTGAAGATTACCGATACGGAAGGCCGCGTATTCTACGACTGCCTGGCTGGGGCAGGAACATTGGCGCTGGGGCATAACCATGACACGGTGGTCAACGCCATTCGCGATGTTCTGGATCAGCAGATTCCGCTTCATACACTGGATCTGGCAACACCGCTGAAGCTTTCATATATGCAAGAACTATTCTCCATCCTTCCGGCAGAGATGCGAGACACAGCCAAAATCCAGTTCTGTGGTCCAACCGGAGCGGATGCGGTAGAAGCAGCCATTAAGCTGGTCAAACATGCAACAGGTGGCAAGTCTATTCTTGCCTTTCAGGGAGGTTATCACGGTTCGACCCAAGCGACAATGTCGATGAGTGGCAACCTGAGCAAGAAACAACATCTGCAAAGCCTGCTGCCCGATGTTCATTTCCTGCCTTTTCCTTATGAGTACCGCTGCCCATTTGGTGTTGGTGAAGGCATGACGGCCCGGTTAAGCGCACAGTATATCGAGAACTTGCTCGATGATTGCGAGAGCGGTATTGCGGCACCGTGTGGGGTCATTGTGGAGACGGTGCAGGGTGAAGGTGGAGCCATTCCGGCAGATATCGAATGGCTGAGGGAGCTGCGCCGAATCACGGCAGAGCGAAGCATTCCACTTATCATCGACGAAGTGCAGACAGGCATTGGACGGACAGGACGAATGTTTTCGTTTGAACATGCCGGGATTGTACCTGATGTAATCATCTGCTCCAAAGCGGTTGGCGGAAGTCTGCCGATGTCTGTCGTCATCTATAAGGAGGAGCTGGATCGATGGCAGCCTGGTGCACACACAGGTACGTTCCGTGGCAATCAGCTGGCCATGGCAGCGGGACTTGCTACACTTCGTTATATTCGGGAGCAGGATGTTTTGAACAATGTGCATCTGCGCAGTGAGCAGTTCATGAATCAACTGAATGCAATGAAAGAGCGGTATGCAGAGATTGGTGATGTGCGAGGCAGAGGACTGATGATTGGCGTTGAGGTGGTTGATCCAATGGGACGCAAAGATCGTCTGGGACATTATCTGCCTAATGGTGCGCTGGCTGAGTCTATTCAGCGTGAATGTTTCAAGAATGGATTAATTGTAGGACTGGGCGGGCGTCATTCAGCGGTTGTTCGTTTTTTGCCGCCGCTGAATATTACGGAGCAAGAATCGGGTGCAATCCTTGCGATCTTTGAGAAATCGGTAGCTGAAGCGATTGCCTTAGCAACAGCCGCATGCTGAAGCTTTCCCTGATGAAGAGGCATGCAGTATTACTCGCGATTCTGATCGGTGCCTTTTCGCTGGTACTGACCAACAGTGCATTTAACCTGCTGCTGCCTTATTTTGTGCAATATTATCAGATCTCTACGACAGCAGGCGGGTGGATTATCGCGCTGTACATGCTGGCTATGACGTTAACGATGCCGCTGGCGTCCCTGATTGTGGACCGACTGGGGCGTAAGCAGACGTATATGTTGGGGATCAGTATCTATGGACTGTTCTCGGTAGCAGGTGCGTTGTTTTATCACTCTATTGAGGTACTGTTGCTGGTTCGTTTCATGCATGGCGTTGCCGCGGGGCTGATGATTCCGTTATCACTTGTGTTGCTGTTTGATGTATACGGACCGGAGGTACGAGGGCGAATTACCGGAGCGTGGGGCTTGCTGCTTATGTTGGCTCCGGCTGCCGGGCCTACGCTGGGTGGATTCATCATTCAGTATGGACGGCTTGAAATGCTGTTCTGGCTCAATGTGCCACTGGCTATATTCTCGTTGATTGGCTGCGGTCGAGTCATTCAGACCTATATCCCTGCCCGCAGGAAAAAATGGCATCCAACCAGTGTCATGCTGCTCATCTGCGCGGTAGGTGCCCTTAGTCTGGGGGTACAGTTGTACGCAAGTCCTGTCGTGGCAGTATGGGTACCATGGATGCTGATTGCGCTCGGTGTGTTGCTGCTCATTCATTTTGTCCAGACCGAGAACGGTCGCAAGGAACCACTGATCCGGTACCAGTTGCTGCGGCGTAATGCCGTCTTTCCGCTGACTGTACTGATCTCGACTATTCAGGATTGTGTCATGTTTGGTGTGATCTTTGCATTGCCGTTATTGTTCCAGGACGTCTTCCACCTGTCGCCGGCCCTGTCCGGTGCGTTGTTCATTCCCTTGTCGATCTGTACAAGTCTGTTCATGTGGATTGGCGGCAGCTTGTTGGATCGCGGTCGGTCCATACATTTTATCGCATGGGGGACGTTGCTGGTGTCGATATCGATCTTGTCGTTTGCGGTTCTGCCCCTGGGAGCGTCAATCTGGATCATCGGTATACTCATGGCGTGTCGAGGAATCGGCGTTGGTCTGTCAGGCATGAGCATCTCTGCGATTGGTCTGCAAGCATTAGCAGACGAAGACATGCACGAAGGGTCGGTGTTATCAACCACGATTGAGCGTCTGGCTTCTTCGTTTGCGGTGATGGGCTTGACCCTGTATTACGATATGCGTTGGCAATGGCTTGCCGGGGCAGGAACGTCCATGGAGATGGCAAAATGGGGAGCACTCAAAGAGATCTGTATCGGACTTGGCTGCGCCATACTGCTTACACTTCCCCTGGTCTTACTTATAACCCGAAAGAAGGTTGGCATCATTGTTCGAGATGGAAAACAAGCTCCGGTCTGAGGCTGAGCAGCAGGCCCATGAACATTCGTGCAAACTGCTGTTGAACTGTTACATCCGTGAGCTTGCGCTAGAGAAGGAAAGCGATATTCGGATCAATCCGAACACGCTGTCGTACACTGTTACTTTTCAAGCTAGTAGGGTGAAGGTGACAGGACGCTTGTCTTATTACTCTGCCATGGGGGAGCATGAATACCTCAGCATGGAATCTGGCGGGGAAACCGTTCATTATCGCGACCTGGTTCGCTGGATCACATCTGAGCTAAGCGGGAATGGGGAACAGGGAGCGAGTTCGGATCAACATGGAATGATGAAAAGTGTGATGGAAATGAAGCGTTCACTTGAGCTGGAGAATGTACATCCATTGGGTGAGAATATGAATCGTGTAGAGCTGGCGTATGCCAGAGATTTTGCACAAAAGGTTGATAACAGTGTGGGCAACCTTACGTTGTATATCGAACAAGCAGCCGGTCTCGACATCCACGATTATCGCACATCGGAACAGTCACTGTTGTATGGTCATCCGTTCCATCCGTTTCCGAAGAACTCCAAAGGCTTCAGCGAGCAGGATGTGCAGAAGTACAGTCCGGAGTTACGGACATCATTTCAACTCTGTTATATCGCCGTGAGGCAGGATGTCTACATGCAGGAATGGGTCGATGACGAGGCGGCAATGGATTTGCAAGACTTACTGTGGAGCCATGTGGAGCCTATTTTAAAAGAAAAGAGTGAAATGTATGGGCTGCTGCCTGTCCATCCATGGCAATACGCGTACATATCACGATTGTCCGGGGTACAGTCCTATTTTCGAGATGAAAAATTAATTCTACTCGGTAGTGCGGGGCCTATCGTCTATCCAACTTCTTCGGTCCGTACAGTTTATGTTCCCGAATGGAACTGCAATATCAAGCTGTCACTGAACATGCAGATCACCAACATGATTCGCACTAACAGTGCTGAGCAGATGCGCAGAACACTGGATGCCTCCAAGTACGTCAGGCAGCATGACTGCTTCGGTGCTGAACCGAACACGCATATTGCGTATGAGACAGGCGTAGCGACTTGTGCTTTTGAAGATGAAGAGTTAACCAGTCTGTTTACGATAGCTTATCGGCCCATTGAGTTTGATGTTGAGAATACGTATGTCTTATCCAGTCTGGTTGAAGCACCACTTCCCGGGATGCGTTCTAGGTTGATGACGATGCTGGGTGGTGGACGTGACATTGCCGAGCGTTGGCTGGAACGATATCTGGCATGTTCGCTGCTGCCGATTGTAAGGGCGGCGGGAGAGAAAGGTATTCATTTTGAAGCCCATTTGCAGAATACCCTTGTGACCTTAAAGGATGGGTTGCCTGTAGATTTTATCGTCCGCGATCTGGAAGGGGTCAGTGTGGATGAGGAACTTATAAGTGAGCAGGATCGTGCTACGTCCGATTTATTATTTTATTCGCGAGAGAAAGCCTGGGCGCGGACATCGTACTATTTTATCGTCAATCATCTGGGGTCTCTGATTCATGCGATGGCGCGAGATGTGAACGTCCCGGAGGAGCATTTCTGGAAACAGGTACGTGAGGTACTTGTGGAGGAGCTGGAACGAACGGGCAATGCATATGTACGACATCTGCTAACAACGGATGCATTTCTGGCCAAACAAAACTTGGTGAGTTGTGTAAGAGGGATCAGCCAGACCCCGGCCTACGTGCCGGTGAGCAATGTAATGAAACGAATGGGGAGTGAAGTGCGTGGGAGTCGTGAGATACAGGGCTGAAGCAGGCGGCAAGACAGAAGCAGTCTACGTGGCTGTACAGGAACGGATCATGCGGCAGACGCTGGAGGCGATGTGGTTCGAAGGCATTCTGGACAGTCATGTAAGTGGGAGCGAATGGCGAACCAGCGGCCTCACATCTTCCGGCGATTCTGTGGCGTACACGTGTGAAGCTGAACGGAAGTTTTCATTTGGCCGGGTGAAGGTGAAGAAGGGTTCGATCCAAAGAGAAGGCGTATCCTGCACCGATCTGGATCTGTTTTTGGAGGAAATCGTACTGAACGCGTTGAAGGGGGCAAATGTCACGGCTTTTATCCAGGAACTACTCGAAACGATGGCAAAGGACAGTCAGTGCCAAGCTATATTGCCCTTGAACATTCCGAATGAAGATCGGCATTATGATTCGCTCGAAAGTCACATGACCGACGGTCATCTGTACCACCCGAGTTATAAGTCGAGGCTGGGATTTTCTTTGAAAGACAATCTGGCCTATGGCCCTGAATTTAACACGGAGGTTGCATTAGTCTGGGTTGCTGTGAAAAAAGATTTGGCTCAGACCGCTGTATCCGTAGGGTATAGCTCTGAAGAATTGGTAGGGCAACATCTGACCGCAGAGGATATGCAGCGATTTCAACAGATCCTGCAACAACAAGTTCGAACGGACATGGGCGAGAACGCCAACGCATATGTGGCGAGTGTAGATCAGCTTGGGAGCAGTGCCGAAGTTGGTGAGAGCGTTGGAGAGACAATCCAAGCGAAGCTTCATGGGGGAGTTCGTGAAAAAGGCGAAACAGTCCGTAGCTCGGGTAGGGAAGACGGCAAGGTTGGCATAGGAATAGGTTCTGACATTGGTGATCGATATGTATTCATTCCGGTTCATCCGTGGCAGTGGGAGCATCAGTTGGAGTCGGTATATACCCGTCAACGGATGGATGGGGACATCGTATATCTCGGTCCATCGTCTTCGCCCTATCGTGCACAGCAGTCGATCCGTTCACTGTCAAACCGGGTGAACCCGGAAGCCCCATACATCAAGCTGGCTCTCAGCATCACCAACACGTCGAGCACACGTATTCTGGCACAGCATACGACCCAGAACGCGCCGCTGATCAGCGACTGGCTGGATACACTTGTACGTGAAGATGAGCTGTTGCAGCGGGCACAGTTTGGCATTTTGAAAGAAATCATGGGACTGTCGTTCCATTATGAGCAGTTGCCTGCAACCCAGTATGGACGGGCCTACGGCACACTCGGTGCCATCTGGCGGGAGAATGTATCGGTTCATCTGAAGGAAGGCGAGACCGCATGGCCGCTGAATGCGCTGATGTTGGTGCAACCGGATGGTGTTCCATTCATTCAGGATGCTGTAGAACGACATGGTGTGGAAAAGTGGAGTGAGGCCCTTGTTCGCACAGTTACCCTGCCGATTATTCATTTGCTCTATGCACATGGGATTGCGCTGGAATCGCATGCTCAGAATATCATTTTGGTACTGGAAGATGATCTGCCGAAACGAATCATTATCAAGGATCTGCATGATGGCGTTCGCTATGTACCAGATCAACTGTTGCACCCGGAACGGGCACCGAAGCTGAACCCCGAGCCGGAAACCCACCGCAAGTTCAATCGATATTCCTTCATCTATGCCGGAGATGTGTCGGAAGTCCGGGACTATACGTATGATGCATTCTTTTTTATCTGCATGACAGATATTGCGCTGGCCTTGGAGAAGTTTGGGTTGTCGGAGGAAGCGTTCTGGCAGCTGTGCGCAGGTGTAATTGTGGATTATCAGAAGCAGCACCCGGAGTACACGGAACGGTTCGTTGCATTTGACCTTTTTGCCGAAGATGCACTGATCGAAGAGATGACCAAGCGCCGTCTGTATGGGGATGGAGAGTTATATTTCCGCAAAGCGAGCAATCCGCTCAAGATATCAAAGGATGTACTTGAATCAAATGGAACAACCGAATTAAAGGGAATCGTCGAATGAGGATTAACACGCTGAAGGAAAAAATTGCACGCAAACAGCCCGTATACGGCCTTTTTGTATCCATACCACACCCGGTGATCGTCGAGATGATCGGACATGCGGAATATGATTTTGTCATTATTGATCTGGAACATGCCGCAACATCGATGGAATCGGTGGAAGAGTTGGTTCGTGCGGCGGAACTGGTGGGCCTCACCCCGTTGGTACGTATCTCGAAGGTGGAGCGAGCAGAGATTCTTAAAGTGCTGGACTGTGGTGCACAAGGCATCGTCATTCCACATGTCGAGCAACTGGAGCAGGTGGAAGAAGCGGTTCGTCACGCCTACTACCATCCGGTTGGTACGCGTAGCTTGAATAGTGGTCGTCCCGGTGTATTCGGGAAATATCCGCTCACGGGATACATTGGGGAAGCGAACCAACAGGTGATGGTTGTCCCCATGATTGAAAGTGCGGAGGGCGTGCGGCAAAGTGCACAGATTCTGTCTCACCCTCAGGTGAGCTTTGTATTGGAAGGTGCGGCTGATCTGTCGCAATCCCTCGGCGTGCCATGGCAGACCGAGCACCCGGATGTGAGACATGCGCTGGATGAATTGCATGCTACCGCGCAGCAGTGCAAAGTACCTTATGCTACAGTCACGAGAGGCGTGGATGACATGTCGCTCTGGGCTGAGCGGGGAGTACATATATACGTGCTAGGTGATGATCGGAATACGGCGTTTCGGGCGTATGCCCAAAAACGGAATGACTACAGGAATGCGGGTGGGCAGATATGAAACCTAGTGTATGGCATGCGATCGATGAACTGCAACGCGGGATGGAAGATCCGGTATGTGCGTATGTATACGATCTGGCTGGCATTCAGGAGCAAGTACATCAGATGTTGGACAGCATGCCTGGGAACACACAGTTGTTCTACGCCATTAAGGCGAATCCTGATCCGCGGATCATTGAGGCGCTGCTTCCATTGGTGAAGGGCTTTGAAGTGGCTTCAATTGGAGAGTTGCTGAAGGTTAGAGCGGTAAGTCGCGAGGTTCCAATTCTGTTTGGAGGTCCGGGTAAAAAGGAGAGCGAACTGAGGCTGGCAATCGAGCAGGGCGTGAGCTACATCCATGTGGAAAGTTTGCTGGAGTTGCAGCGGATCATTGCGATTGCGAAAGAGCGAGCGAAGGATCAAGAACATGAGCAAGAGCAGGGGAGCAGGCAGAAGCAAGAATGGGAGCAGAAACCGGAGCAGAGAAATGCGGAAGAGTATGGCGAGGAACTGATTAAAGAGCAGAAGCAAAAACAGGATCAAGAACAGAAGCAGGAACATGAGCCGAAACATAAACAACAACAGGGTCTAGCGCAGGAGGTTCGCATTCTTCTTCGAATCAATCTGCGGAGCAGTACTTTACCCCGGACGAAGATTATCATGGGCGGTGGGCCGAGTCCTTTTGGAATCGATGAAGAGGCAGTGGAAGAAGCGATTGAACTCATTCGTGTGGAAGGCGCGGGTGTGGTTCGGTTAAGCGGATTCCATTTTCACTCTTTGTCTAACAATATGGACGCCAGGCTGCATGCCGAGATGATCGAACTGTATTTGCAAAAGGTGGAGCAGTGGCAGCAACAGTATGATCTTCCTGTGGAAGTGGTGAATGCAGGAGGCGGATTCGGCGTGACGTATGATGGGAGCCCCGGATTCGACTGGCCTTTATTCACTTCCCTGCTGGAACAAAGTGAAGCCAGACAGCGCCTTGCCTCATGTGGAGGCGAGTTGTATTTTGAATCGGGTCGGCTGCTGGTGGCAGACCACGGATATTACGCAGCAGAGGTTACGGATATCAAAACCTCTCATGATCAGCATTTTGCCGTGTTAAGAGGAGGTACGCACCACAATCGTCTGCCTGCTTCATGGGGTCATAACCATCCGTTTCAGATTATGGAGACGGATCGTTGGAAGCATTCATATGCCCGGCCAGAGGTAAGAGGTCGTCGAGTCCATATCGTAGGTGAGTTATGCACACCAAAAGATCGTATGCATTCCGATGCGGAGATAGCGCTGCTACGGGTAGGAGACATTGTTGTATTTAAAAAGTCTGGAGCTTATTGTTGGACCATCTCGCATCATGATTTTCTGGGGCATCCGCACCCGGTATTCCATTATCTAACGGAGGACAATGATCATGTCAACACTGATGAAACGTTCCAGTCTGCAAGCCGCTGAACGCCGGATTATGGCGGATCTGATGAATTCATTCTTGTCGGAGCAATTCCTCCCACTGGAGGATAACCCATTCATTGATTTTGCCGAAGCACCTGCACCGTTCCGTCGATTGTACAAGGGATATGACAGCGAAGAGCATAATCAGAATGTAGCTTCTCGCTATAGATTGCACACTCAAGGTATACTCTGTCTGGTTGAAACAGGAGTAAGACAGGGGACTCAGTGGGTTCAGGGTTCACCGATCTACGAGGAGAAAACTGATGGAAGCTGGGTTCTCCTTGATACTCCGGCAGAAGTTGGACGTGCGGTGTTACAGAGGGCTTTGTCGGATAAGGCCTATGCGCAGCCTGGGGTAGCGGAATTCCTGGTTAGTCTGGACATTGCTGTGGAGCAGTATGCTTTGGGCTGGGAACAAGTCCAGTATCTGTCCGCTAACGTCCCGGCTTCTGCGTATGAATGGTTTATCAAAGGCGAACGTGTTGCTGCATTGCGGGATCGTCCATTTCACCCATCGTCCAAAGCCAAGGTGGGATTCAACGCAGAAGATGTAACACGCTATGCAGCGGAATTCGGGAAGGCGATTTCGCTGCGATGGGTTGCTATACGACTGGATGCCGTGCAGCAAGGTTGTGAAGATGGGCTGTCCATTTTGGACGTGTTAGACGATGTTCAGCGCGGAATGGTGGAAGCCGAGTTTGCCCGAAAAGGAATCACGTTGGAACAATATCTGCCGATGCCTGTACATCCTTGGCAATTGCAGCATGTGATTCTGCCCCGTTTCACTGGGGAGATCGAAGAAGGCAGTATTGTCGTATTGGACATAGAAGTGGGCGACGTACAGGCAACATCCTCTCTGCGCTCGATGGCTCCATCAACCGAATCTAATCTGATGCTCAAGCTACCGGTTAGTGTGCTGTCACTGGGGGCTGCTCGTTATCTTCCGGTGGTCAAGCTGCTGAATGGTCTTGTTGGAGAACGGATGCTACGACAGGCCGTTGCTTGTGACGAGACGTTGAAGGAAAAGGTGTTCATGTGCGAAGAGCAGAACTGGTGGGGTTTCATGCCAGAATCCATGGGACTGTTCGATGATCATCCCCGGCATCTGGCTGCACAGATTCGTGTGTATCCCGCTGAGTTGCTGGGTGAAGCCTACAAAGTAATTCCAATGGCCGCACTGGGTGTTAACCTGGAAGGGCATCATCTATTAACGGAAATTCTGGGGGAAAACCTGAGCAGCACGGATGTTCTCGAGTTCTATACCAGCATAGCTACGACGTTCTATGATATCGTGATGCGTCTGTTCAAGGTGGGCGTCGTACCTGAGATTCATGGTCAGAACTGTTGTCTGGTGTTAAAGGATAATCAGGTAAAAGGCCTATTGTTCCGCGATCATGATTCCGTGCGTCTGCATCAGCCTTATCTGGACAAGCATGGTATTGCAGACCCTGCCTACCATATTCGCCCGGGTTACTCGAACAGCCTGTATAACGAGACGATTGAGAAGCTGATTTTCTATGTGCAGTCGCTGGGGACGCAGGTGAATCTGGCTGCGATCATGGAGGCACTGAGCGAAGTGTATCACATCCCGGAAACGAAGTTATGGGAGATCACGGAGCAGGCTTGGAAGGAAGCGCTGCAACATGTGCAGCTTCCCGAATCCGACCGGGCCGCGCTCGCTCATGCGATATTCGAGAGCAAGGAGTGGCCCGTGAAGTTAGTTGTCCGTCCGCTGCTTGAAGCGGATGGGGTGCCTGGCGCGATGCCGTCGGGCAAAGGCATAGGGTGGAACCCTTTTTACAAGGGATAGAGATTTAGGTGAGTTTAAAGGTGCATAAAACATATTCAAAGAAAAGGTGACTTGAGATAATTCAAGTCACCTTTTAGATTTGCTTAACAATAATCTTGCAGTTCGAAGTGTAATAAATTACTGAACTATATACAGTCTTCATGCAGGGAATGTCATTTCCATGCCGAAACTTTTAATTAAGTTAGAAATAAGCAAGTTATGGAGGAACTTATGAGTAAAAATAATTGGTTTATTAGAGCCGGAGAGAATGCATATCTCTTTGAAGAGTTCAAAGAAACACAGATGATAGCCATTGGTTGGAATGAAGTAGGTTCATTGGCACAAGTGAGACATATCGATGATGTGAAGAAGCGACTTCGTGACGAGTATCCCGACTATAAGGATGGCAAAGTAAATATAACAGCGGGTCAGTTAATCAGATTTGCTAATGAAATGAAAGTAGGAGATTTGGTTGTTACATATAATCCTCAAACACGCGAGTATCTGATTGGGGAAATTACTTCAGACTATGAATTTGGTGAAGGGGTTATTTCGGACAAAAATCACTATAGAAAGGTGTTGTGGAACGGGCTAGTTAATCGGGATGTTTTAACAGCGAACACACGTAATTCTCTAGGTTCGATAATGACTCTTTTTGCATTGCAAAATGAAACAGTGAAGGAACTGATCCATTTTTTGAAATCCAAAAGTGCTGAGTCTTTTGAATCACAACCGGAAGAAACTGAGAAAGAACAGGCAGAACTAGATACAATCAAGGAAGATGTAATTGAGAGAGCACATGAATTTATAAAGGACAAATTCAATCATTTAGATTGGGAAGAAATGCAGAGTCTGGTAGCTGGTGTCTTAAGAGGCATGGGATACAAAACAAGAATATCTGTAAAAGGACCTGATCGCGGAAGAGATATTATTGCATCTCCAGATGGTTTGGGGCTGCAACAGCCTAGAATTATGGTGGAAGTTAAACATAGGAAAAACGCGATGGGATCCAATGAGATTCGAAGTTTTATCGGAGGGTTAAGACCCGGTGATCAAGGAGTTTATGTTTCAACTGGGGGATTCACCAGAGAGGCTAAGTATGAAGCAGAACGTTCTAACATTCCAGTTTCTTTGGTAGATGCAGATCTTCTGGTAGAGCTGATTAATCAGCATTATGATGCATTTGATTCAGAGGCTAAATCATTAATGCCCCTAAAGAAGATATATTGGCCTTTATAGAACAGAGAAGGTGACTCGGCTGACGGGTTGCCTTTTTGGCTTGTTATCATTGAGAGTTGAAATGCTTGGAGGGATAAAACGTTCATCATTCTGGCTAAAAAATCTTATGAAATGGAGGTACAGGAAAGAGACTGATGGTATAATCGGGTTATGTGTTATAGTCATACTTGTGTATTATCGAAAAGGTTTTCGGAAAAAGCGACAGCTACTGTTGTAACCGTAATCATAATTTACTTGAAGAAAGTGAGAATCTACCATGAATCAGAAGAGGCTTTTTAATGATGGATGGCAATTTGCGAAAAGCAAGCTGGATGTTACGGAACCTGCGGGTCTGGTGTATGAACCTGTGGAGCTTCCCCATGATTGGCTGATATATAATACGCTTGAACTGTATGAAGACAGCATTGGATGGTACCGCAAGACGTTCCATTACACGAAGGATGAGCAGCAGCTTTTACTCTGTTTTGATGGCGTATACATGGACTCTTCGGTGTATGTGAACGGGCAGCTGGTTGGAGAGTGGAAGTATGGCTATTCTGCTTTTGAACATGAGATCACGAATGCACTGGTGGAAGGCGACAATGAGATTGTGGTCAAAGTGGTGCATCAGAGCCCGAACAGCAGATGGTATTCCGGGGCCGGAATCTATCGCCATGTGTGGCTGAAGACGAGAGATCGTAACCATATCATCACGGATGGAACGTATGTATCCATCAAGCAACAGACGGATGGCTGGCAGGTAGAAGTGGATACGGAATTGAACCTGGAACAGAATCAGCAAGCAGAGTTGGTGCATACGATTCTGTATGAGGGTCAGATGGTGGCATCCAGCCAAGCGAATGTTACGGCTTCGGTGGGTGAGAATGCGGCTGTATCGACAGATAGCCAACAGATCAGTGTGGAGAATCCAAACCTATGGAGCCCGGATGCACCGCATCTGTATGAACTGGTCACCGAACTGAGACTGATCTCGGATGATCAGAGTGAGGAGATCATTGAAACCGTAACCCAACGTATTGGATTTAAGGACGTTAAGCTGGATCCTAGTGAAGGTTTCTATCTGAATGGAGTCCACACAAAGATGAACGGCGTGTGCGAACACCACGATCTCGGGGCACTGGGAGCTGCGTTTAACCTGACGGCATTGCGTAGAAGATTTGTTTTGCTCAAAGAAATGGGCGTTAACGCCATCCGGACTGCGCATAATATGCCTGCCAAAGAGTTCATGGAACTCGCGGATGAGATGGGTATGCTGGTGGTGTCTGAGGCCTTTGATATGTGGGAACGTGCCAAAACGCCATACGACTATGCGAGATTTTTCCCGGAGTGGGTGCATACCGATGTGAAGAGTTGGGTGAAACGCGACCGTAACCATGCCAGCCTGATCATGTGGAGTATCGGGAACGAAATTTACGATACCCATGCGGATGAGCGTGGACAGGAAGTTACTCGGATGCTGATGGATTATGTGCTGGAATTTGATCCGAAAGGCAATGCAGGAGTGACGATTGGTTCGAACTACATGCCTTGGGAAAATGCACAAAAATGTGCGGACATCGTGAAGCTGGCAGGCTACAACTACGCGGAAAAATATTACGACAAACATCATGAAGAGCATCCGGACTGGATCATCTATGGTAGTGAGACGTCTTCGGTGGTGCAGAGTCGTGGCATTTATCACTTCCCGTTCGAACAGCCGATTCTGGCAGATGATGACGAGCAGTGCTCGGCTTTGGGTAACAGTACGACCAGCTGGGGCGCGAAGTCGGCAGAATACTGCATTTTGGCAGAGCGGGATCGTCCTTACTCATTGGGTCAATTCCTGTGGACTGGATTCGATTATATTGGAGAGCCGACACCGTATCATACGAAGAATTCGTATTTTGGACAGCTGGATACAGCAACGTTCCCGAAAGACTCTTATTTCATTTACCAAGCGGCTTGGACGGATTATAAGAAAAGCCCGATGGTTCACCTGTTCCCGTATTGGGATTTCAGCCCGGGTCAGATCATTGATGTACGCGTGTGCAGCAACGCGCCGAAGATTGAGCTGCAACTCAATGGTAAAACCATTGGCACGTACGATATCGATCATGCCAATGGAACACAGCTGTCTGGCTGGTGGAAAGTGCCTTATGAAGAGGGCGAGCTAAAAGCGATCGCTTACGACGAGAACGGCCAGATCATTGCAACCGATGTGCAAAGATCCTATACGGATGCGAAGAAGATTCGTCTGCAAGCGGATCGGGAGCAGTTGCAAGCCAGTGGCACAGACCTCATTTTTGTAGAAATTGATGTGGAAGATGAAGCGGGTAATCCGGTTCACAATGCAAACAACCGTGTGCAAGTTCAAGTGACGGGTGCAGGACGACTGCTGGGTCTGGATAACGGGGACAGCACGGACTATGATCCATACAAAGGGTTGAGCAGAAGACTGTTCAGCGGTAAACTGATGGCGATCATCGGAGCCACAAATGAACCTGGAACGGTACGGATTGAAGTTTCTTCTGAAGGGTTGGAAGGGGCTACGGCTGAGTTCGAATCGCGGGTTGTGGATGGAAAACTTGATGGTGAAAAACAAGTGCAACCTGTCTTCATGAACAATGAAGAACGTCCGGTGCTGACGGGGAATGCTCAGGAGATTCCTTTGCGGAAAATCGAGATCATCAGTAGTGCAGGACAGTTGCTCGATCCGTCCAACCCTGAGCTGGTTGTAACTGCCAAGCTGTATCCAGAGAACACCTCCTACCGAGATATCGAGTGGGCTGTTGTGAATGATGCAGGAATTGAATCCAACATTGCCAAAGTGGAAGCTGTTCAAGCAGAAACGGGCGACAACGGTGAGCATCAACTTGCGGTGAAGGTCTCTGCTATAGGTGACGGGGAGTTCCGGCTTCGCGCAACCAGTACCAATGGTACGGATAAAACGAAACTGATCTCCCAGTTGGAGTTCAAGGCGGACGGTCTCGGCACAGCTTACAAAGATCCATACGGCTTCATCACGGGCGGACTGTATGATTACACCAAAGGTGAGGTTGGTAACGGCAACGAACGTGGGGTAGCGACAAGTCGGGACGGTGAAACTCACGTGGGCTTCCGCAATATTGACTTTGGGCCATATGGCTCCGATACGATTACCATTCCGATCTTTACGCTGTCCACTGAGGAGTACTTCATTCAGATCTGGGAAGGGATGCCGGATGAAGAGGGAAGTACGATGATCGCGGATGTGGTGTATGACAAAGAGTCCATCTGGAATGTGTACCAGGAAGAGACATATCATCTGTCCAAACGCCTTAGCGGGATCACGTCGATCTGTTTTGTACTGAAACAGAAGATTCATATTAAAGGATTCTCCTTCGAACGCCAGAGTCGGGCCTTTGAACAGAATGCCGCTGCATCCTGTGACCATCTCTATGGAGATACGTTTAAAATTGAAGGTGATCGAGTAGAAGGCATTGGGAACAACGTATCACTGGAGTTTGAAAATATGGACTTTACGGCAGAAGGCACATCGAAGCTCGTTATTTATGGGCATTCACCGATTGATAAGAATACCATTCATATTCGTTTTGCAGGTGCGGACGGACAGAGCAACCAGTTGGTTGAGTTCACACAGTCGGGTGGATATGAGGAGCGGGTGTTTGAGCTTGAGCAGGTGAAAGGTGAGCAGAAAGTAAGCTTTATCTTCCTGCCAGGCAGTCAGTTTGACTTCGGCTGGTTCCGATTCGAGAAATAAGACGATACTTGGAATAAAATATTATCCTCCATCGCTCCGTTGAGCGGTGTGTTGTTAAACAGATTAATCCTCTTCAAATAAACGATGTTCATTAAGAACAGGACGTTTACTTGAAGAGGATTTTTTATATTTTAGGGGATTCAGATGTTGTAAAAGCGTTCGTTTAGAGCCCTGACTTTTACTTGTCCACATCGTCAATGGATAGCCTGGCTTTCTCTGGATCCCAGGACACGTTCAAACCCAAACCACGCAATACTTCAAAAGGTACAGTGGTTGCTCCTGAGTAGTTATTGATGGGTTCAGATAGCTCTATGAGTTGCTCTCCAGACGCATCCATGGAAGTTATTTGATAATGTGCTTCGTTAGGATTGATCGTAATTGTTTGATTGTTATATTTTAACGTATAGTAAATAAGGCTACTTTCCGCCTTATGAACCTCAAATTTTGCTCCGAGTGCTGCGGCGATTGCTTTGATTGGCAATTGTACGGTCTTGGGCGTTTCCACCGTGGGATACATCGACTGGAACAGCTCACCGTTCAGATAAACATCTGTACCAAGCTTGGCCTGAATCGGTTTGTAAACCATGCCTCCAGAAGATGTTGCAGGTGCGCCTGCTTCCTGATATTTATCACTTCCCCAGCCCCAGACAGTCCCTTCGGAGGATAATGCAAGACTATGGTGATATCCCGCTGAAACATCGGTAATGCCAGACAAATGGTTTACTTTTCCTACTTTGCCGGTCACTGTCCTTCCATAGCTATACACCTCACCAGAAGTAGTAAGTAACAAGGTATAACTTGAATTGGCATCCATCTTCTTCACTTTGAGCTCGTGATGAAAGGGGGTGACTTTGCCCTCTAGGTCTAGCTGCCAAGCCTTTCCCTTCTTATCCAGTGCAAGTAGAGATACATCTGCACTGGTGATCGAAGATATGTTGTTCAACCCCTTTAACTTGGTTGGTTTGGAAGGCGCTTTACCAGGTTCGTTTGGCTCGTTCCATGTCCATACGGAGCCATCTTTCTTCAGAGCATAGCCGTGTAGGCCAGCGGATTCAGCTTGGATGATATCTTTTAGTCCACTGATCGTCTTTAGCTTACGTGTCTGTTCCAGGTCTACGGTTTGAGGCGGGTTTTGCCAAGACAGAACGGTTCCGTCCTGGAGAAGGGCGATAGTTGAAAAAGCCCCTATTCTAACATTCGTGGCAGAGGTAATATCAGGCACTTGACGTGGCAAGTTGCCGTTACCCCACTCCCAAATGGTTCCATCTGCTTGAATTGCTGCGTTGTTCCCACCGCCGGAGGATGAAATAACTGTTATATTGGATAGTTTGGGGATACGAATCGGACTAAATGTATGACGATATCGAACATTCTCGCTCACACCAAGTTCTCCCCAGAGATTACGTCCCCAGGCCCATACGGAACCGTCACTTCTCAAAGCGACTGTGTAATAATAAGCTCCTTCTATATCGATATAGTGGATTTTCTTCTCTGTGCTGCTTGATGCAGGCGGTTGGACATAAGTGTTACTAGTGGAGGGGTACACGTTAGTTGCTGCATGAGTCGTTGGCACAGCAACTAGCTCTATCAGCAGGCTTGATGCAACTAATGTTGTAGCCATTACAATAGCGAATCGATGGGCCGTTTTTCGCTTACCTTTGGATCGATTATTTAAGCATGAAGTTGAGTGTTTTTCTTTTGCTATGTGATCGGATGAGTTTACCGATTGCATGATATCGCCTCTTTTTCGGATGAGTTGGGTATGAATGTTGCATTTCTTTCTAAACGCTCTATGAAGGGATGAAGTTACATACAAATGAAAAAATTTCCTTTATATTGAAGAGGGTTAGGTATTATTGCAGTCTTCCTAACAGAAATTAGGTAACCTGCACGTAGTCTTTAGCGTCGTAAAGATGAGGTGTTTGAATGAAAAGAGTGCTGCTTACGGTTTTGTTAGTTTTAATAGTGTTAACAGCATGTGAGGCAAATGATCAAAAAGTGGATTTTCCAGTAATGACGAAATCATTCCCAGAAATTATTGAGCCTCATAATCCAGAGCAAGCGGAGCAAAGTGGGGATGTGGTTGTGCTTCACGGAGGCAAGCGGAACGGGGATAAGTGGAACACATTTATGAAAAATGTGAAGGAAAAGCATCAGGCTCAGGTTCGCGTAACGAAGTATACCATTGAAGGTGGGCCCATTATCCATGAACTGATCTATGATGGTACAGCCATTCAATTCACTTACGATGACTCAAGAGATCTCTATGGCTCCACACAGGGAAGGGCGACCGACACCTGCAAAGGGATCGGCACGATGAAGAGTGAGCAAGGACGTATTTTTTACGTGTTAACTGGTTGTGAAAAGGAAGAGAACCCCTTTTCTATCCCTAAGCGTTAAATGAGATGTATCCACATGCAAACTCTTAATGAATTTCATAAATCCAAAAAACCTGCGAAGCCGAGGCTTTGCAGGTTTTTTGTGCTATTTGAAAGGTGAAAGTCGCGGGATTATGCGTACAAAGCATTGGAAAGTTCAATCAAGTTTCCGTCAGGATCACGTACATACACCGAACGAATGCTTCCCAGCGCACCGGTACGTTCCACTGGACCTTCTTCGATCTTCGTGTGATGTTGTAAGAGATGGAGAATCACTTCTTCCAGAGGTGTGCTGACCAGAAAACAAAGATCTGCCGAACCTGGCTTAGGGGTATGAGCCTTCGGTTCAAACTCTTTTCCCCGTTCATGCAAATTGATCTTCTGCTGTCCGAACTGTAATGCTTTTCGGCCTTTACTAAATTCCACTACCTTCATACCTAATATGTTCGTATAAAATGAAATGGTTGCTTCCAGATTCTCTACGGTTAACACGAGATGGTCAAGTCGTTCTATTTGCATGGATAAACCTCCTTCGAATTGGATCATTTGCTCCTGTAAAACGAGAGGTGTATATAGTAGTATGTCATTTATTATACCTTAGAGCTCAGTTGGATCGACATCGTATGAGAAACACAATTAAGCATGATGAAAGAGAGGTACATATGAAAATTATTTTTAGTAGTTCGCCGCTGGATGAGAAGAAGGTAGATGAAAGTTATGAACAGGAGTATGTATGTGCCAAGGAACTTGGCTTTGAGGTGGGACTGGTTCATCTGGAAGAACTAATAGTGAACCAGCGTCCGGATCTCGCTGTGAGACGACTTAAGCAGGTAGCAGAACGAGAGGATGTACTGTACCGGGGCTGGATGCTAACACCGGAAGCGTACGGGCTACTATATAAGGCGCTGTTATCAAAAAATCTATATCTCATTAACACACCAGAGCAATACAAGCATTGCCATTACCTGCCCGAGTCATATGACGTAATTAAAGGGTATACACCGCACTCGGTCTGGGTTCCCATGTCAGAGATTCAGGCTTCACCAGATGCCGTTAAGGAGGCCACGCGAGGATTTGGTAATCAGCCAATTATCGTTAAGGATTATGTGAAATCTCGTAAACATGAGTGGAAGGAAGCCTGTTACATCCCAGATGCTGCGGATGAGGAGCATGTGAAAAAGGTTGTGCATAACTTTTTGACGCTGCAAGGTGAAGAATTGAATGTAGGGCTTGTATTCAGGGAGTATGTTCAGTTGGAGTTTCTGTCCTACCACGACCAGAGCGGTATGCCGTTATCACGAGAGATGCGGGTGTTTATGTTAGACGGTAAGCCTGCATACATCTCTAACTATTGGGATGAAGGACAGGACGAAGCGTTTAGAGATGCACTCACTTCATTTCTGGACATTGCACAAACGATTCAAAGCCGTTTCTACACGATGGATTTTGCCAAGGTGGAAGGCGGATCTTGGATTGTTCTTGAACTCGGTGACGGCCAGGTGGCGGGGTTACCGGATTATGCGGATCCGTTGACGTTTTATGAGCAATTGAAGAGAGCATTAGTGTAAACAACTAAGAAGAGTTAACTCATGGAGATCATGAATTAACTCTTCTTTAAGTTAAGTTCAAATGGAATATTCGATACGTGTGGTGTGGATTCTTAATTATTAGTTACTGAAAAATAAAGTATGAACGGAAGCGCTAAAATAAAAAGACCGATAATGATAGCGAAGATGATACTCTTTTTATTCATTGTGTGCTCCTTTCAGAAATAAAGCATATCTGATAAAATTCAATTCATAATTAATATCCAATTATATCATATTTTGGAGGAGGATCTAATGAAGCGCTTCTGGATATTGTGTGTGTTGATACTCGTATTGTCAGGTTGTGGTCAGAACAATAGAGAGAAAGCCATTGAATATCTAACGCAAAATCAGAGAAACGATGCATCACTCATTGTATTTACCGACCGTCTTTCGGAGCGGCCATTTATTGTTGATTTACAGACGCAATTAAATGAAGTGAATAACGAAAATTTGAGATCAGAAGGCCCAATTACCAGTGTGAATTTTTATAATGTGCGTGATGAAAATAAGTTTAATTATGAGAAGATTTTCGGTCTGAAATCATATCCGTACATGATCCTGTTCGAGAAAGGCCACATCACATTGGAGACGCGGGAACCTGAAGAAATCGTTCAGTATTTTAAACAGAAGTAAGACTCCACGAAAAACATGCACGAATATGCAAAATATCTGACTAATGAATGTTTCCTGACTACTGAATCTTTAACCAGAAAATGAATCCTCCGTTTGATTCCAATCGACATCTTCACTTGTTAAAATTTAGGTATAACTACTATGGTCAGGTTGGCGGTGAAGATGGTATGCAACGTATTCAGGTACATCCCGATGTGCTGGACGAGAAAGCTCGATTGGTTCAGCAGAAGAAATTGGAACTCGATCGAATCGTTAGAGAACTGGAGAAATCGATTTATTTGTTGCAATCCGATTGGTCTGGTGTGACAGGAGAGCGTTTCTTCTGGGATTTTATGCAGGTGAAAGAAGTGTTCCCGACTACACTCGGGCTGTTGGACAAAATCCAGAATGAGTTTACGTTTATCGCGAGGAACTTCAGAACAACGGACGGCTCCGGCGAGGTTGCGCTGTACATTCCAGAAGAACTAAAGCCAAGCTTCGGCACCGGACTGGTCGATAAAGCAATTGGTGACACCGTTACGGGACTTGGTGAGACGGCAGAAGCGTTCATTTATAATCCGTTTAGTACATTAACCAGTCTGGCCTATGCCATGACTATGGGTAAGGTAGTTGACGTTGGACGTGGCATTGGATTCGCATGGGATGCGGCCTGGGGCACGGGAACGGCAAGGTCTGACATCGAGGAGTTTATTGATGAGCAGAAGAAGCAGCTCGATGAGGATAAGTCGGGTTATTATAAAGGTGCCATGGTAGGCCAGGCTTTCTCTTATTTTCTCTTTGGCAAAGCCTTGCACTCGAAGGATCACAATGAATCGGGTGGAGCAGTGGAGGGTAAAAAGGAGAAGAGTGAGGGAAATAGTCTGAATCATGATGGAAGGCTAAGAACGGAAGGCACTAAAACCACATACACAAATTTATTCGGAAATGAAATATCTTGGACAAATCAAGGTCCTAAGGATATAGATGCAATTATTGAGAAAAATTTAAGAAGCTTAAAAACTGGCGATATTTTAGAGGGGCAAGTGGCAGAGACAATAAAAGAGACAGGTAGATTACAAGGTACAGGTATAGAATTGAAATTGCAAAATAAGTTGAAAGCAGGCGATATCGATATTCTAACAGACTCGCATATTATTGAGGTCAAGAAGTCTTTAAGTGCCTTAGATGAAAAGCAACTGGATAAGTTGATCAATCCATCAAATAAAAATTATTTTAACTATGACAATCGAGAAGTTATATATTACATTGAAGATGTAACTGTAAAAAATAAAACTCAATCTGATTTAGTTGGAAAATTAAAAGATCAAAATATAAAATTAATCAGCTCATTAGACGAATTGAAGGAGGTTATAAGTAAATGAGTTCAGTAATCATTCTAAAAAAAATCTCAAATTATTCTCCGGAGCAGACTCTTGAGGACTTTAAGTATGCAGCACAGAGAGCGAATATGTATTGTTTTCATTTAGCAGTTGATCATGATACAGATAACAACTTTCAATCTGCAGAAGGCACACTATCTGAAGTGGATGAAGAGACCCTATCAAATACTGATGATGAAGAAACTATTAGGTACTTCACTTTTAACGTGAATAAAGTTGTCGAAAATTCATATGATAGTTTTACGTGGCTCACCCAATCAACAGATTACTTTTGGGCAGCGGATGTTGTAAATATTAATCATGAATATGAATTTATTTATAGGTTTGTAGTAGAGTATTTTCAAGATAACACGGAAGATTACTTATGGTTTGATGATGCTGAGTGGTATTACACAGCTGACGATATCTTGAGATTAAGTCAAAGGCCGTACAACCCAAAGTGGTGTAGCGAAAAGGTTGTATAAGTTACGAGGGTGGAGGATTATTCTAGATGGTTCTACTCCGCTATTTAGAATGAAATAACGATACTACTTAAAAGCACTTCTACCATACAAACGTAGAGGTGCTTCTTACTATAAAATCCTAGGAGAACAGCTCGCAATGATACTTAAAAAACGACTTTTAATAATCGGATGCTGCATTGGATTTGTATTCTTACTTGTTCTAACTTATAGCCTCTATACAGAAAAAAGAATGTATGAACAGTATCTAACGATGAATGTACGACAAGATATGGTTGATATGAAGAGTGCGATTGTCAATAATGATAGTTTGTTTAACCGAATACTGGAGAATGAAATAATAACAAATGAGATGGTTGAGGATGGAGAACAAGCCAGCCAGCTCTATTACAACTTTACAGATATGACGCAGATTATGAATAAGTATAACTTGATGAATCTAAGTTTCAGCGAAGAAGCCAACTGGCTGGTAAAACCCGCAGCATTATTTACAAACGACTTCAGCCAAGATGACATTTTGCCACCTACGCTTCACCGTATGCGAATGACGTTCGAGAGGCTGGATATAACCAGTTATCCTGTAACAGCTGAACTTAAAGCCGGAATCGGGGAGTACCAGCAGTTAAATCATCGATGGCTGAACATTGTTGGGGACTTTGAATCCAAGGAAATTAACGAGAATGAGTGGCCCCAAATCTTGAATGATCTGGAGCAAGTGACCCGAGCTTATTTTAGTGAGAAAAAGGTTGATTTCGTTGATGATGACGTTTGGAGAGACGCATTAAATCCAAGGTACGAATGATACTTATGGTATGAAAGGAGATCAGGAGCATATCCATCCTAGAGATAATTAATGAAGTAGCAGTGATTCTTTTACTCATTGGTGCCTTCTTTTACTTTCTAGAGTTACGTAAAATCAAAAGGCAAAGGAAACTAACGGCTATGGAATACATCATGTATATCACGATTCAAGTTGGGTACTTACTTTGGGCAGGAAGCAGATTGATAATGTTAATTTCATAATAGCTCATACCGAAAGTGGAGTACTCCTGCCGTTCAGAGGCGATGTTGAGTGCTCCTTTCTCTTATATTCGAACAACTAATGAAAATATCCCCATACTGGACGATAATAGAGTAGAGACCATATTTACCAATTACCAAGCATCTAATGATATCACCTACATATCCACAACCATCCTACACTTACACGAGGTACATTCATGAAACAAGGTATATATGAACAGCTTATCAACACCATCACCAGGCAGGAGATTTCAGCACTGGACCCGGATGTGTATAACATTGGGACCGAGAAGTTGGATGCAGAGGAAGCGCGCAAGCTGCTGTCCACGTATTTGGCGGCGGTGACCCGGCGAGCGCTCAAGATTGTGCGGGAACAGACGGAAGATAAAACGGCAGTATTGGCACAGATCCGAACGAGTAATGAGATTCTTGCCACTCTGAAAGAAACACTTGGGGAAGAAGAGTACAAAGAATTGCAACTGGATGAGCAGGGGGAAGTGTTGACTCATGTGTATTCCAAGCTGAACAGCATTCGTGCGGTCCGGGATAGCAAAATCGTTCGTCCTGATACGCCAATCTCCCAAAGTTCATTATTCACAGGCGCGAAGTCCGAGCCGAGTATGTTACTGGAGCTGCAAAAGGAGATCGTGACCGCCGATCGGATCGACTGGTTGGTGTCATTTATCAAATTCAGCGGGCTTCGCCTGCTGCTGGAACAGCTTCAACAATTCACGGCGTGCGGTGGGAAGCTGCGGATCATCACAACTACATACATGGAAGCAACCGACCTTAAGGCCATTACTGAACTTAGCAAACTGCCCAACACGGAAATCCAGATTTCCTATGATACCAAAGTGACTCGGCTGCACGCTAAAACGTACATTTTCCACCGTGATACTGGCTTCACTACAGCCTATGTCGGCTCCTCTAACCTATCCAACCCAGCGCTGACCAGTGGTATGGAGTGGAACCTCAAGGTGACGGAGAAGGATTCACTCGATGTGCTGCGCAAGATTGAAGCGACCTTCGAGAGTTACTGGAATGACCGCGAATTTACGCGATATGTAGCTGAAGATGAGGGACATGAGGCGCAGTTGAAGGCGGCTCTGAATCGTAAAAAAGATCAGTCCAACCACTTTCACCTCGACATCCAGCCTTATGATTACCAAAAAGAAGTGCTCGAACAGCTTCACGCCGAGCGTACGCTGTATGGACGAACCCGCAACCTGATCGTCGCCGCCACAGGCGTTGGCAAAACGGTCATCTCTGCCTTCGACTACAAGCGGTTTCGGGCAAGCCATGCGGGAGCCAAGCTGCTTTTTGTCGCCCATCGGGAAGAAATCTTAAAGCAAAGCCGGGACACGTTCCGGTATATCCTGAAAGATATGAACTTTGGTGAGCTGCATGTCGGGAATCACCGAGCAGAGGCGCTGGATCACCTGTTTGTTAGTATTCAGAGTCTTAACTCCATGAAGCTGACGGAGATCACCAGCTCAGACTATTACGATTACATCAATGTGGATGAATTCCACCATGCCGCTGCTCCTTCGTATCAGAAGCTGTTGTCCCACTACGAACCTAAGATTTTGCTAGGACTCACCGCGACGCCTGAACGGATGGATGGCAAAGACATTACCGCCTACTTCGATCATACGATTGCCGCCGAGATCCGTCTAACCGATGCCATTGACCGGAAACTACTGAGTCCTTTCCAGTATTTTGGCGTCACCGATACTGTCGATCTATCCCAGGTAAAGTGGTCGCGTAAAGGCTACGATTTGAACGAACTGGAGAAGCTCTATACCCATAACAAAATCCGTGCCAACCAGATCATTCAAAGTCTGAACAAATACGTAACCGATCTGGATGATGTGAAGGGGCTTGGTTTCTGCGTAGGGGTGGATCATGCGATGTATATGGCAAAAATATTTAACGAAGCTGGCATTCCATCCATGGCCCTACATGGCGGGTCGAGCGAACAGGAACGTCATTCTGCGAAAGGACAGCTGGTGAACGGGGAACTGCGCATGATCTTTGTCGTGGATCTGTACAATGAGGGCGTGGATATCCCTGAGGTGAACACCATCCTGTTCTTGCGTCCTACCGAGAGTCTGACCGTATTCCTGCAACAGTTGGGACGTGGACTACGGATGGCCGATGGCAAAGAGTGCCTGACCGTGCTCGACTTCATCGGGCAAGCGCATCAGGAGTACAGGTTCCAAGATAAATTCCGTGCTATGATCGGCGCCACCAAACATTCCATCTCGTACTACGTCGAGAACGGCTTTTCGAACCTGCCACGCGGCACGTTCATTCAATTAGAGAAACAAGCGAAGGAATACATCATGCGCAACCTCAAACAGATGAGTCGTAATCGCAGAGCGTTGATTCAGAAGCTGCAAACGTTCCAGCAAGACACCGGACTGCCGCTGACCTTGGCTCATTTTGTGGAACATCACGGGATGACACTATATGAATTGTATGGTGGACGTATGGGGAGAAGGTATTTTCGCGGCCTGTTGGCCGAAGCAGGATTAACAGCACCTATCGAGGATGAATACGAGGAGTACATCCGCAGACTGCCATCTGTGTTGACGATTAATTCCCGAAGCTGGCTGAACTTTCTGATCGACTTTATTGAAAAAGGCCAAGAAGCAACCACCGCCGATGAACAGCGCATGTTGATTATGTTCTATTACACTTTCCACCGGGCCGCGCCTGAGAAACTAGGGTTGAGCAGCATCGAAGAGGGTGTACAGCGTGTGTTGTCTGGTGAGGCATTCCAAGCAGAGCTTGTGGATATTTTCAAATATAATCTGGCTCATCTGCGATTTGTGGATAAAAGCAATTCGTTCCCGTACACTTGTCCACTGGATATCCACTGTATGTACTCCATGGACCAAGTGCTCGCCGCCTTTGGCTATTGGGACGCTGAGCAATCACCAGCCTTCCGCGAAGGTGTGAAGTATTTTGCCGATGAACAGACCGATATCTTCTTCATTACGTTGAACAAGTCGGATAAGGATTTCTCACCATCCACATTGTATGAGGATTATGCGATTAACGAGCGTTTATTCCATTGGCAGACTCAGAGCCGGGTGTCAGAGCATACGGCTACGGCGCAACGGTATATTTATCACCGGGAGACAGGCAACCGGATTGTGCTGTTCGTGCGGGAGTATAAGGAGGAGCATGGCTATACGTCTCCATTTGTCTTTCTGGGTGAAGCGGATTACGTGAGCCATGAGGGGAACAAACCGATGAGCTTTGTGTGGCGACTGCGGGAAGAGATGCCTGCGAAAATGGTAGCGGTAGCGAATAAGTGTATTGTTTGAGCATGATAACAATAAGGAGAAATCTCTTGAAATGAAATTTTCCAAACATCAAGATCAATAATTCATAGTTAGTTATGCTTTGTTTCTTGAATTTATTGTTTGATACCTATTTTTATATTTTTTGGAGACATTTGCTGCTGGAGTCAAAATATTCGAAGTGTTCTATAACGTAAAGGATATTGAAGTAAATTAAATATTTAAAAATGTCGAAGGGGTGATGTAGCATTTCTTATATAAAGGTAGTACTTTTGTACCTCTAGCATTTGTGAGTGATGCTAGAGGACAACCTGTGAAATGAAATGAACAAACTTACAGAGGGAGAAAGTTAAAGACAACAACGGATATGAGCGCGCTAACCATCCTACATACGTTTTGAGCTAATTCAGATAACTGGATATACAACGATTATAATTTAAATGTGGAATATAAGAGTTGCAATAGTGGGATTATTATCTAAAAAAAAGCTACTTAACAAGTTAAGGTTTCTAAGGATACTTATCAAATGATGAGCTATTAGCTAGATTTTTTAATTACGTGCATTGTAAGTTACAGGACATACAGATAGGACAACTGTGTTACCTGGTTCTATTAACCCAATAGTATCACTTAAGCAATAGTGTCTCTCACTATAGTAATCATCACAATTATCGCATCATTTTGTAATCAAAAGCCCCTCATTAGAAGGAGAGAGTCCAATGAAAAAGATAATCACAGGAGCCATGCTGACAGCAGCACTTACTATAGGCATTCTGAGTAGCACCGTACAACACGTTCAAGCCGCTACAGTAGCTTCAGCAGCATCCTTGCAATTCAGTGACGTTAAATCGAGTCACTGGGCTTACAGCGCTGTTCAAAAGGCTATATCGAAAGGATACATCGAAGGTTACACAAACGGAACATTTAAACCCGATGTTAGCGTCACGCGGGCTGAATTCGCCAAAATGGTCGTTGCTGCTATGGAACTTGATGTACAAGAAGCTTCTGGCAAATGGTACGTTCCATACGTTAATTCCGCGACCAAAGCTGGATTGTATGCAAGTGCCGATTTCTCAAACAACGACGCTGGATGGAACAAAGTAATGACGCGTGATGAAATGGCCCGTATGGCAGCTCGTGCGATCGGAGAAATAACTAAAGAAAATGACAAATGGATATACCTGGCAACGAAAGCGGGCCTGATCCAAGGTGTCGGTAAAGGACAGCTCGCTCCAAAAGGACTGACTACACGTGCGCAGGCTGTTGTTCTGATCGAGCGCATTCTCTCCAAAAATACTGGAGCTAACCTCGATGTCGATAAATATGCGGTCGGGAATGCTGAAATCGCATGGCATGGTACGAACATCTTTACCGTGATGCCAGAGATGTGGGTTACTCCGGAATCCGATTGGAAACGTGCTGGCAAGGCGTCGATCGAGGATATGTGGGATGAGAGTAAAATGACAATCACATCGAAAGATGGACTGTATCAAGGTAAGCTGGAGGCTCTTATCGCGATTGATCTTGCTGACCCTAACGATCCAAATCTTGGGTTGATTGCGCCAATCAATACGCTCAAATGGTTCAATAACCGACCTGATGTCAATAACTTGATGGTCAAAGATCAGAAGAACAGTTACGTCCTGTATTTCAAAGGTAAAACGGTATTTAACAAAGATCCTAAGAAATATAACACTTATGATTATCTGAAATTCCGGGTCGATGGATTTGAAAGTCCTGATTTCGATGCATATACCGAGAAAGGGGTGCTAAATACAACTTCGCGCGTTTATCGCAATACGCGGACTGATATACCTGCCGTCATGATTCCGAAAACTGGAACTATACAACAAACCGACTTGGTAATTAGACTTCAAACACCAGCAGGTGGATCTCTGTTTAGTGAAAGCATTCCGTTACGTCTCCAAGGAAACCAATAATGAAAAAAAACCGACGACGCCTATTGTTTGTCGGGCTCAGCATATTGCTCTATCGAGCAGTATGCTAGGTGATTTCCATTAAAGAGACATTCTTAAATGATCCCTTTAAGGTATGGTAATTAAAAAGAGATGAAACATTCGGTTGAAGAAAATAAACAGGAGAAATTACGGTACGGTGGCTAAGCCTCTATGTTATGTAGTTAAGGTAAAGAGGGGGAGAATACGATGGCAGACGTATAGGAGAAAAGAAAGACTATCGCTAAAATTCGAACTTTTTGGGAATTCCGTATTAACCTTTATTGTTGGAAGATCTAACAAACTGTACCTTGCAGTCCGTTACAGAAAGAAAATACTTTAGGAGAACTCATTCGAAGATATACTACTGAAATTGTTAATTAGAGACGAATCTTCTTTATTACAAATCGTACTATCGTTAGTTCGCGCTGAAACATATAAAGATTTGATAAAAGGTTCATTTGAGTCGAATACATATACGAGTGTTGAAAATGAGAAGAGTGACGTGGAGAGGGCACATATCATAACAGCAAATGCGGCTTAAAAGTATGAATGCTATCTAAGGAGAATCAGTGAATGAATGAAATAATATGGCTCATTATTGTTGTTGTTACATTATCAGTTGTTGCTGGACTATTACAGCCTTCTAAAAAGAAAAAAAGAAAAAAGTCCAACCCACGGAAGAAACAGACTACTAAAAAACCTGTGAGTAGCGGATTTAATCGTGCTTCCTCTACGTGCAGATCAGACGAAGTGATTCTAACTTTACCACTAGATAAAATGACCGGAGCAGAGTTCGAACGCTTACTTACACTCTATTTTAGAGACAACGGTTATACCGTAAAAGAAGTTGGCGTTGGGGGTAAAGATGGAGGAGTAGATCTTGTTATTACGGATAAGCGCGGTGAAAAAACAGCAGTCCAAGCCAAATGTTATGCCGATCATAATAAGGTGCAAGTAATGACTGTTCGTGAACTGGTAGGTGCGAAAAGGAATCATGACTGTATTTTGACTTTAATCGTAACCACATCTGATCTTACGGGCCCAGCAAGAAAAGAAGCCGATCAATTCAAAGTGGATTATTGGCACGGTGGTTTAGTAGACAGCAAGCTACGCAGTTGGGGTAAATGGGTGCCATCCAATAGAAAAATGAAAATTGCACCGATTAAGAACGAGCAAGCGTCATCTAAGACATTATCTAATATCAAATGTAGTTGTGGTTCTTTAATGGTTAAACGTAAGAATAAAGCTGGGGCGGAATTTTGGGGATGTAGTAGCTACCCTACTTGTAGAAAAACGAAAGCTATCTGAATGACCTCAATAAAATGACGGTGAAACAAAGGCGAAGCAGCTTGTAAGCTGCCTTGCCTTTGTTATTTTTATGTTCAAGATCACTTTAATATTTCACGTATCACATTTTTGGTTAGTTGAATACTGTCAGGGGAGGCATCTCTTAACATTTCTAAAATCTCCTGTATAACTACTTCTGACTCTGTGAAATGAAAATCCTCGTCTACATAAGCGAAAAGCTGTATTAAGTTTACTTCAAGTGACTCAGCGATCTTTGCCAAGTTCACCAAAGAAACATTCTTTTCTCCACGTTCGATCTGTCCTATGTATGAAAAATGAAATCCACCTTTTTCTCCGAGGGATTCCTGTGAATATCCTCTTTCTTTGCGTAGTGCGCGAATTCTGGCTCCGACTAGCTTCAAAACTTCTCTGTCCTCGTTCATGGTATTCACCTCTCTATGTTCAAAAGTGTAGACAAGTTTCCTCAAGGTAAACACCAAACGAAGAATACAAATAATTTATTTGATTACTATAGGTATCATTTTAATGTATAATACTGGTATTAACTCTTTGGAGGGATGACAATGGCAAGAAATTGGTCCATAACCGAAGCACATTGTAATCACCAAGTAGATTTTACCCTACGTTCGCAAGACCATGATAACTTCATACCAGCCAAGTTCAAACACGCTCCTGCTTACCACATGCTACATAATACAGTAACGGACTATCACCAACATGCTATGTATCATCTCAAACTTGCCGCTATCATGCGTAATCACAGTCAGTTTAAAGTCTGCCTAATTCTATGTGATTGGGCTCTAGCCTCCATGATTAAGGCGCTTTATATCCATAAGTATCATTCAGTTCATCCACCTAAGGAACTTACCATGAACGAAATCTTACCTTTAGTGCATACGGACACTGAACCTGGATTGGATATCGCTTTGTTCATCGGTACTATGCAACATATGTCATCCCAAGCTGATTATCTATATGACCAGCCAATAGAACTGAACAACATCGAAAAGCTTCTTCACCGAACAGAAGAGATATTGGACGAGTTAGCCACTCGATTGAAGGATGATTCATCAGAGTAAGATGTTTTTTTAATTGATCATTTGGGTTAAATGTTTGATTTATCTGTGTTACGCTTACAAGATGGCATCATCCAAATAAAGGATATGATGCAGAGATTACAAAGGATTTTCTTTGCTTTGCATCGGGAAAGTAGGTGTACATTTTGAAAAGAGTAATTGCTATCGTGTTATTCATATTATCTATATTGGAATTGGTTACTCTAATCCTAATTGGTAAAAGCATGATGACTGGGTATATGGAACCTAGTACGTTTAGCGGGATAATTTCATTCCCACTAGGCGCTACGTACCTCTCGATCTGGATGTTCTTTTTACGGCAAGAGTTTACCGGAGGACGAGTCGCGGCACAGATCAGTTTTACAGCGGCATTGTTGACGGCGTGCCCGTTGGTGTGTTTGTTAATTATTTTCTATTAAATCAAGAGATTAAGAAGATTTCCTTTGAATTAGGACCTATGAAGTACGTTGTTGGAAATATTGTTATGGTGGGAAAGGAAAAATCAGGATGTTAGAATGATGTATATACATCAAGCTTCTGCTAACATGGTAAAATCCTATTTCAAACGCGGAGAATGATATGAGTACAATTAAAGTAACACCAGAGCAGCTGCTGCATGTATCCAGACAGATCGAGCAGGGTAGGCAGCAGTTGGAGGGTATACGTAATGACCTGACCGCACGGATCGGATTCATCCAGTCTCAGTGGGCGGGAGCAACGCAAGAACGATTTTTCTACGATTTTCAGCAATCAGGTTCTGTTCTGGATCGAGCACTGGAAAGTATGGTTAAGTCATCCCAAGATCTGTTCGCGATTGCCGAGAGATTCGAACAAGCAGATCAGGAACAGGTGAGCTTGGGAGCCGTTGCTGGACAGATTGCTGCCCATACAATGATAAACCATAATATAAGTAACACAGAAGAACAAAGACGAATGGTATATAATCCTTTGTTTGGAGTTAACATGCCTGCGAGTGAAGCGGAGGATGGTATGCCAGGGCAAAAGGAGTTTGTTAAGTACTGGGAACAGGGTGGCACCTATGAAGAAATGAGAGCTGGACCGAAGCAACCGGAGTCTAGTGGTGGAGATATATACGATGAACAGATCAGTGCATTTAAGGAAGGTCATCATCCCGTAACTGGAGAATCCATACCAGCATGGCAAGCAGCAGTTTCTATAGGAGGTCTACAGACTGCTAAGCTCGTGTTGGCTTTTACAGGAATGTATAATAGGGGTTATAAGGTTCCGAAAGAAGGATTAGGATTCCCAAAAGGTATGATCGGTGGAAGAATTACAGTAAGTAATGAAAGAATTAACCATGCTTCACTTGGGGATTTCAATTCTAAAAATAGATTGATCAATGGTGGTCACGGTCAAGATAATATTAATTACTTACTTAAAAATAAGATCGCATTTAACATTACTAAAGAATATGAGAACGGTGTACGGGTTGGTAATATACCTAATCACAAAAATAAAGCAAAGCGAAGTGGAGAGGGCCAAGCATGGTTCCCTAAGGAGTGGACATCGGAAGATATCAAAAAGTCAGGTGAGCATGTAGCAAATCTGCCTGAGAATAGAGTTAAGGGTGACGGTGAATGGATGTTTGGAAACTATAATAACGTTAGAGTAGGCGTAATCAAGAACGATGGACAGATCGGAACGATTACTCCAGATAATTCAAGACAACCGTGAGGAGAGTAAAACATGGTAGACTACAGTGAAAAAGTTATCTCATTAATAAAGAAGAGAAAAGATTTACACCCCGACGATCCTGCTATTCAAACGATATGGAATGAGATGGTAGACATTCTAAAAGATAATGAGCAAAGTGCCATATCATTTCTAAATCAATGTGGAGAAAAAGATTTATATTGGCTCAGTGAGATATTTGAAGATCTATCTTCTGAATTCCAAAGTAGGGCATTTATAGATTGTCTTCTTCAATTGCAAAAGAAGTATCCTGATCTGGATATGGAGCAAGACATAGAATATGCGATCCAATCAATGGAGGATTAAAAATAAGATCATTGAAAGTAATCAGGAAAACATAGTTTTCAACAAATGAATAAACGGACTCTCAAGTGGGTGGCATGGTGTCAAAAAGTATTTATATGAAGAACAAAGAAGAGGTGCTTGCACCGGAACTTATGGCGTATACCTTGGCCAAATTAGGTTCGTATGAATGGAATAGAACAGAGATGTATAATCCGAATCGGATATATGAGAAACCTGCGGGTTTTTATTTTAGATTCCACAACGCTGATCAGCTTTACGAGCATTTAAAGCATTGTATTAAGCACTTTAAGGGCAACCTTGAGTGGACGATCTATGTAAGTCCTATAACCAAAAATAAAAATTACGTTATTAAGCCTGCTGAAGTATACCATGCGAAACAAACTGAGGCATATCAGGTGAATTTGGAACTTGAGGAAGTGCTTCAAGATTCATATAAAGAAATCTGTGAGCAAGCGATTCAAGACATCCCATTGTTATGTAACCATATTGAGCAATGGTTTGGGTTGGAACATAAGCTACTGCATCCGCCTACAATACCGAATTGATGTGATATGAAGAATTACCTGATGTTAGAGGGTGTGTACTCTGGAAAGTTTAGAAATCATTTTAATTGATTTTAACAAAAACAGGCTAGATCCATTCATTAAGAATGATTTGAACATTCAGGCGGATCAGATCAAAAGTTCTCACTTTTATGATAACCGTAGTGAAAACGATATTGAATTTCAGCAAATAGAGAGCCTTGAAGAGGTTCTTTCTTCTAAGGGAACGGGGAATATGTTATATTCTCAGCTTAACCTGGGTCATACCTTTAACGACGTGATGATTGTATTTTCATTTGATGAGGAATCTGGAGATATTGTAATTAATTTTCCTGAAGAGGAATTGTTCAGCGGAGAAAATCCAGAGACGATGTTAAAAGCTCAGAAATTAATAGAGTATATTCTTGATATTAAGAACAAGTATGCAATTGAGAAGGTTAGAATCGGTTATGAACCAGCTATGGATGATGACACTTGCTTGGTGGAGATTGATAAAGAAACAATGAATATGAATGCTATTGTCTCAAAACTGTTGGCTTAGAAACCTCTGTACCGGAACTAGATGCCGAACAATTAGACATTACGAATTACCGAAAGCCCATTTCAACTCGAATACGAGTAGTCATGGGTTATTTTTATCTCCTCATTCCATCCCAACCACTTTACAAAATCCACCCATCCCTCCCCATAGCAAATGGTATAATGGAAAAAAGGGAGATTCTGGCGCGAGGCTTGAAGGTTCTCAGAGCAGAAAGGATGTTATACTACATGCCTACATACAACAAATTGGTGCGGGACAAGATTCCGCATATTATCACATCCAGTGGTAAGGAATGCCGCACACGTATTCTGGACCCGGAGGAGTATAAGCAAGAATTAAGAACGAAGTTGCAAGAAGAATCGGATGAGTACGTAAATGCAGCGAGTGATCAGGAAGCCCTAGAAGAACTGGCTGACATGCTGGAGGTGATCCGGGCGCTGGCGGAGGTGCATGGTGCGAATGCGGCACAGCTAGACAAGCTGCGGGCAGACAAAGCCGAGGCGCGTGGTGGATTCGAGGAACGGGTGTATCTGATCGATGTCGACGAAGCTTAACGTTAAACTCATTACAGATAACTTGGCAGACGAACTGATTGCCCGGATGCAGCATGCATCCGGGATTTATATTATGACGTCCTTTATTATGCAGTCCGGGGTGAAACTGCTTGCGCCGCACTTAAAGCGGGCGGCAGAACGTGGGGCAGAAGTAAGGATGCTTGCGGGAGACTATCTGTATATCACGCAGCCGGAAGGACTGCGGGCGCTCTGTGAGGTTGATACACGAATTGAAGTGCGGCTGTGGCGAAGTATGGGCACTTCTTTTCACCCAAAAGCGTATCTGTTCGATCATGATAATGGTGAAGGACTGCTGATTGTCGGCTCGTCTAACTTTTCGTTCACGGCGCTCAAGACGGGATATGAATGGAATCTGGCGATGAATGCGGAGGCGGAGCCGTATACGTTCCAGTCGGCGTTGGACAAGTTCATGCAGAGCTTCTACCACGAGACAACCTTGCCGGTGAACCTGGATTCAATTGCGCTGTATGAGGAAGAGTACCGAAAGTATCACCAGAAGAACCCGGAGATGATCCAGCGGATCACGGAGATGGAAGAAGCGGAATTTGGCACAGGTCTACCTGAGGACAAAGAGGAAGAAGCCGCCGAGCTGTTGCTTGTGCCGATCCAGCCGCGTTTGGCGCAGTTGGATGCGCTTGAAGCACTCCATGGCACGATGGAGGAGCAGTACGACAAAGCGATGGTCGTGATGGCGACCGGGCTTGGCAAAACGTATCTGGCGGGTTTCTTTGCCCAGCGGTTCAAGAGGGTGTTGTTTGTAGCGCATCGGGAAGAGATCTTGTTCCAGGCGAAGAAGTCTTTTCAGCGGATCATGCCAGAGCGTACTCATGGGATATATAACGGACAGCATAAAGATGGAACGGCAGATTGTGTGTATGCTTCGATCTTTACGCTTAGTATGCAGAAGCACCGGGATGGGTTTGCGGTGGATGCCTTTGATCTGATCGTGGTGGATGAGTTCCATCATGCGGCGGCGAAGACGTACATGTCGGTGATTGAGCATTTTCAGCCTAAGTTCTTGCTGGGCATCACGGCTACCCCGGATCGGCTGGATGGCAAGGATGTGTATGCGCTCTGTGATGGGAATGTGGCGTACCAGATGCATTTTATTGAAGCGATCCGGCGAGGTTGGCTGGCGCCATTTCAATATTACGGGGTATTCGACGACACGGATTATTCGCAGATTCGCTGGATCGGGACGAAGTATGATGAAGAACAGCTCATGGCTGTTCAGTTGCAAGAGGAGCATGTGGAGACCATTTATGAAGCTTGGCGGCGGCACAAGCAGACGAGAACGATTGGCTTTTGCTCGTCGATCCGGCAGGCGGACTATTTGGCTGCGTATTTTCGCAGTCAGGGCGTGAAGGTGCTCAGTCTGCATTCGCGCACATCGGAGATGTCGCGGGAGGAAGCCATTCGCCAGCTTGAGGCGGGTGAGCTGGAGGTTGTGCTGACGGTGGATCTGTTCAACGAAGGGACGGATATTCCACGTGTAGATACGCTATTGTTCGTGCGTCCAACCGAGTCGCTCACGGTGTTTACACAGCAGGTGGGGCGTGGCCTGCGGCTGGCGGAAGGCAAATCACATTGTGTCATCATCGACCTGATCGGAAACTACCGGAACGCGGATGTGAAGCTGAGTCTTCTGGACGTGCGCGGGGAGTTGGAGGGAACCGCGAAAGACCGGGATTCGGCTGTGCCGGAAGTTCCAGACAACTGTGGGATTCATCTGGAGACCCGAGTGGTGAATCTGCTTCAGGAGCTGAGCCGCAAACGGTTACCGCGCCGTGAGAAGCTGCATCAGGATTTTCTGGATGTGAAACGAGAGATGGGACGTATTCCGACGTATCTGGAGTTGCACCTCATGGGGCGTTCGAAGAGTGTCGGGTATCGGAGCGAATTCGGTTCCTATGTTGGGTTTCTGTATTGGGCAGAGCTGCTGACCCCATATGAGGGAGAGATGTACGTCCGGCACGAGGCTTGGCTGCGTGATGTGGAGAAGACGGTCATGAACAAAAGCTACAAGATGATCGTGCTGCTGTACATGCTGGAGCGGGGAGAAGCGCACTGGATGGACCCGATCACACCGGGAGAGATGGCAAGGTTCTTCCATACGTACCTGACGGAGAAGGAGTACCGGAAACGGAAAGACTTTTCGGACAAAGGTAAACTTGCGCTATGGGAATGGAATGAGAAGACGGCAACACAGATTGAGAAACTGATTATCGACATGCCGATGTCCATGTGGAGTGGGGCAAAGGGCAGCATGACGCGATTCGAAGATGGCGTGTTCTCACTGAATGTGCAGGTGAAGGATGCGGAGGAACAGGCGGTGTTGTATCGCTGGACAAGGGAAATATGTCTGTATCGGTTGCATGGGTATTTTGAACGTGGACATTAGAATAGAGTGAAAAGATGGTTGCTTCGAAATCAGAGAGTATCTGAAGTCGTGGCAACCTATTTGGTATATGAATATATAAGGGGTTTAATTGTAAAATAATTATAATAAAAGAGAAATATTGTAATATTTTTAAGGTAATGATATGATTATTTGGTATATTATGAATTATTTTGATGTATAAGGAGGACAGAGGGCGTATAAAAACAATAAAAAGGAGTTTTTGTGTATGAAAAAGTTATTATCTGTAATAACAACGTTTATATTAGTATTTGGGTTGTCTACTTCCGTTTATGGGGATAATAGCGGAAACATGGTGAGGGTAGGCTCGCTAAATATCAATTTAGATACTTATGATGAATCTCTTCTAAATAAACTTCTTGAGGACCCGTCTTTGAGCTATGATGATGCTGTGTACTATGCTAAATTGGACAAAATAGTAAAAGAGATGGAAAAGCACAATATTGAATATAGTTTAGATAATGAACAAATTACTACCTCAATTAACGATGATTATATAAGATTAAATACTGACGATTTCAGAGAGCGAGTATTATCCTTAGAAGAAGAAGCTGTTAAGAGTGCTTTGTTATCGGATATTAAGCTAAGAAGTGAAGGTATTACTGATCTGCGGAATCTATCTAAAAACTATTTATCTGCCAATCAATTTTCTCAACAAACATTTAAAGTAGAATATCCTGACGGCAGTTCAGTTAATTTCATTACTAATACTATTGAAGATGATCCAGAAAAGGTGACTTCCGTTTTTTCTCCAGAAGAGAAAATAGAGATTGAAAACGGATACTATAATGAAAGTAATGGAAGTATAAATCTAGCAAGTTCACCTTTTGACGGCTGTACTCCAACAGGAGCGACGCCAAATATAGTGGGACCTTGGAATAAAACATCTTGTATAGATCGGGAATTCAACAAAATATATTATGATTATGGCGGCTTATGGCCAAGTGGTAAGACTTTACAGTATACAAGTAGAACGGAATGGAGTTTCTCTTCTCCAGGTAGTCACTCTAAAATTCAAGATTTATTTACTTGGCAGTGGTACGGTGTAGTAAAGAATCCAAATACATCTCCTGAATATAACTTTAGTGTTGCTCCAGTAAAAGATACAGGAAGCTCATCAAGTGCAGGGGCGGTACAAGTTCAATCTGAGAGCATGAATAATACAAGTAAAAAGGGAAGTGGAACAAACGGAAAAATACAAGGTTATGCAGATGCAATTTTTAAGGTTACAAAATCCTTTAGTGCGACTTGGGGTGTACTGAGTGTTAACGTGGATACAGGGCAACAGTGGCACCAGTATGCTATAACAGAAGTGGACGGTTGGTCCGAAGTAATGAAGTTTGCGGGAGAATATAAGTAACTTCTGAAAAAAATAGGTAATTATATTTTAAATATAATTACCTATTTAATCTATTTATATATTAAGGAGTTTAATAAATATGTTTGTAAAATTCAGATTGATTTCGATTATTTTTGTTTTTTTTATATTATTATCGGGGTGTGATTCTACTGACATTAATACAGTTAAAGAAAGACCTGTGAAATCTGAAAATGGGAATATGGAAAAGATATCGCAAAAACTTGAATCTTATATTAATAAAGATGTGGATAACATGAGTCAGTTTTTGATTACTGATCTAAAAAATATAAAAGAACTAAGTCAAAATTATTTTGTTCATTATACCTATAAACTTGACGAGATCGACTATGAAGGAATTGCGTATTTGGAGAAAGTTAATGGTGAAATAGAAATTTCTCGTACAGAGGAAGTAATGATAGACAACGAGTCTCGTGTTACAAATATTATGGCAACTGGAGATTTTAATAACGCCAATAAGCGATATGTTGTAACAGCTGGTACTGTAAATGATCAAGGAATTGATACGATCCTTGTAACATATGTTAATCAGAATAATGTTTTTTTTAAACTTAGTTCGACGAAAAGGAGTTTTTTGGATATTCAAGTCGTTGAAATTGGCGAACAAGAGATTGGTTTGGAACAAGTAATCGGGTTAGATTCAGATCGAAAAGAAATTTATAAAAGGAATGAATGAGAGATTCTGAATTAGGCTGTAAGGATAATTAACAACAAGGTTGCCTTATCCGTAAGAACTAGAAGAGTTGATCATACTAATCAATCTCGCTAAAATCTTCAAAAAAACTCAGCTGTAGCTGGACTAGTAAGGACTGCTATTAGGTTTTTGGGAAAAATATGTATAATTTCAATATAATAATGCATAAAGATGAGGAGAGACATAATGAACAAATATGTAGGTTCACAAAATAATTTAGTTTTTAAATTAGACACCCGGATGCATGTGCGTCCGGGGTTTATAGGTTGACTCATACTACTATGCATGTTGGCCTAAAAGCTGAGTATCTCCACATTTGAAAATTTTAGAAGAGACTATACTTCTTTACTCTCCACATAAACCATAATCGCTTCATACAAAAATCTCAAAAAATCCCCATCACTAAACTGATCGAAATAACCCGCATAGCGACGATCCGTCGTATAGGCTTCTGCAATACATCTCAGAATCTCATCATCACAGACCATAAACTGTTCCAGACAACTCTTCCATTCATACACTAACGATTGCACCTCACCAGAAGCAGGGGACAGATCCTGATGTTTCGCCAACTCCCGAAATACCTGCTCCATGTTGACCGAGAACTGCTGGTAGACTTTTTCTTGTTCTTCCACAGACAGCTGGCTCACATTAGCTTCGAATTCCTGATATTTCTCGGTATCTCCATATACAAACTTCGCCTCGGATTCATATTGTTCTTGAATGGACAGAATGGAAGAGTCGTCAAACAGATGAAGATGAGAGATATCTTTCCCATCTACATACTCATCCAATTGATGGATGATGGCTTCGAGCTTTTGTTTGCGTTGAACGAGTGTGCTGCGGTGCTCTCTTAGGATATCTTTTTGTTCTTCTTTGGAAAGTTGCATCATGGCCGCAATGTCTTTTAATGAGAAATTCATTTCTTTGAACAACAGAATCATCTGCAGATTCCCGAGTGCCTCTTGATCGTAATAGCGATAGCCGTTGTCCTCGACTTTGCTCGGTTTCAATAGATCCGTTTTATCATAATAATGTAATGCGCGTTTGGTGATGCCAGTAATCTGAATGATATCTTTAACGGTGAAATAGGGTGTCTTCATTCCAAAATTCCTTTGTTTCAGCAAGGATGACACTTGCCGGAGTGATGGTTGCTTCGGTAATCGGTGTACCTGTTTTGTTCAGATAATATTGAATTAAGTGATAACCGCAGGCATAGCCAGCCGCATAGGGCATACCTACGGGCGTGAAATTTTGCAGTTTGGCAAGTTCATCGCCGTATAGATACGGATTAATTTGGTCAAAACCGGTGACATGCAACTGGTCTTTCATCTTCGGTTTGATTACTTTATTCAAAGTCTCCATATCCGTTTTAGCTACCCAGGGGCCTAGCAACTCTTCTCCATACAGGGATGTCGCAAAGCTCTCGGCCAACCCCTCACTAACAACCATTTCCCCAAGCGTAATCTGTGGATTCCACTGGATATATTGATACCTTACGTTATGATTGCATTCATGGGCTAACACGGATTGCATACGAGGTAGAGTATACCTATTGGGGATCAGGTTCGCAATAATATAACCCGGGATTCCACCATCTCCGCTGATGCCTTCGTTCATGGTGAGTGAAGGACTGTTCTTGTCGCCTAATAAAATCGTATATAGATATTCGGAGACCAATAGCTCAATCCCGTGATCTGTAAAGGTGGATAGACTCGTACAAACAGCTTCATGACACTGTTGCCAAAATGTTTCAGACGAAATCTCTGCTAACGATTCGTTAATCTCAGGTGTGATATCTGCGGGAGCGATATTCATAAAGTTATTCATCATGATCACATCGAAGCCGTGAGGCTCTTGAGAGCGAAACGGGATCTGTTGAATGTTCCATTTGTTCATGAATGGACTCATCATTCGTTCGCGGTATAACTCCAATTTCTCATCAGGTGCAGCTTGCATGATCTCCTCATAGATTTGATCTGAACGTAACGCGGTAATCTTCATCCTTAATCTCTCCTTCATGTAAGCTTGAGATCATTATCAGGTATGACCTAACGTAACAGTCAAGCGTTGATGTTACGCTGCTGGCTCTCTGAATGATTCTGCAACTTCATTGCGAATATCAGAGCAGACAGGAGATAGATCAGGCTTAACAAGAGATAAGGGAGTTGCAGCGAGAATACACGATCAAATGTTGTTTCACTAACCCGCACCAATAATCCGCCGAGAAGCGTACCAATGGCACTGATCCCAAAGGACAAAAAGCGAAACACACTTCCGACCCGGCCAAGCATCTCATTAGGAACGGAACGTTGCAGGATGGAGGAACGGGTAACATTGTAGACAATAATGAAAAATGCAGCACAGAAGTACAGTCCGCCTACCATATATGCATTTGTAGTTAGACCCACCACACCGTAGATGATTCCCATGCACAAAATGGAGGAGATAATCAATTGTTTTGTACTCCATTTCTTACGCATATAAGCAACAGCCTGGCTCCCTACAATGCTGCCGATTGTTGCAATGGAGATGAGGATACCAAATGCAAAAGCATCCAACTGAAGCACATCTCGTACAAAGAAAATCTGAGTAGCCAGAATGATCGAATACATCAGCGTAACGGTGACAGACAGAATGGCTAATCCGCGGAGAAAACGATCATGATAGACATATTGAATACCGGACCACATCTCACGTTTCCAATTCTTCATCGGGCGAACTTCCTTCTTGGTTGTTTCCGTATCCCCGGGGTAGAAGTTTCCCTTCAAACTGATTAAAAAAAGCAGAGCAACTACAGCCGTTACGGCGTCTATGGCAAAAGGAAATACAATATGCAGGGTTATGATAAACCCTCCCAGAGCAACGCCCAGAATATCACTTGTGATTAACTGTCCGGCGGTGAACTGCCCATTCGCTTTCTCCAATTTACTTTGATCTACAAGTTGTGGGATGACCGTCTGCACCGTACTGTCGAATACAACTCGGCTCAGGCCAATCCCAAACATGAACAGAGCTAGAATCGGAATGCTCACCCATCCTCCCCAGATGCATAACGTCAGTCCAAGCAGAAGGATCATTCGCGTAAAGCCTGCCCCAATCAGCATATGTTTGCGTGAGTAACGGTCGATGAGGACACCTACAGGAAGACTGAATAGTAGCCAGGGTAAACGAAGTGCCGTCATGGTGACAGAAGCATACAGTGTATTGCTTGTAAGGGTTGATATGAGCCAAGGAACCGCAGCGAGTGTAAGTCCATCACCCAAAAATGTAAGCGAAAATGCACCAAATAACTTGGTATAGTTCGATTTGATTTTCATCGTTCCCTCCATCAATAAGATGTAAAGCATAGCAAATTTAAGATTGGAAGATAATGTGTGTTTACTTAAACCAAATTTAAGTTATTCTAAAATGGTTTTCAATCCTATTTTTACAACAAATAACTTCACAAAACGCTTACAAACTTTCAATTCTACCCTACCTTTTCCGCTACGAAGCTGAGATAATGGGAGAGGAATAAGGCATGAAACAGACACAACAACCATGTTCACCAACAGTCTAAAAATAAAAGCTGCATATCCATAGGAGGATTATTAATGACGACACAACCATTGAATCTGATCCAATCCACGGAGGGCCAAGCGTTGCTTGCTCAAATGTATGGACAATCACAAGTAGAAGAACAGACTGCACGTTACACAAAGCTGAACGCAACGTTCGAAGAGTACTTCGGCCCGCAAGAGGGAAGCAAGTTGTTCAGCGCAGCAGGACGCAGCGAGATTGGCGGCAATCATACGGATCATAACCATGGTAAAGTGCTGGCGGGCAGCATCACGCTGGATACACTTGCGGTGGCTGCGCCAACGGCAGAATCGGTTATTACTTTTTATTCGGAAGGCTACGACAAGAAATATGTAATCGATCTCACGGATCTCACGCCAAATACGGAAGACGATGGCACAACAGCATTGATTCGCGGTATGGCTGCGGGATTCGGAGAGTTTGGACACCAGGTTGGCGGCTTCCAAGCGTACATCTCCAGTAACGTATTCTCGGCATCAGGACTCAGTTCATCGGCGTCATTTGAGATGCTGATCTGTACGATTTTGAATCACTTCTATAATGATGGAGCACTGGATGTTGTCACCTTGGCCAAAATCGGTCAGTATGCGGAGAATCACTATTGGAACAAACCTTCCGGTCTGCTGGATCAGATGGCTTGTGCGTACGGCGGACTGATTGCCATTGATTTTGAGAATCCTGCACAGCCGGTTATCGAGCCTGTTCAATGGAATTTCCAACAGAACGGTTACTCATTGGTCATTGTGAATACAGGTGGTAACCACGCCGATCTGACGGAAGATTACGCTGCTGTGCCATATGAGATGAGAGCGGTTGCTCAGGCGCTGGGTAGTGAGTATGTTCGGGAAATTACAGCTGACGCAATCTACGCCAACCTCAAGAAGGTTCGTGAAGCTGCTGGGGATCGTGCCGTGCTGCGTGCGCTTCATTTCCTGGAGGAAAACAATCGTGTCGATGGTCAGGTTCAGGCGTTGCGTGATGGACGTTTTGCTGATTTCTTGAAACTGATTACGGCGTCCGGTAACTCATCATGGAAGTGGCTGCAGAATGTATATCAGAGTGGTGCTGTGAAGGAACAGGAGATTGGCATCGCGCTGGCACTGACCGAGAATTATCTGCAAAACCTGGGTGATGGCGCTTGTCGTATTCATGGTGGTGGATTCGCAGGGGTTATTCTGACGATCCTTCCGAACGAAAAAGTAGAAGAGTATATGTCCTGGATGCACGACATGCTGGAAACGCCGATTATTGTCGTTAATGTGCGCGCACAGGGTGCAGTATGCCTGAATACATTGATTGCTAACGCGAGCTAAATAGCACTCAGTTAAATAGTTCTAGCATGATTCTACGAAGTCCGGGCTATGTCCGGGCTTTTTGGGTTGTTCATTTTTTTGAAAAACTTCAAACTTTGAAGGTCTGTAATGTGTTATTTAAGTAGTGGCTATATCTCAATAATGTTCTCATGGAAGGAAGGATCAGATGATTACACCTACAGTAGCTGGGCAGGAAGAGGCTCAATTATACGAGGAGTTGCGGCGTGCGATCGATGAATTCGAAGAGGGCGAGCAGCGGCAAATAGTTCTGAGTCGGATGGTCAGACAGCTCAGGTTCGCCAAGTGGCGCAAAGATCGGATGCGCAAGGTTGATACATACTGCCAAAGGATCAAACCCGCGACACTTTGGATCATATTAGCCACAGGAGCACTTGCGCCAGTCTTGCTGTTTAGCATGTTCATCTGGGTATCGTTGTGGGTGGAATGAAGCTGTAGTATAGGGATAACAATATAAAGTTAATAAAAAAGAACCGTTAACCATCGGATTATCGTATTCCGACTGTAACGATTCTCTGAACTATCTTTAGGGTTAGTGGGACATTTGCGTAGATTTACCGTCTAAAGATTGCACTTGTCCCTGGATATACTGGTGGTAATCACGGAAGCTGCTGATGTGATGCAAGGAATCGGAGTTCTCAGACTGGATCTTAATTTTACCGTCCTGAGGCAGATTTTTCATCTCAGCAATGACGGATTTGGAACCTTGGATATCGTCGGACATGTCCTGGATTCGCTGTATTAATGCTGGATGTCCTTCATGTTGGAGCATTTCGGCGAGTGGTCGCATTTCCTCCAACTTTTGGCTCGACCGTTCAAGTGTGGTCATCACTTTGTCTCCATCTGTACTTGCGCTAAGCGAGACCATTCGGTGGATATGATCTTTCTCCATACGTTCAAGCGCCTCAAGATGGGAAGCTTCCAGTCGTTTGGGATCGCTCCAACTCTCTGATCGAACGGTGTCATTCTGTTGCTGGGATGCATTATTCGCAGTGCCATTACCACAGCCCCATAACAGAGATGAGCAGGTTAACACGGCTCCAACGGCGATGATACTTTTTAACCTCATGCTGTCACTCCTTCGATAATTTCCTGAAGGTAGTATGAGCAATAATATCCAAAATCATGCTTCTTCTTTTCATTTCATTCCCAGTATGTAGTTGAATAACCTTTTAAAATCGAGAGTACATATCTCCGCAAATTTTTGTAGCCTGTATTTTCACGTGAAATTGCAACGGTACGTAGCGAGGTGGAAAATAATGAATCTGTATACTAATAACATATGGCGCTGGACCATCAATCTTCTATATCCTGCCATTATCTTTGTCTTCCAGAGCTGGGGACCGATATTGGATTCGTGGACGGGTCCCATTTTGTTTGTCGCGCTGTTCTGCTTCCTGTGGAGCGATGTGAAAGACTTGTTCGTCTCGACGGGATTGACATGGTTTATTGCCATCCCGTGTTGGTGGTATTTGATTGAACGTCCGAAACCATCATTCGGTGCAGAACATTTTGCCGCACATCTTTGGCTAATTGTACTTATGTATATTGTCTTTGTGCTCATTCCTCAGACCTTAATCCTGACTACTCGGTTGCGGGTGATGCATTATTATAAGAAGTGAAAGTTAGTAGAGAATAGGCGGCCGTTGGCCGTTTTTTTAAAATAAAATGAACGCATGGGAGAGAGTTCAATTGTTGAGCAAAGATATAACAAGAAGTAAAGAAAGAAGTTTTTTGTATATCATGATTTTCACCTTAATATATGGTCTGACATTACTGATCTGGCCGTTGATCGCATTTGCCATGGGAATGTCGCTCGCTGCACCCACTCCTTCTGAGTATCAGGTGGCAAGTCGTTTGGAGGGCAATATACTGATGTCATACCCAATCTGTGTTATTGTGGCTTTGGTTTCGGGTTGGGTTTCTTATCATGAGAAAAGATACATCTTTCCTTACTGGATCATGCAGTTGCCATTGCTATGGATCGTTGCATGGATGCTGGTAGATTACTTCGGGGCAGTACTATCTGACATACCATTTCTACGATAATTAATTGTTTATAGAGATTCAATTTTAAGGAGAGGTTAATCTATGCCCAAGACAAGCAACCGTCAACGGGTAGCGTACGTGTTGTTCTTTGTATTGGTCGCTCTGTTTTTGATACGCTCTTGTGGTCCGCAGGACATCGACACAATCTTAAGCGAAAAAGGCATTCCCCCAGAACAGGTGAAGCTAGTTACAACTATTGAACCGCGAACACAATTGGTATTATATCAAGATCTCACTACGAATAACCTGACTCCTGCTTTGATCCAGCAAAAGATGTGGTTCTCCGAACTGGCCAGAATGGGCGGTGGTCTGCAGGATAATCCGGTCGAGCCGCTTTCTTCTCATATATCAGGATACGAGGAGTCTAAAGGCAAAATGATCTATATTATATACGGGTATCTCCACGATGCTGACATTACCCAGGTGCATATTCGCTACGAACCAAATCTGGCATCTTCACGGTTGGAAGCGGAAATCGTGGAATCATCTTCCGATCAATCCAGCCGCAGGTTGTGGTATGCGGTAATCCAGCAGCCGATTCACGAGATGATATGGGACATAAAAGGGTTGAACGACGAAGGTCACGTCATCTACTCATCTCTCGATAGTGAGGATTAGGAAGCAGGCTGGCTTATGGAATGGAAACTTCGCTGTCATAGATCTGCATGATCCGAACTACAAACGGACTACATCCATATACACAAACACCCCTTATCCGTCGTTCCATACCGGACAAGGGGTGTTTCACATTCTGGCTACACTTTCCTTTTATATTTCCCTGTATATGGGATGGTGAGATGGATTTTCAGATCTTTAATCGAGTCTTCGGTAAGCATCATCTTGCTCCCATTGTTGGATAACTTACGCCAGAGTTTCGGATTTTTGCGATACAGCTTCTCCTGAAGACCGTAAATATCCACACCACGCTCAAGGCCGTGACGATAGGTCTGCATGATCTGCTCCCGTAACTTCACTTCACTAATCTGGATCATCTCCTCATAAGAGGTGGGCACCAGGTATTCGTACAGGGCAGTGAGGTAGTGGGCATTAATGTTGAACGTAACGTCTTCACCCTGAATGACAGGTTTAATTTTGATCTTTGGTAATCCTACACTGAGCGCCCCGTAGATCGTTCCATCCTTCTGGACAAGTAGAGGGGCCCGCCGCATGTCTTTGATTAGCCAGTGATAACCGGGAAGCTGACTGCGTGGAAAGTATTCAAAGTCATAGCCAGTCTTTTCAAAAAAGGCCCCTTCCACCAGAAACAAATCATGTTTCTTCTCATTCTCAGCCCACTGGGTATCGTTCAATGCAAGACTCGGCAGATACGTCGTGGTAGCGGGATCATTATGTGTTGCAATGAGCTTAAAACTAAGCACAGGCGGGTACAACGATTCTTCCATGTACGTGGGAAGTGGATTGTGAAGAATGCTGTCCAGTGGCGACATATTATAGATGGACGTTGCACTCAGGATTTTCTCCAGAGGCTCTCGTGTTCCATACACCCAGGTTGTATAACGGGATTCTGGGAACCGTCCCAGCATGTCGAACACTTCTTTGATGTGTTTGCTGGTCAGCACACCTTCGGCCATAACGATGGCTGTCACATGCCCCCAAGCCATGTGTAATTGAGCCGTACGGAACAGTTCGTTCAGCGCCAGACTCATGGTTTTCCCTTCGGCATGTCCGACCCATACAGGCGGTGTATCTGCACTTTTGGTTGAACTTTCACTTTTGGCGACACTGGCAAAATCCAGCGTTTGTACATACAGATGATACATGCCGTCCTTATAATCAATCCCAAAGGCTTTGGCGTAGTCTACCTGTTGAATCTCAAAGGCACTCCAGCACCCACTTGTCATCACGCACATCGATAGGCTTAACAGACCTAGCATATATCGCTGTAACAAGTGTTTCATCGTCCGTTTCCTTTCTTACGCGGTTCTTGAGTCTCAAGATAGACGGGTCTTCGTTTACCTAACCCCTTTGGCAGTTTGAATAATGAAGCTATCGCTTGTTTGAAATGAAGTGGTGTTAACGGCGTGAGATACGGAATGCCAAATGATTTGAGATCGGTCAGATAGATGAGGAACAGAATCAACGACAGGATGAACCCATAGATGCCGAGGGATGCCCCCAAGACAAAACAAAGGAACCTCAGGATCAGCACAGAACTGGTCATGACCTGATTCACAATGGTTGCTCCAGCTACGACGGTAACTGCGATGATGACAATCATGAGGGGAGAGACCATGCCGGCTCGAATGGCGGAATCTCCGATAATCAGACCTCCAACGACAGTTAATGTCTGGCCGATGGCACTTGGCAAACGTACCCCTGCCTCACGGAACAGCTCCATCAGCAGCATAATGAGAAACATCTCCATTCCCGATTCCATCGGAAGTCCCATGCGTCCAACCGAGATCGTCGCGACTAGAGGAAAGGGGATCTGATCCATATGAAAGGATGTCAGCGCAATATAGAATCCGGGCAGGAACACGGTGATCATCAGGCCAAGAAAGCGCAGCATCCGTCCTACGTTCACAGGCAAGAAGGGAAAGCTGGCATCCTCCGGGGATTTGAGCAAAAGAAACAGATTGACTGGCCCAATGATGGCGCTGGGATTGCCGTCGACAATGAGGATAAAACGTCCATTCAGGAGACATTCTGCAGCAAAGTCAGGCCTGCCCGTATAATGGGTGACGGGAAACAAAGTAATCTTCGAAGGCGACAGCAATTCTTCCAGTTCGTTGGCGGTCAAGATGCGTTCGGTCTCAATCTTACGCAACCGATCCTGGACGTCTTCGATCAGCTCCGGATTGGCGATATTTTTGATATACATCAATGCCACCTTGGTTGCAGAACGTGTACCGATCAGTTCGATATTGCAGGCCAGTTGGTTGGTACGCAGACGGGTGCGTATCAAGGCAACATTAACGGCAAGTGGTTCAATGAACCCATCTCTTGCCCCGCGGATCGAAACTTCGGTGGTCGATTCCTCCGGTGTCCGAGTAGGGATGTTAGATATATCAATACTCCACATGGTTTGCAGGGAAGGAATACAGATCAACATATGGCCTTCAAAAACACGAAGAGACATCAGTTCAGTTCCAAATGCCGGATCTTGCAGATCCATTCGGGTCCAATCTAGGCTGATGCACTTTTCAATATCGGATGTACGGATAAAGTGTGTATTTTCATATGTTCGTTTGAGTTCCGGGAGAATAATATCGTAGATCGCTTCACTATCTACCATACCGCTGCAATAGGTCATAATGAGTTGCATCGGAGGTTCTCCGATCATATGACTATTGATGATGACATCATCAGATCCGGCAAAAAAGGTATTCAGGTTATGCTCGTTCATTCGGAACGGTTCAACGTCAGGATTATTCTTGGGTTGGGTTGAGATCGGCACGTTTGGGAGCCTCCTTGTCCTTTTTGTGGATTAATGCGGCAATGGTCAATATTACGGTAACGATAGATACATAAGCGAGCGTGACCGGGAACTGAATATGGTCCACATAATAATCCACGTAATCAATGCGCCACCATTGCATCGCCATGAAGCTCATGATGACGGTAATGGTGAGAATCGCGATATATCGTTTCTTCGGTCTGCGGAAATTCAGCAGATCCACGATGAGATACATGGATATGGCCACCCTTGCGAAGGAACCACTAAGCCACTGATAGATGGATAGAAAATCAACGTGTTGCAGCAGCTTGCCGATATTCACAAGTTTCCATTGCTCATAGGGACTGTTCCGTTGTTTGGCTGCTTCTTCAGGACCAAACTCCACGATGGCTCCGATCGTGGGACCGATCGCCATACTGAGCATAAACACGCCGAGGATTAGAACATACCACCAACGAATTTTGCCTTTGACTTCATGTTGGAACAACATAAGAATCCAGATTTCCATAAGCCCGGCTAAGGAGTAGATCATGCCCCGCCACACGGGACCCATGCCGTTCTCCATAATCGGGAACAATAGACTGTAGTCTTTGTATTTCATATTGGCGGACATTACAAAATAACCAAGCAAAATGACAAAGGGCAGCAGCAGACTGGAAGTCATCGCAATGGAGCGTATGCCTTTAGCCGCTGCCCATGCAGCAACCAGTGCTCCGCCACCTGCCAGAACATAAGGAGGTGTGAATTGAAGATACGTGGATACGGTCCAGTTGGTTGTCTCATACAACGTATGTGTGCCAAGCGTGAACAGCAGAATGGAAGCGGAGATTCGGAAGATCCAGGAAGGGACCGCACCGAATTCTCGCGTAATCCAATCTGTTAATCGCTGTCCACGTACACGCCGAATGATGATATACATCATACATAGAAACAACATGAAAAAAGGGGCAGCAGCCACGACAGACAACCATCCGTCTCTGCCGCCAGCTTCGAGAATTGCTGGGATGGACAAGACATGGCAGACCAGTCCGGCACTTAATAAAATGATGGAAAAGGACAACCAAATGGTAATTTGACCTTTTTCACGACTCATGCGAATCCTCCTTTCCAATGAAGGAAGTTTACGTTAGGTTGTACAGCATATGGGAAGTTGATTCCTTTTTCAGATTTTTTCACATAAAGCTGTAACCGATATGGACGGACTACGCAGAAAGCTTTAACATACAGATATAGCAATGTCGAAGACAAGCACTGAGCGAAGCATAGAGAAATAGGGGAAATAGGGAGGAAACCTACGATGACAAATACAACGAAGGCACCTGGAGAGACTAAGGTTGGCTTTATTGGTACAGGCGTGATGGGTAAAAGCATGGCTGGGCACATCCAGAGAGCAGGGTATCCTCTGCATGTGTACACGCGAACTGCTGCCAAAGCGGAAGCGTTGGTGAAAGAGGGTGCCGTATGGCATGACACACCAGGCAAACTGGCTGCCGCGTGTGATGTCATCATCACGATGGTGGGGTATCCGAAAGATGTAGAGGAGAGTTATCTCGGTGAGGATGGACTCGTAGCGAATGCCAAACCGGGTTCATATCTGATTGATATGACAACATCCAGTCCGCTACTGGCTGCACGAATCTTTGAAGCTGCGGAAGCCAAAGGACTGCATGCACTGGACGCACCTGTGTCGGGCGGTGATATCGGAGCGCAGAACGCGAAGCTGTCCATTATGGTTGGTGGTAGTTCGGAGGCCTTTGAAGCCGTGCGTCCGCTGTTTGAGCAGATGGGCACCAACATTGTGCTGCAAGGCAAGGCGGGAGCCGGGCAGCATACCAAAATGTGCAACCAGATTGCCATTGCCTCTGGCATGATGGGTGTATGCGAAGCACTTGCCTATGCCAAGACGTCTGGTCTGGACGCGGAGACCGTGCTGAAGAGCATTGCTACCGGTGCAGCCGGAAGCTGGTCGCTCAGCAATCTCGGTCCGCGCATGATCGCAGGCGATTATGAGCCTGGATTCTATGTGAAACATTTTATCAAAGACATGGGAATTGCACTGGAGTCTGCAAAAGCGATGGGCATGAAAACGCCTGGGTTGGCTTTGGCCGAATCTCTGTATCAGGAAATAGCGAATAATGGGCTGGAAGAGAAGGGTACTCAGGTGCTCTACACCTATTATCTTCAGGCTTAACAACCAAGAGAACAGCAGCGTATTCTTTTTCTATTCAGGAAAGGGTTGCGCTGTTTTTTTCAATTTTGCGGCTTGTTTATGCGTCTAAAGTCACGAAATGGGTTAAATGTTCATATGTACTTTGCGTATTGGAGAGATTTTGATCGTTTTCCCTTTATTTTTACCCCGCTTTATCCGACATAAGTAATAGAAGTTTACATAATGAATGTGTCAAAGGATGTTATTCCTCCTGTAATGGTCACCCGTAACCCACACTATAATAGAACGGAGCTTGCCCATGTTCAAGAAAATCCTGTCTCTGTTCAAGACACAACCAGAGCTTGCGAACCAGATTACAGCCTCCGCTTCAGCGTTACCATCAACGACAACCATTCCCCCGCGTATGGTCCGTGGTAAGCGCAAGAAAAAGGCGGAAGGGGATTGGATACGCCAGCCGGAGGAGCCTAGTACAGCAGATCAGCTGATAGGTCTTCCAAGTCAATATAAAGTGCTGAACGACCTGCTCGTTACCAATCCGAAGTCACGCTCCGGTTATTCGCAGATTGATCATGTCGTGATCGGCCCTCGGGCAATCTTTGTAATCGAAACTCGAAATCTGACGACAGGTGAGATTCGCGGCGGAAGAAGAGAGGCCAATTGGTCGGTCAGCAGCAGCCGGGTCAAAATGTACAATCCACTTATGCAGCATCGTGCACATGTGGAAGCCATCCATGCACACCTTGGAGACTACAAAAGAGTACGTCTCGTCTCTATGGTGACCTTCACCAACCGATGCCGCATCAGTGTTGATCCTGCTGTGAGGTATGTGAATTCGGATGAACTGATCATCTACGATCATGAATTGGTGGAAACGATTCAGCGCAAGACGGAACGACTTGAGACTGAGGTTCCCGAAACCGTATTTCAAGAGAAAGATATCCAGGCGATCTACGCTCTGTTATCATCGGTTAATTCCACCGATCCTCAGATTCGGTCAGAGCATATGGAGAAGGCTAAAGGGATCAAATAATTACGCTTCACGAACACTGTTGTCCATATGGGCGGCAGTGTTTTTGCGTTGCGGTGGTAGTTAATGCGCGCCTAGTAAAAGGCTTTAGACACAGGTATATCGTCGTATACAACCGGTTTTTAACTTATGATAGAATGTAGACCATATCCAATTGTGTGAATCAAGCATGTTATATGAAAGGATATTTTTGTAAGTAAGTGTTCAAGTCTTGGAGCAGAGGTTAATGGTTCTCAGGAATATACATACGATAGGGGAAGATTATACGATGAAATGGAATTATACGATAAAGACGTTCACAGTTATGCTTGGTTTGGCAGCGATTCTGACAGCTTGTGGTGGCGGAGCGAAAGAGACGTCATCGCCGGAGTCTGCTTCCGGTACAGAAGTTGCTTCATCAGAAACAAGCAGCTCGAATGCTGCCGTAACAGAAACCACAGCAACCGGTTCGAATGGGAGTGATGAGATAGGTTCAGCTACAGAAGAAGCTTCTTCAGCTGACGACGGCAAGATTGGAAAGGACTCCACATTGGAAGAGTTGAAGCAGCAGTATGCGGATAAACTTGGTTATATCCGTGTCCCTCTGAATGATTATCCGGTGCGTCGGGTCAGTGAGGCAGGTTCCAAAAATATTAATGTAGCCAATTATAGCGATGCCGTTGTGGACATGAATGCAGGGGTGCCGATTCATTCCGATTCGCAGCGGTTGATTGATGATGCCTTTCCATTTTTCACAACCGTACAAGCACCTGACGAATCTTATATAACTTGGGAAGAAGCAACCAATCTGGAGCGTGCCATGGTGAAAACACTGTTTATCGCCCGTGAAGGTCTACTGATCACTGAAGATGCGATGAAAAATAAGGATTATAGCAGTACATCGTTCCAGGATTCCAAGGATTTCTTCAGGGTCACAGCGAAATTTGAATCCATGGCACCTGTTGCACAGCATCCGCGTGACATTACGTTGAGTACGCTATACGACAAAGCACGCACGTCATGGGGCAAGCTTGCTGCGATGGACCCGGAGCAGGATGAAGCGGCGTTTGCTGAGATGTACAAGACGACGAGAACCGATGCCAATAATGCCATGGGGTTGCTTAATGTTCTGTTGTCTACGAATGAGGAAGAACGGATCAAAGAGATTTACGGGGAATAAAAATGCCGTGATCCAGAGTTAATCTGGATCATCCCGGTAACATGTCTGGATCACATGCCTTCAAACTCTGACTACCGATTGAAGCGGGGTCAGGGTTTTTCTGGTTTTTTCCAATAGGTGTATGATATGTTTTTAGGAGTAAGACATGTCCGGAATATAGGTGAGGTGTGGGAAAGATGTGGTGGATGAACTTTTGTAAACGCTTTAAATTTAAAACGAAGCTAATCTTGTTTTTATCTACCGCAACGGTCTTAATCTCCGGAATCACAGGGTTGATCACCTATCGCATCCATATCGACCTGTTCAATGAAGAGGTCAGTCGCCAGTATAGTCTTACCGCAGAGCAGATTCTTGCACGTCTGGATTCCAGGGTACACGACATGTATAAAGTCACCGATTATATCACACTGAATCCCTCCGTAAAAAATGCCATCAAAGCACAGACCTCTGGCATCTCGTCCTATGATCAGATGAAGCTAGAAGATGAACTGGATGATCAGTTGTATCAGGTAAGGCTGGATGCACCGGAGATCATGGGGCTCCGCATATATGACCTGAAGGAAAACATATTTAATCTCGGTGCCTTTGCTGGCTCATTTCAACAGATGGATCCTTCCTATCTGGCAGAGATGGTTCATAGACTGGAAGGAACGGGCGGCGAATATGGTTGGAATCGTTTGGGGCCGGATGCCTTCTTGCAGGAGGAACAATCCAATTGGATTCTGGCGGGACGATTAATGCGGTCTGTTGATCTGGAGACCTATGGCGTCATGTTAATTCTGTTTAACACCTCGTTGTTCGAATCGTATCTCAAAGATCTGCGACTGAACGAGGAAGTTGCTGTCTACTTGTTTGACGCAGATGGTGAGCTTCTATATGCCTTTCATAATCAGGATGCGGATCCACCACCACTTACCGAGCTAAGCCTAGGGGCGACGGAGATCAGGGACGAGCAGGGAACAACCCAATTGTATACGAAGCAAACGTCAGACAAAGCGGGCTTCACCCTGGTCAGCAAGGTCTCACTGGCTCAGATTCAGAACAAGGGAAAGATTATTGTAAAAGTTGCTGTGTTCTCTGCGGTAGCCAGCATATTATGCTCCTGGTTCATCATTACCGTAATTAGCGGCAGACTGTTGCGTCCACTTGCGAGTCTAGTCAACGCGATGAAAAGAGTGCGTGATGGACAGTTCGATACACGGGTTCGGATCGAGACACGGGATGAGCTCGGTTTCATCGGTGAACGATTCAATGCAATGGCTTCCCGGATTGATACGCTTATACATGAAGTGTACGAGCGCGAACTCAGTGAAAAAGAAGCTGAACTCAAAGCTATTCAGGCCCAGCTGAATCCCCATTTTCTGTATAACACGCTGAGCATGTTTTTCTGGAAGTTCTATATGCTTGGTGATGAGAAATCGGCTCGCCTGGTCACTGCCTTGTCCGAGATGCTGCAGTATACGCTGGAACCCGTGCAGCAACTAACGACCGTGCAGGATGAGATGAAGCAAATAGATCACTACCTGCAGATTCAGCAGGCCCGGTATCAGGAAGCCTTGTCGATTGAAATTGCCGTTCCTGCTGAATTGTTTCGCTGTCAGGTGATCCGACTGTTGCTTCAGCCCATCGTGGAAAATGTTTTTGTTCATGCCTTCTCGGACAAAAGGAACAACCGCCATCTGGAAATTCGTGGCTCGCGGCATACCGGGCATGAAGGAGAGCCGGATCTGCTCATCATTGAAATTTCAGATAACGGCTGCGGCATGAACGCATCGGTCATTGAACGCATTATGACGCCAGTGGCACATGCAGATGAGGAACGTCAGCACATTGGCATGCGGAGTGTACTTCGAAGAATTGAGTTGATTCACGGTGAACCCTACGGTGTACAGATCGAGTCGACTGTGGGAGAGGGTACGCTAGTACGTCTTCGTTTGCCTTATCAGATCGGTGAGGACTTATGCCGGGAAATTCAGGTGACTGAGAGGAGTAGGTTCTGTTGAATGGACGTATGCTTGTAGTGGATGATGAAGCATTATTTCGTCAGGGTCTGATTCATCTGGTTCGCAATAACCCCCTCGGTTGGGAGGTCGTTGGGGAAGCGGCCGATGGAGAAGAAGCGATACAGGCTGTACACAGCTACACACCTGATCTGATCATTACGGACATCAACATGCCTGTGATGGATGGTCTAGATTTGGCTGAACGCATACACGAGAGTGGACTGGACATTATGATTATCATTTTGACAGGTTATCGTGAGTTCGAATATGCACAGCGTGCCATCCGGTATGGGGCAATTGAATTTTTGTTAAAACCGTTCTCGCTCGATGAAGCATGTCAGGTGTTACAAAAGGCACATGAACGATATCGCCGAAAACAGTCCGACATTCGGATCAGGGAACAATACAGCCAGGTGGACCGTACCGAGAGACTGCGAGAGGAACTGACTTTGTTGTTGCTCCACCATCAATTCGGATCGATAATGAATCGGATCGAGATGTTGCTAGAAGAAGCGTCCGGGATGAGCTTGTCACAAGGCAAAGCGGAGATTCATATGCTTATGAAGGTCATGACGGACTTACTGGTACAACAGCTTCAGCCTCAGGAATCCGGTGGTATGGACTCAACTGCCCCAGATCCACTGCTCTGGATTCATACCATACCTGAAGTCATCGCTTGGGCCAGACGCAAGAGCGAAGAGTGGCTGGATATGCTAATGCGGCTAACTCAGGAACAGCAGGATCATGTCGTTACACGAGTTATACAGTATATTGAAATGAACTATTCCAGCACATGCACGTTGCAGGCCGTGGCTGCCCATGTTCATGTGACACCCAACTACTTGAGCCATTTGTTCAAAAAAGAAACAGGACAAGGCTTCAGCCAATATGTCAGCAAGCGCCGAATTGATAAGGCGAAGCTGCTGCTGCACAGCACTCGGCAGAGCATGGCAGATATCGCGGAACTGACCGGGTTCGATAACTCCAGTTATTTTACAACCGTATTCAAACAGATGACGGGGGTATCTCCCCGCGAATATCGCAAGCAAGTAGCCAAGTGAAGTGCCCGGTAGCAATCCCCCTCGAACTGCTGCAGGGTCTCAAATTAAAGAGAAGCCTCCTCTTAATATCTGTTTGTTTCCAAGGGCAACCCCACCATGTGGGGTTATTTTTGCGTAGAAAATTATAAAAGGATCGTTAAATAACAAATGTTTACGCTTACATTTTTATCTAAAATACAACTATAGTACATCAACAGCAGAGAGGAGTGATGGATGTGAAGGGGGAACTGACCGCAGGTCCGCCGTCTGGATTACAACCGCCGGACAGTGAAATGAAGCAGCGGATTCGGCAGCAGCGGCTTCGACGATTCAAGATGAATATACCGTTAATCTTGATGTTTGTTCCGGTGATTATGTTCTACCTGACCTTTCGTTATGCACCCATCGGAGGGCTGGTCATGGCCTTTAAGGATTACAACTTCTATGATGGGCTGTGGAACAGTCCATGGGTGGGCTTTCAGCATTTTCAGACGCTGTTCAGTGATCCGCGCACGGTGGAGATTATTCGCAACACCTTGTTCCTCAGTCTGTTAAGCATCATTATCGGGTTTCCCATTCCGATCATTCTGGCCATTATGCTGAATGAAGTGCGAAACATGGCCTTTAAGCGAACGGTGCAGACGGTGGTCTATATGCCACACTTCTTTTCCTGGGTCATCATTGCGATGATGATCATGACGGTTTTCTCTTTGGAAAATGGGATCGTCAACCGCTGGGTCGAGGCCTGGACGGGAGCGCCTTATCCGTTCATGTACAACAAGGGTTCGTGGGTAGCGGTGTTTGTTGGCTCAGGGATCTGGAAGGACATGGGCTTTAATGCCATCATTTTTCTCGCGGCACTAACGACCATTGATCCGAGTCAATACGAGGCTGCACAGATGGATGGGGCCAGCAAAATGCGCCAGATCTGGCATGTTACCCTTCCGGGTATACGCTCTACCATTATTCTCCTGCTGATTCTGTCGATGGGGCGGGTGATGGAGGTCGGATTCGACCAGGTGTATATGCTTCAGAATTCCAATGTCAATGAGATAGCGGATGTAATTAGTACCTATATCTACCGCACCGGTCTTCAGGGAGCACAGTTCAGCCTGACAACAGCGATGGGATTGTTCGAATCACTGGTTGCATTTATCCTCATTTTCAGTGCCAATTATATCGCGCGGCGATTTAACGAAGGTTTGTGGTAGGGAGGGAGAACAGCATGAGAAAAACCAAAGGAGAAAAAGTCTTTTATCTAATCAATTATGTATTGTTGTCATTGGTTGCCGTCAGCTGTATCCTGCCCTTACTCAACATTGTTGCCTTGTCATTTAGTGATGCGAGAGCGGTAGTTTCAGGTCAAGTGGGGTTATGGCCCGTCGATTTCACCTGGTTCTCCTATCACAGCCTAATTACGGGAACGCCGATTCTGAATGCATTCTGGAACAGTGTGGAGATCACATTGATCGGTACAGGGCTCAGCATGGCGGTGACGATTATGGCGGCATATCCGCTGTCACGTAGACATTTTTATCACCGGCGCTTTTTTACGATGGCGATGGTGTTCACAATGATTTTTAACGGTGGACTCATCCCAACTTATTTGGTCGTGCAAAATCTCGGTCTTGTGAACAGTTACGGCGCGCTCTGGCTACCGGGCCTGGTGAGCACGTACAACATGCTGATTATGCGATCTTATTTTGAAAATCTGCCGGGGGAAGTGGACGAGGCTGCGCGCATCGATGGTTGTGGTGAACTGGGGCTTTTGTTCCGAATCGTGTTGCCATTATCCAAACCTTTGCTGGCGACTATTGCTCTCTTTTACGGCGTGGGTTACTGGAATTCGTTCATGAGTGTGATGATTTATATCAATGATACGTCCAAATACAACATGACCGTGCTTGTCCAAAATATGATTATGTCCAATCTGAATGTACAGGATTTTACCGATCCAACGATGATATCGAATCTGACCCCGGAAGGCATCCGGGCAGCAGCTGTCATTGTGATGGTCATACCCATTTTGGCAGTGTATCCGTTCTTGCAGAAGTACTTCGTTAAAGGGGTCATGCTTGGATCAATTAAAGGTTAAAGCAGGCTGTGGGTTAACCCGCATGGGTTCATATTACAGGAGAGAAAGAGGGTCTTATCTATGGCGTTAACGAGGAAGGCATGGATGAAGTCGGGTCTCGTTCTGGGCTTGATCGGTGGTTTGCTGGCGGGATGTACAGGAGGTAACGGTAGCGAACAGGCGGAAGGCGAAGGCAACAGGGGGAACATCACGTCAACGATCTATGATCGTGGCGCGGTCCCAAGCGGCATGGGTACGATCGAAGATAATATGTGGTCCAAGTGGATTAACGAGAATGGCCCGGCAAATGTAAAATATACAGCAGTTCCCCGCTGGGAATCTCAGTCGAAACTTAACGTATTATTCGCTTCTGGCAGTGCACCGGATATCATTTTTGAATTCGGTACGCCCATCCGTAACACACTGTTTAATCAGAAACAGCTGATGCCGCTGGATGAGTTGATCGAGAACTCGAGTGTGGAATACAAAGCCTTGATGGAGAAATATCCCCAGCTCAAGAAGGCCGGCATTAAAAACGATGGGAAGCTCTATGAAGTGGGACGTATGAACGAGGTGTTTCCACTAACGAGCTTTTTCATCCGGGAAGATTGGCTAGAAAAGTTGAATCTGGAGGTACCGACCAATGAAGAAGAGATGCTGGCGGTAGCCAAGGCCTTCACGGAGAATGATCCCGATGGAAACGGAGCTAAGGATACATACGGCATCGGTGGATTTCAGTTCGGCGATACAGCGGGTCTATTCCGCTATATGTACAACGCCAACTGGGTGAATGTGGAGGACGGGGAGATGGTGGTTGGTCCCAACAACATGAAAGAAGCCACGGCATTCAAACGTGCATTATATGAAGCAGGTGTGGTCGATAAGGACTTATTGACCGACAAGGACGGGGCTAAGGCGAAGCAGGATTTCCTGAATGGCAAAATCGGTATGTACGCGGCCATGACTTCGGATTATACCGGGTTTGCAGCGAAGGAACTGGATACACTTATGCAGAATGTTCCTGAGGCCAAATTAAAGGTCATCGCTCTGCCAACCACGTCCGTAGGACAGCACACGATGGTGTGGAATAACCCGGTTCAGATGACTGCAGCTGTGAATGCACGAGCCAAAAATCCGGAAGCAGTTATGCAATATATCGATTTTCTGACCAAAATAGAGTCAGGCCGAACCTTCAAAAATGGATTTGAAAACACGCATTATACGCTGAACGATCAAGGTTGTCCGCGCATCTCGGATCAGGAGAAATACAAACAGGAGATCAGCTGGGCAGGCGATTACGCCATGTTGTACAGCCGTCTGGAGGAAGGCAAATGCGGGTACACAGAAATGCTGTTCAGCGAAGAGATTCCGTCGCAGAAGGAAGGACTTCGACTATTCAAGGAAGCGCGTGAGGTATACATGACGGATCTTCCGGTAGGAGAGGGTGTTACCCATTCAGAACATATGCCGCAGCTACCCAAGGAGCTTCAGGTGAAGTTGACCAATGTGACAACAGCGATCAACGATATCTTTACCCGTTCCATCATTGGCGGAAGCAAATATACAGTCGAACAGGCTGCAACGGAAGCACAGCAGAAGTGGGAGCAAGGCGGGGGCCCGGAGATTGAAGCATGGTACAAAGACTGGTGGGGCAAGGAAAAGGATAATGTACTAGTCTGGGACGACTTCTATGAAATCTATGAACAACAACAGGCTGATTTTGAAAAATCGGAATAAATTCACGGATTCAAATCATTCATGAAATTTATAATTTTGGTGTTGGTAGAAATAAGCGCTCTGATCCCCTGATCAGAGCCTTTTTATGTTTGGGCTTCAAATAGGGGAATATTTGCCTGAAAAATGAAGTGAATAGAAAGTTCTCGCATCTTGCTTGAAACTATATCCAGAACGATGCGTATCATAAGGTATTAATTGTTTTTTAATGTAGAATATTGCCGTATTTCAGAGTATAGTTAAGGAATAATTTAACTTATATTCAACATGATGTAGACATGAAAGTTACTGAAAAATCTTGAAAAGAATGTACGGAACACCAGGTTGAAACTATTGGAGGTTGAGTATGAGTTCATTTAAAAGCTGGTTAAATTCAACAAAACAAGGACTTGAAGAGCAAGTCAAAAAGTTTAAAAATAAAGATTTTATGGATGCCGTGGTTGCAGGTTGTGCACTGGTTGCTTTTGCAGATGGTTCCATTGATGAAGCGGAAAAGAACAAGATGGCCGGTTATATCAACCTGAGTCAGGAATTGAAAGTATTTGATATGGCTGAAGTGATTACACGCTTTAATCATTATGTTGCGAACTTTGAGTTCTCTCCAGAGATCGGGAAGCAGGAAGCGCTGAAAGCTATTGGGAAATTCAAAGCCAAGCCAGATGTAGGACGCGTTATTGTGGGTGTATGCAGTGCGATTGGTTCAGCTGATGGCAACTTTGATGATCAGGAGAAAAGAGTCGTTGCCGAGATATGCATCGTACTTGGACTGAACCCGAGTGAATTCAATCTCTAAGTAGCTATTTTACATATGAAGGGAGGTGAAAATCAGTGGCAAGCATTAATTTGGTCAAAGGACAAAAGATTGATTTAACCAAAGGCAATGCAGGACTTACTGAGGTGATTGCTGGTCTCGGTTGGGACCCGGTAACTGCCAAAGGTTTCTTTGGAAGAAAAAAACAAGCGGATATCGATTGTGATGCATCGGCGATCATGTTGAATGAGGAAGGCAAGTTGGTCAAGGACTCCAACCTGGTTTGCTTCCACAACAAGCAAAGTGCATGTCGTTCGGTTATCCATTCAGGTGACAATCTAACAGGACAGGGAGACGGTGACGACGAACAGATCAAAATGGATCTGTCCCGTATTCCTGCTGATGTTCATAAAATATTAATCGTTGTTAATATCTACGATTGTGTCAATCGCAAGCAAGATTTTGGCATGATTGAGAAGGCTTATATTCGTATTCTGGATGGTAAAAATTCCAGTGAGCTCGTGAAGTTCAATCTATCCGAAAACTACACAGGTTCAACGGCGTTGATCTGTGGTGAATTGTATCGTCATGGAGGCGAATGGAAATTCTCGGCAATTGGAGAGGGTTCCCATGCGGTACATATCAATGAACTCGCTCGCAGGTACTCCTAAGTACAAGATTTAATCTAAATCGACAATAATCCTGATATTCATATGTCACGATAACTACAATACACTTAAATAAGCGAGGATGATCATACGATGGCAATTAATCTCTCTAAAGGTCAAAAAATCGATCTGACTAAAACGAACCCAGGTTTGACAAAAATCACAGTAGGCTTGGGCTGGGATACCAATAAGTATGATGGCGGAAAAGACTTTGACCTGGATGTATCGGTATTCTGTGCCAATGCAAACGGTAAAGTAGAAGGCGAGAAAAACTTCATCTTCTTCAACAATCCACAAAATGAAAATGGTTCTGTTGTTCACACCGGTGACAACCGTACAGGAGATGGCGATGGTGATGATGAGCAGATCAATATCGACCTGCCTAACGTACCCGCGAATGTAGAGAAAATTGCATTCTCCATTACAATCTACGAAGCTACAGAACGTAGCCAGAACTTCGGACAAGTCTCCCGTGCTTATGTGCGAATCGTCAACGAAGCAAACAGCGAAGAACTGATTCGTTTCGACCTGGGAGAAGACTTCTCCATCGAAACAGGTGTAGTTGTTGGTGAATTGTATCGTCATAGCGGCGAGTGGAAGTTCAGTGCCATCGGTAGTGGTTACCAAGATGGATTGGTTGGATTGACACGCGACTACGGTTTGCAATAGGACGTACAGTACGACTTACAGGATGGGAAGAACCGTCTCCTGGACGGTTCTCCTTTTCATTTACTCACATATTTGGAAAGGTGGAAAAACAAATGACGATCAGTCTTGCCAAAGGACAACGTATCGACCTGACTAAAACGAATCCGGGCCTTACCCGTGTGGTGGTTGGTTTGGGTTGGGACACAAACAAATATAGTGGTGGAGTCGACTTTGACCTGGACGCTTCGGCTTTTTTGTTGTACGAAGATGGAAAAGCCAAAGGTACGGATGACTTTGTTTTTTACAACAATCCAAGCGGCGGTGCGGGTTCAGTAACACATACTGGTGATAACCGTACAGGTGAAGGTGACGGCGATGATGAGCAAGTTGTCGTTGATTTCAGCAAAATCCCTGCGCACATTCACCGGATCGGTATTACCGTAACCATCTATGATGGAGATGGACGAGGGCAGAATTTTGGACAAGTCTCCAATGCTTTTGTTCGTGTTGTAGATGCTGCAAGTGATCGGGAAGTGCTTCGGTTCGACCTCGGAGAAGACTACTCTACAGAAACAGCTGTGGTATTCTGTGAGTTTTACCGTGCAGGTGCGGACTGGAAATTCCAGGCGGTAGGCAGTGGCTTCACAGGTGGACTATCTGCTTTATGCAAAAATTACGGACTGGATGCACAATAACATAACTTGGCATAGAAAGGTGATTCTGCTATGGCGATTTCTGTCGTGAAAGGCCAGAAGAGTGATCTGACCAAAACCAATCCGGGCTTGTCCCGGCTAACGGTAGGCATTGGTTGGGAGGCAGCCTCGGGTGTAGAGCTGGACACATCAGCATTCCTTCTGGGTTCAGACAATAAAGTGGCTGGAGATGAGGATTTTATCTTTTATAATCAACCCTCTACCTCGTTCATCACGTATATGGATGGTGGACAGGTTGGTGGCGAGAAGAAACAATTCGCCATTGATCTTGGCAAAATCCCTGCCCGAATTGAGAAAATCGCCTTCAGCCTGACGATTCATGACGGTGAAGCACGACGCCATCATTTTGGACAGGTTCAGCATGGCTTTCTACGGTTTGCCAATGCAGCTACAGGTCAAGAAGTAATGAGATATGATCTGGGAAGCGGTTTTACAGTGGAGACCGCGATTGTCATCGGTGAATTGTACCGTCATAACGGAGAATGGAAGTTCAATGCAGTAGGGTCGGGTTTTGCAGGTGGTTTGAATGCACTCTGCGCTAACTTTGGTGTGGATGTGGATGGTGGATCAGACCCCGCACCAACGACTTCAACCGTTCCTCCGACAGCTGTACCGACTCCGCCACCCCCGGTGCCCGCACCAGAACCGACGCCTGCTCCTGTGAATTCGATCAATTTCAGCAAAATTGAATTGAAGAAGAAGGGGGACACCATTAACCTCAAGAAAAATGCGGGGGGACTTGGGGAAATCCTGATTAACCTGAACTGGAATCAACAGGGTAGCAAAGGGTTATTTGGTCGCAGCAAGAGTGTGGATCTGGACTTGGGCTGCCTGTTCGAGATGAAGGATGGTACACGAGATGTGATTCAGGCATTGGGACAGACGTTTGGTTCACTGAATCGTTTCCCTTATATTGCACTGGATGGGGATGACCGGACGGGATCGGTTAAGACGGGAGAGAATCTGCGGATTAATGGTGCCCGTATCTCGGAAATTGAGCGCATCTTGGTATTCACCTATATTTATGGTGGTGTGGCCAACTGGTCTCAAGTAGACGGTGTGGTAACCATTCAGCAGAAGGACGGTCCCGATATCATCGTTCGAATGAATGAATACGGGAGCCCGCTTGGCATGTGTGGCATCGCGATGTTACGCAATGTGAACAATGAGACATTCAGTATTGAACGAATCGTGCAGTTCTATAATGGGCATCAGGCGTTGGACGAGGCTCATGATTGGGGAATGCAGTGGGTTGCGGGAAGAAAGTAATCATTTGTATTTATTCAATATATAAACGCTGTATCGGTCAGCGCCATTGCAAGGATACTGTTGACCAACGTTATCCTCGATAATAGACCATCAATCCCTCCAGACTAAGGAGGGATTGGTTTTTATGCCCCGACAGCTGGAATCAACTATTGCAGATTGGCTATTGCCAAAGGTGCGAGGAGGAGACACCCCTGAAATATTTTAACTTTTTGAGTCTGGAAGAAGAAGATACTTTATTTTTCTCTTCACCCGTCTCGTTCAATCACCGGACTTCCAAAGATCTACTGGCATATGCTGTTGGGGCTGCTCTATATATGCCCGCGACGCGCGCACATATCGCGGACGACATTATGAATGGTAAACATGAAGGTCTGACGACCATTATTATTGATCTGGAGGACGCTGTGGGTGACGACCAAGTAGAGTTTGCCGAGCAGTGTCTGGTACAGCATCTAACTCAACTGATGACTTATATGGAGACAGGCATGCTGAGTCAGGATCAAATGCCTCTTCTGTTTGCTCGTGTACGTTCACCACAACAGTTGGAACGTCTCATTGATACGTTGGGAGAACTGGTGTCCATGCTGACAGGCGTGGCTTTGCCCAAGTTTTGCGTGGGGAATGGAAGGGCCTATTTTGAGCAGATCCGCAAGTATAATCAACGGAAACCGGAACATTATCCTGTTCTCTATGGAATGCCTATATTGGAAACGGCTTCAATTATATATCGGGAGACACGTTGGGAGACCTTACTGGGCCTTCGTAACATCCTCGATGAAAATGTTGAATATGTGCTCAATGTACGCATAGGTGCGACCGATTTCTCCAGCCTGTTTGGACTACGCCGAAGCCCGGAATTGACCATATACGATATCGCCACGATCCGTGACTGCATCTCGGATATTATCAATCTGTTTGGACGGATGGACAAGCCGTATGTGATCTCAGGTCCTGTCTGGGAATATTTCAGTCAGCGGGAGCGCGTGTTCAAACCTCAATTACGACAGACTCCATTCGAAGAAACCCTTGGCAAGTCAGGGCTGCATCTGAGAATGAAATATATTACGAACACAATGGATGGATTGATGCGTGAAGTCATGATGGACAAGGAAAATGGAATTGTAGGCAAAACGATCATTCATCCTTCTCATATTAAGCCCGTACAAGCGATGTACGTTGTTACACATGAGGAATATTCCGATGCCCAAGACATCATCGCCCGTAATGACGGTAGCCTGGGTGTGTTCAAAAGTAATTACTATAACAAAATGAATGAGATTAAACCACACTTGAGCTGGGCGAATCGAATTCTAATCCGATCACAAATATATGGGGTGTTACATGAACAGCAGCATTTTGTCGGGCTCTTGCCCAAGCACGAACAACAACATAACTACGTTCCCAATTCTTGATCAATTCAGTCTGAACGTTCAGGTTACACATAACCCGCTGCAACTTCCACTAGAATCTCTATTTTCCATGGCTGCACGCATCAATAAGAAACGTTCATTTCTGTTTGTAAGCAAACTGCTGGGCAAGCACATCCCGGTTAACCCGTATACCTCGCTTCTGAGTGGCGCGGCATTGGCTGTTCTGTTATATGAGCACCTGACTGAAAAGACGGAAGAGACGAAAGTTCAGATCACCGAGTGGAAACGGGAAATGGTCGAGGGGCTGATTGACCCCCAACAAGCCCGGCAAGCGTACAACATGCTGTTGCAAGAAAGCTTGAGTTTGCCGGAAACGATTCGTTTTGTTGGTTTTGCCGAGACAGCTACAGCGCTGGGTCACAGCATGTACGAGATGTTTGCTGATCAAGCTTCCTATATTCACACCACTCGCGAATATGTTCCAGCGATGCATCCGGATATTCAATTTGAAGAAGAACATTCCCACGCGATGGCTCATCGTTGTTATGCGCTGGATCATGAAGCCTTTGCAGGAGAGGGCCCGATTGTTCTGGTGGACGACGAGATTACGACGGGCAAAACGACGTTGAATATCATTCGGGATATTCAGGCCAGATACCCCCGGAAGCAATATGTGATTGCTTCGCTGTTGGACTGGCGTACGGAAGCGGACGAACTTCGGTTTGCCGAGCTGGAAGCTGAATTGGGAATTACCATTACACCGTTAAGCCTGTTGAAGGGCCGTATTGAAGTGGTTGGTACTCCACAGTTGGAAGCAACACAACAAGATGAGCAGCTACCTCATCCTGCCGTGACGATTCAGACTTCTACCGTTGCAGATGCCTTCCATCAGCTTCATGCCACTTCGGAGGATGGTGAAGGTAAACGTAGCACAGCGAGCTACGTCCAGCATACGGGCAGGTTTGGTATGCAATCCCGTCATAATGGGGTACTACGTCAGGAGATTAGCCGGATTGCAGAACGACTTCGGTCGCAGCGTAAGGGAGAACGGACGTTGGTGATGGGAACAGGGGAGTTCATGTACATTCCAATGCGTATTGCTGCCGAGATGGGAGAAGGCGTGTTGTATCAATCCACTACCCGCAGTCCAATCCATACACATCCGGCTCCAGGATATGCTGTTCGTAGTGGTGCTGGATATGCCTCACCGGAAGACGCATCCGTTCGTAACTTTATCTATAACATCGCTCCAGGACAATATGACGAGATTTTTGTGCTGCTGGAGAGACAGATGTCCGAAGAACGAATGGAACCGATGTTGAAGGTACTGGGGCAGTTGGGATGCGGACACATTCATATTGTATATTGCGGCTTGCCAGAGAAGACAGGGGACAACGAGCAATGAACTTAACTACACTGGAGCTAATCAGACAACGTGAGATTCCGTCTCCCGAACCGATGGGCAGTTATGCTGCATCGGACGTTGTTTTCCTACTGAAGGATATCAGCCATGTGGATCTGGAAAAGGGAACAGGTGAACGGGAGCAAGCGATCCAATCCGGGGTTCATTATTCGGAGATGTTGCCCGTGGAATATCAGCCCACAGCAGAATACATCGAGCTGTTCCATCAGACGCTGGAACAATCCGCTGCAAGAATCGCACGTCATACCGCCATTGTGGCTGAGAAGATTGTAGAGCGCAGGGGACTGAATCTGGTGCTGGTATCTCTGGCTCGAGCCGGAACACCTGTGGGCATCCTGATCAAACGTTATATTGAATTGAAATACAAGGTGACGATTCCGCATTATAGCATTTCGATTATTCGTGGCAAGGGTATGGACGAGAACGCAATTTTATATATTTTACAGCAGCATGGTCTGGAAACAGCCATTCAGTTTGTAGACGGTTGGACAGGCAAAGGGGCTATTCGCAAAGTGCTGAAAGAATCCTGTGACCAAATGGAACGGACTTATGGCGTAAGTCTTGATGATGATCTTGCCGTGTTGGCCGATCCGGGGCAATGCTCAGGCACCTTTGGGACAAGGGAAGATTATCTCATTCCTAGCGCTTGTCTGAATTCCACGGTATCGGGACTCGTGAGCCGTACAGTACTTCGCGATGATCTGATTGGGCCGGCAGATTTTCACGGGGCCAAATGGTATCGTGAATGGTCCTCTGCGGATGTGTCGACCCAATACGTGGATACTATTGCTCAGCATTTTCCGCAGATGATGGAACAAGTGGTGATTCGCTCGGACGACAATGCTACCAGTACTTCGGAAATCACCTGGAAAGGCTGGCAGGATATCGAGTCCATCCAGCAATCCTTTGGTATTGCGAACATCAATCTAATCAAACCTGGAATCGGAGAAACAACCCGAGTGTTATTGCGACGGGTCCCCTGGAAGATTCTTGTGGACCGTCTGGATAATCCGGATTTGCAACATATCATGATGCTCGCCAGAGACAGAAATGTGCCGGTTGAGGTATATCCGGGATTAACCTATTCCTGTTGCGGCATTATTCAATCCCTGGGAGGTGGAGGAGAATGATGATCTACGCAAGTGATCTGGACCAGACGCTGGTGTACTCCCGTCGTGCGCTCCGTATTCCCGAAAATACACCGGGACTTGTTCCCGCAGAGTGGATTAACGGCAAGTTGTCCGCTTTTATGTCAGCATATGCACTGGAGCGATTGCAGTCTTTGCCACAAGACATTGTATTTATGCCTGTGACGACACGTACCGTGGAGCAGTATCGGCGCATTCACATTTTTCAGAGCGAATGTATTCCGAAATATGCGGTGACAAGTAATGGTGGCAACATCATTGTTGACGGTCAGGTAGACGATGAATGGAATCTGCATATTCGTTCTTTGCTTCGTCAGCAGGCAGCTGCTCCCGAAGAGATCCTGGATTTATTTGACGACGTACTGAGCCCGGACTGGGTGATTAATCAACGATTGTGTGATGAGCTGTTCTTTGCATTGTTGATCGAACGTGACAAGCTTCCCATGGAGCGTATTGCGGACAAGATTCGGGTGTTAGAGACGCTGGGATGGGAGAGTTCGATTCAGGGCCGGAAGCTCTATCTGGTGCCTTCGGCCGTGAACAAACGAGCTGCAGTGGAGCATATTAGGCAACGCATTGGCGATGTGCCTGTGATTGCTTCGGGCGATTCCTTGCTGGATCGTTGTTTGCTGGACTTTGCGCAGCATGCCATTGCTCCGTCCCACGGAGAGTTACATGTGGAGAGACAGCGTGCACCTGAGCTGGTGCCATATCAATTTACGGAACAATTCGGTGCTTTTGCAGCAGATGAGATTCTCGATTACGTTCACCGTATTCATAACGATCAACAGACCCAGATAGACCATGCCGAGATAAGGGAGACCGTATAAATGAAAAAAATGAAGATTTACTTCAACCGTTGGTTCTCTGTAACGTACCATTATATGAATGCGATTCGGGACAATGAGGACGGTATGGAATTTGAGATCTACGGTACTCATCCTGATCCTGGACATATGGCATTACAGGGCTGTGATGTTGCAGAAGTTGAACCGCGTCTAACGGGCCGGGAATATGTTGATTTTTGCCTCGAATTTTGCCGTCGTCATCAGATTGATGTGTTTATTCCACGCTGGAACATGCTGGACATCAGCAGACATATCTCCCTGTTCGAAGAGATCGGTACACGGGTTATCGTATGCTCAGATACGGAATTACTGGAACAATTGATGGAGAAAGACCGGTTCTACGAATCGGTGCGTGAGAAAGGCATTATGGAGATTCCGGATTATTTCACGGTTAATAATGCCGCCCAATTCCAGCAAGCCTATGAGGCGCTGCGTGCGCGTGGACACGATGTATGCTTCAAACCATGTAATGGTGAGGGTGGTATGGGATTCCGAGTGATTAACAATGAACGTGATCCGTTGCAGGAGTTGTTCGGATACGCGCTTAACTCCATTTCGTATGAAGATGCTCTGCGTGCGTTCTCTTCTGCTCCGTCCTTTCAAAATGTCATGGTGATGGAGGTACTGGAAGGATATGAATACAGCATTGATTGTCTTTCGGATCGCAATGGGAAACTATTAACGGCTATTCCGCGTAGAAAAGAAAGAGGACGTTTGCGCTTGCTTGAAGAAAACGAGGAATTGCTGGCGATTGCCCGCAATGTGGCAGAAGTATATCGGATTCCTTATAATTTTAATATACAGATGAAATATCGCAAGGATACACCGAAGTTGCTGGAGATCAATCCGCGTATGTCGGGTGGGTTGCACATGTCTTGTCTGTCGGGCGTGAACTTCCCGTATCTGGCGGTCAAGTCTGCACTTGGCCATGATATTGGACCACTTCATCCGAAGTTTGGCATACTGGGAAGTCATATCGAACAACCATTTATAATCGACGTTCAGAAGGTAAGCGGAGTACACCACGTCTAGCTGAGAATTTCCCTCAACATTGACACCTTCTGGATGGTTTTTTTACAATACGGATGAGAGGTTATTCAAAAAGTCCATCTTCTCGGTACTGAAAATCAGACTTTTTGAATATGCACTGTATGTGTTGTTAAGGCAGGAGGACAAGTAATGTTACGGAAAACGAAGATAGGTATAGGCGCATTGGTTGGTTATGGTCTCGCGGCGATCACGAGTCCCTTTCTACCGGATGTCATCACGTGGGCAATTCCGGCACTGGCAACTGTGGTCGGAGGATTGATTCCTTCACGTTCCACGCCACGTACACAGGTCCAGGGTTCGTCATCAGCCCCTGTACCCATTACAGATATCGGAAATGAACCATCCCGCTTGAATGGTGGACAAGCACCGAGCACAGTGCCAACAGGGGCACGAGAAGCTTCTCTGGCAGAGCCCCAACCGAGTTCCACTCCCGCACAGCATGCAAGCACAGAACAAGCGAAGCCTTCCCGGACTGAACCAGATCCTGTATTTGATCCGGTGATTGAATACCTGGAAGTTCTGGAGGATATGATCATCTCCGAAGGTCAGAAGAACGAGCTGGATAATGAGATCGTGGAGAAATCATTGGCGTTGTTTGCCCGTTTGCAGCGTGTGATTCCTTCCCTTCAGGAACTAAATAACGGAGATATCAACCATACGGTGCGCAGACTTATTTTGAAAGACCTGAACGGTTTTATTAATCCATTTCTGCGTTTAAGTGGAGAAGCCAAACGCAACAATCGGCGTATGCTGCTGAATGGTCTTCGAGACGTGGATTCCAAGATATCGGATATTGTATCAACGATTGAACATAAAGACTTAATGGAGCTCCAGAACAAAGCGGAACTAATACATCAACGGTATAACAGCTCTGAATTATAGGAGGGATTGGCATGGCAACGGAATGGGCTCAGTTGAAGCAGGAAGATGAGCAACGAATTAACCAGGAAGCAACACAGCTTATTCAGAAAGTGTCCCAAAGTGATCCGGCTCATCTGGATACCTTAATGGATGATATCGGCAAGTTGGGCGTGAAAACACAAGAGAGAGCAGGACAGACTCTCAAGTTGCTTGATCGCCCAGTCAATGAATTGATGTCCGGGAACCGGGCAGAGGTATCCAACATGATCCTGAAGCTCCGTGATGAATGTGAGAGTTTGCAGCAGAGTAAAAATGTGAGTTTTGTCGGGAAGTTGTTACGTAAAAGCCCGCTGAAAAACTATGTATACCGTTATCAATCTGTTCGCACGAACATTGATGCGATCATTAACGGGTTGCGGGACGGCAAGGACAACCTGGAAGAAAGCATCGTGAATATGCGTCAATTGAAACGTTCCTCCATTCAGGAGATCTACAATCTGCAGACCAAAATCTCTTTTGGTAATCAATTGAAAGCATTGTTCGAAACCGAGATTGCCAAGCCTGAGAACGAGAATCGTAAAGCACATCTGGAGCGTGGGTTGCGCAAAGTGGTAACACGTACTCAATCCATGACAGAGATGATCATGCTGTACAATCAGGCAATCGCAGCTACCGACATCATTAATGATAACAATGACAAGCTGATTGATTCCGTTAATAATGCCATTGATAAAACAGCGAATCTGATCACCGTTTCGGCCATGATTGCGATGGCTCTCAATGATCAGGAGAAGGTCATTTCTGCTGTGGAAGCTACGAATAAGACGATTGAAGATCAATTCAAGGAGAACGCCAGATTGTTGAAGACAACGACGGAGAAAACAAATGAACTGTTGTCCAAACCGGCCATGTCTCTTGAAGCAGTCAATCAGGCGATGGGTGATCTGATGTCTGCGCTGGATCTGTCCGAGCAGTCTAATCGCCGGATTATCGAGAGCTGTAATGACTATACCAACAAGATGACAACCCTTAACGCCAAAATGAGTGATCGACTGGGTCTGGAAGGACCGAAGGCTGCTGCCATTCCGGAGAAAAACAAACCGGATTCCAGTGCATTAGGATCTTTCCTGGATTAGGGTAGGACACGCTGCATATCGTATCGAGATTGCTACATGGTTTTATTTTCTACGAGGGACGCTGAGTGCGTCTCTTTGTTTCATTTATTTGATAGAATAAAGCTAAAATCTGGGGTTATACGAAGGAGCTTGCTGAACATGCTGGACTTTTCATTCGAGATTATTGATGAGACCAAGATTAATATTCAATACAAATATGGCAGTGAGTTCTTTAACTTTAACCTGTATTATGCAAACGGGGAGTGGACGCTACATCCATTTGACGGCATACTGATCCAAAACCGTGAAATGTGCAGTCTGATTGTATCGGAGCTGCTCCGTAACAAAGATTTTCATGTCATGTTGGCTAAAGAGAAAATCATCTTATCCCAATTACGCACCAGTGTTAACCTTCAGTCCAATGAGCCAGATGAATGGGTTGCAGATCGAAGAAACGCGGATTATTCCAGTCCTGATGACGAGTTGATGGATTACATAGGGAACCACAGTTTCGAAGACATAGTACAGCTTGAGCAAGAACAGATTGAGGCCAGAGTACAGTTCTTCCAACAGATTATTCAGAGAATGTTTATGGAGGGGCTTGGACCGGAAGATGCTGATTTTATCAAAGTTCAGGCCGTGATTCGGATATATAAGGATACGTACGATCGCCTGGGCGAGTTGAATGATGACTATCGGGGTGATCGTGGACGCAGAAGATGGTAGGATGTAAAGTTGAAAAAAAGGTTCATCAGCCATAGGCAGATGAACCTTTGTGTTCTTCTGATACTCAAGGGAGATGAATGGTTTGGATATGATCGGTATGCATAATTAAAGAAGTCCCATCTGCTTCTACCAATGCAAGCAAGTGGTTGTCTGCATTCTTCAATAACCCTGCTCGGTAAGGCTTGCAACCGAGGTTGAGTACAACAAGTTCACCTATCATTTTATGAAGTTGCTGATCGAGTGTACGGGAGAGTGACATGGACGAGGGTTGCATAGGGAAATGTTGCTTACTAAGGGAGTAGGGTGTGCTGTTAGTAGGGGAAGGAATAATATACTTCAGATGATTAATGGAAACGTAGATAGAATGATATAAAGGAGAGTAGAACATAAAGTAGTCATTCATAATATTTGTAATATAACCATGCAATGTTTTCCCTCCGATGGAGATTTCACTGAATCGTCCACGGGCGTTCATCAGCATTTTGCGGTAAGAGATGTTGGTGTGATCCATCTCGGGGTCAGGTGTTGGCAAAACTATACTTGAATCATCTGCTGTGCTGACATGCATGGATTGAACATGATGAAGCGGAATATAAACAAATCGCTGATTTCCGTAGACTACAATCAGATCCTGGCCTACATCAATGATCTCACCCTGGATCGGTAGTTTACAGCCAGACAGCTCTAATTCGACGGATTTACCCAGCCAATGCGTAAGAAGTTCCACAGTATACCTCCTCTCAGTAGATTATAGACGTCCAAATATATAGTGAAATTAGACTAACAATTAGACTTATCGGTATCACAATAAAGGTAACTTTCATATACTGTTTCCAGGAGATTCGAATATGATGGGTCTTTAATATATACATCCAAATTAACGTTGCTAAGGTGCCAATAGGCGTCAGCAAGGCTCCGATATCACTTCCCAGAATATTAGCAAGATACGCAAGATGCAGTTGGGATTCACTTAGTGGAAGGTCTGTAACAGCAAAGGTCCCAATCATCACGGAGGGCAAATTGTTGAACAGATTGGAAAGCAGAGTGAGCATTAACCCCGACACAGCAATGATGCTGGCATTTCCTCCTTCTATTATCGGTTTCATCCACTGAATGATCCATGCGGTCATGCCTGCTCGGTGAAGACTATCTACAATAACATAGATGCTGAAGGCGAAGAGTAAAATGTGCCAAGGCGTTTGTGTTATCACATCTTTGAGTCCAGTCCGGGTGCGATACCAACGCACAGCGAGCATGAGAATAACACCAGTGATTGCAACTACCTCCATGGGTATACCAACTTGCTCAGCTAGAAAATATCCTGCACGGATAAATACAACGATGCCTATACAGACACGGAACAGCCACCAGTCTACTTTATTCTCGGATTCAGTCGTCTGTAGCGGATGATATCCTGAACCTGATGAAGACTGCAGGGATACAGGGAAATGATGAATAACTTTGGGAATACTTCTACGAAAATAATAGAACAGCAGTACGGTCATCACCATGATCGCAAGCATGGATGGCACAAACATCATCTGAGTATAAGTATTCAGATTTAAGCCAACCATTTGCAAAGCAATCAGATTTGCCAGATTACTAAGTCCAATTGGCGCACTGGAAGCCGTAGCGATTAGCGCACCGGAGATCAGGTAGGGTAACTGTTGATGCATTTTCAGACGAAGTATAGAACAGATTCGAATAATGATCGGAGTTGTGATCAGAATACTGCCATCATTGTTGAAGAAGATGGTCATGAGAAAACAAAGTAATAGAATTAGCCAGAACAATCGAAAGCCGGAACCTCTTGCTTTCTCAATCATATTCAAAGCGATCCAGCGAAAAAAACCGATGCTATCTAGAATAATCGACATGACAATGGTAGAGAGGATTGTTACGGCTGCACCAGATACGATCCCGAAGATTCCAACAATGTGAGCATAGCTGCTCACTCCAGTTAAAATAAGAAGAAGGGCGCCAAGCGAGGTGGGTATAGATTCATTCAATCCGCCAGGACGCCACATCAGGAAAATGACAGTGATGATAAAGACCCCGAAGGTTAACCACAACTGGTAGTCAGGCATTTACTGTGATTCACCTCCCAGGGGGAGAAGTCCTGACGAAGCCTGAAGCAGATGTTCATGGGATGGAGTGGGCCTTCCGGGTGCAACGATCCAGTAAAAAGGCACACCAATCAAGACTAATGCGACGAAGATCAACATGATAATTCCCCCCTTTAAGCTGGTAGATAACTTAAGTTGTCAGTTTATTTCAGTTACTTCTTTTTACCGCCGGATTTGTTACCACGGGATTGACTGCCTTGGTTGCCTTGATTGCCTCGCGACTTGTTGCCACCTGACTTGTTACCACCAGATTTATTGCCTTGGGATTGGTTGCCTTGAACTCGTTGCCCCTGAGAACGATTGCCTTGGTTGCTCCGTGACTTGTTGCCGCCGGACTTATTACCCTGGGATTGGTTCCCCTGAGCTGCTTGGTTCCCTTGAGAACGGTTGCCACGAGACTGGTTGCCTTGAGCCGCCTGATTACCTTGGGCTGCTTGGTTCCCTTGACTTGTATTACTACTGTTATTGTTATTGTTGTTGTTGTTCCCACCACCACGTACGAGGGATACAGATTTCACATGTTGCATCGGAATACGAACAATCTCCTGATTTTTCAAAGTCATGATCAATTGGTTCTGGTTGGCATCGGCCAGGATGCCTTCCACTTTTTCAGGTCCTCCCCGGTTAATCTGAACACGGCGGAAGCGGAGTGCTTGCATAACGCCCAAAAACGTGTTGGAAGGAATAGGATTCCCCATGGCTGCATTTCGGTTACCACCGGAACGGCCTGTATCTGTTATGCTTTTGACATGTGATTCATTAACGTAGACAATCCCTTCTTTGCAGTTCATCGCCATATAGTCCCAGCGTACGTCCGTGAGTGTACCTTGTACTGAATCAGGTCCTCCCCGGTTAATCTTAATCTCTCTTCCCAACAAACCTCTCATTCCTTGACCATTCATAGACATTGTGTTTGACCCCTTCCATGGTATAAGTTCAGATGGACAAAAATGGTGGATGTAATTATGATCCCTTCCATTCGTCATTCGTGTCTGTCTGTAGTTTAAGCATATGTGACATGCCTCTTGGAGGGACTAGCCAGTTAACTATATTTATACCATTTCAGCTATAATCTATGAAAATGATGTAAATTTATAGATTAATAACCCGGTTATTCCGCATTATGACAAGTGAATTGGGATGCGATAAGTATCAGGACTGTGCATTCGCCCGTACGACTTTCTGTGCATCTGCATAGGATGATGTAAGAGCCTACGGGCGAATCTTACAGGTACTCGAAAGGCGGATGGAAATGGCTCTACCTGTCTACCATATCAGCTTGTCTCCAACCGAATATCAACAGTTAACGTCCAATATATGGTCAGAGACGTTTGTGAACAGCACGATGCAGATGGACGGTAAGCCGTTTCCGATCCGGCTTCGATACCGTGGAGGACATACACGCGGTTATCCCAAAAAATCATTTGAGATTCGTACATCCAGCCGAACGTATCATTTTAATGCGGAGTATGATGATCCTTCGTTGTTGCGCAATGCACTTTCTTTTCGTTTTTTTGAGTCGATTCGTGTACCCGCACCGTCTACACAACACTGCGTACTCTATCTGAACGGGCAGCTTCTGGGTGTATACCTGAGGATCGAAGGAGTGAAATCCTTCTTTTTTCGCCAACGGAAAATCCCTGTGCGCAGTATCTTCTATGCGGTAAATGATCATGCTGGTTTTATGATAAATTCGAATTCCTCTTCAACAAGTACCGATCTATTGTCAGGGTACAGCTTAATTCGTGGTAAAGATGTGGATCGCACAAGGCTACGTAACTTTATTCAGCAGTTGAACATAAAGTCCAGGCTGGAATTGTTTCGTTTTTTACAGTCGAGGGTGGATACAGACAATTATTTACGCTGGTTAAGTGGAGCTGTGCTTACAGGGAACTTCGACGGATTTCATCAGAATTACACATGGTATGAGAAAATCAAAAGCGGAAAATATGGCATCCTGCCTTGGGATTATGAGGGTACTTGGGGGAGGAACTGTTATGGAACTCGAGTTGATCCCAATCTTGTTCGAATTCAGGGGTATAACAGACTTACCGGACGATTGCTGGCATTCCGCAGTTTCCGTCAACAATATAAAAAGCTGATGCGCCAGCATCTGATGAATGCTTTTACAGAGAAGCGAATTATGCCCTTGGTGAATCGGTTACACAATGAGATTCGTGAAGATGTCAACAAAGATCCTTACATGAAATGGCCCATGGATGTATTTGCAGGTGAACCGGAAAGAATTCGCGAATATGTGCTGAAACGTCGGGAGTATCTAAGTGAAAAACTACGTCAGCTGTAAGCACTTAACTAGTGTGGGGGAGGGAGACCTTCCTTTTTTTACTGCCAAAATGAAGAGAAGTTTATTGTATTGGGAAAAGTAGGGTAATAAGAATAGAAGCGGCATTGTAAAATACGCTATAATAACCATATGTGTACATAGAAATGATTACATATTGGACGCTGTGGAGAAAACAACATGTCTAATGGAGGCTCTGAGCTGGAACGTGTTATCGGTTTAGGGTGCTCCGAGCCGGAGGAATGCTTATGATCAAGCTGTTGTACTACTTGAAGAAGTACCGAGTTGCCGCGATTGCAGCCCTGGTCATGATGTTAATTGAGCTTGCGGTGGAGCTGGCTCAGCCTTATCTGATCTCCAAGATCATTGATAACGGGATTCAGCAGGGAGACCTTTCTGTCGTCTGGTTGTGGGGCGGTGTGCTGGTTGGCAGTACTGTTGTGGCTTTTGCTGCCGGAATTGCGAGTTCGTTCTTTGCATCCCATGCAAGTCTGGGGTTCGGATACGATCTGCGGGAGAAGTTGTATGAGAAAGTGCAAACGTTCTCTTATGCCGTCTTTAACCGGTTCGCGACGTCGTCCCTGATTACCCGATTAACGGGGGACGTGACCCAGGTTCAGGACACCGTCTTCATGAGTCTGCGATTCATGACACGTGTGCCCCTGGTGGTGATTGGTAGCATGATTATGGCAGTAATCGTGAACCCGAGGTTGGGTCTGCTGCTGGTTGTCATGGTGCCTGTACTGCTCATTGTTGTAGTGTGGATGATCAAAAAGGCAGCGCTGCTGTTCCGCAATGTGCAGCGCAGACTGGATGCCGTCAATGGAGTCATCCAGGAGAATCTGACAGGCATTCGGCTGATCCGTGTCTTCGTACGGATGAGCCATGAGATCGAACGCTTTGCCGGATTCAGCGGCAAGCTGATGAAAGGCACAATTTCCGCGCTGCGCTTGACGGAGACCACGATGCCGTTCATGCTGCTGATGATGAACGTTTGTATCATCGCCGTGTTATGGTTTGGACGAGTCGACATTGCCTCCGGTAATGCAACCGTGGGTGAAGTGGTCGCGGTGATTAACTATCTGCTTCGCACAATTGGTGCCATGTCTGCGTTGTCATGGATTCTGGTAACCTTCTCCAGAGCAAGCGCTTCGGCGCAAAGGCTGAATGAAGTGTTTAATACGGAGGACACGTCGGAGACTGAACAGAATAAGGCAGAATCAACGTCTGCACCATCTGCTGGATCTATGAAATCTTCGCATTTTCCGCAATCTGTATTCCCGGCGAAGAAACAGCGCGCTGTTCAGGGAGCGGTCGAATTCCGCAGTGTAGGCTTCAGTTATCCGAATAGTGAAATTACAGTACTGGATAACATCACATTTACGGCAAAAGCGGGGGAGCGTATTGCCATTATGGGAGCAACAGGCTCAGGCAAATCCTCGCTGGTACAGCTTATTCCGCGTTTATACACAGAGGATCAAGGAAAGGTACGGATTGATGGTGCCGATGCATCAGAGCTGGATCTGTCCATGCTGCGTGGTGCGATTGGTTATGTGCCTCAGGAGGTTGTCCTGTTTACCGGTTCCATCCGGGAGAATATTGCCTGGGGTCAGGAAGATGCTACCTTGGATGAGATCGTGGAAGCCGCGAAGCGCGCGCAGATCCATGAAACAATTGAGAATTTACCAAACGGTTATGATACATTGCTGGGTCAACGGGGAGTGAATCTCTCCGGTGGACAAAAGCAGCGACTTTCCATTGCACGAGCACTGGTACGTAGACCAAGAATTTTGATTCTGGACGATAGCACAAGTGCGCTGGATGTGGCTACAGAAGGCAGACTGCTCGATGCGCTGGAGGAATTGTCGTGTACCACGTTTATCATCACCCAGAAGATCAGTTCAACCACTTCGGCGGACCTGATTCTGCTGCTTGATGATGGACAACTCATTGGGCAAGGAAAACATGAAGACCTGATGGAGTCGTCAGAGCTGTATCGTCGAATCCATGAATCACAATACGGGGAGGGTGCACAGCATGTTCAAAGCATTCATTGAGCCTTTCCGTCAGCCGCCACCGCCGATTGATCCGGAGACGTTACGATCAGGCGGTGGTCGCAAACCCAAGGCACGGGCGAAGAACTGGTCAGGTACGCTAGGTCGTATCTGGACCTATCTGGCACGGCGCAAGGTTAAGCTGTCCATGGTACTGTTGATGGTGTTTGCCAGTTCCGCACTCGCTTTGCTTGGCCCTTACATGGTAGGGGTGGCCGTGGATGATTTCATCGCGGGCGAAGCCGGGGCAAGCTGGACTCGGTTTCTGATTGGATTAACCGCAGTGTATGTCTTGTTCTCTCTTACATCCTGGTTACAAAATATATGGATGATCGAAATTGCACAGGAAACCGTGTTCCGCATGCGGTATGATCTGTTCTCCCATCTGCACAAATTACCGATTCCATTCTTCGGTAAACGCCAGCAGGGGGAGATTATGAGCCGGGTGACCAATGATATCGAGAATGTCAGCGGTACGTTGAACAGCTCGGCGATCCAGATTTTCTCGAGTGTATTAACACTGCTCGGAACGTTTGGGGTTATGCTCTGGCTCAGTCCGCTACTGACCCTGCTTACCTTTATCGTTGTGCCTTTGATGGCCATCGGCATGCGTTGGATTACGCGCAGAACGGGACCGCTCTTCAAGGAGCGGCAGCGCAATCTCGGTGAACTCAACGGTTATATCGAAGAGACGTTATCCGGGCAACGGATCATTAAGGCATTCTCCCAAGAGGAGCGGGTGATTCGCGGTTTTGAGGAACGAAATACCCGCATCCGGATTTCCGGTTTCTGGGCACAGACGATCTCTGGTTTTATCCCGAAACTGATGAATGGATTGAACAACCTGAGCTTTGCGATTGTGGCGGGCATCGGTGGTATTCTGGCGATTCAGGGTTCCGTTACGGTTGGGGTGATTATTATCTTTGTGGAATATGCCCGTCAATTCACTCGTCCGCTGAATGATCTGGCGAACCAGTGGAATACGTTATTGTCCGCGATTGCGGGGGCTGAGCGTGTATTTGAGGTGCTGGACGAAGATGAGGAAGCGAAGGATGAAGGGGCAGCGATATCTCTGGACAAGGTAGAGGGAGCCGTTCGCTTTGACAAAGTATCCTTTGGATACGATGAAGGACGTAACATTTTGCATGACATCAGCTTTGAAGCCAAACCGGGGGAGATGATTGCCCTTGTCGGTCCGACCGGAGCGGGGAAAACAACATTAATTCAGCTGTTATCCCGTTTCTATGATCCAACAGGTGGCACATTAACGGTAGATGGACGCGATATGACCACCATTCGGCGTGAGAATCTGCGGTCACATATGGCATTTGTATTACAGGATTCATTTTTGTTTCAGGGTACGATTCGGGAAAATATTCGGTTTGGCCGTCTGGACGCGACGGATGAAGAGGTGGAAGCAGCCTCTCGGCTGGCGAATGCCCATTCCTTCATTGTGCGTATGAAGGATGGGTACGACAAAGTGCTCCAGGCCGATGGAAGCGGCATTAGTCAGGGGCAGAAGCAATTACTCGCCATTGCCCGGGCAATCTTGGCAGATCCATCCATACTTGTACTGGACGAAGCGACGAGCAGTATTGATACTGTTACGGAGATTAAAATCCAGGAAGGGTTGCAACGCCTGATGCAAGGCCGTACCAGCTTTGTCATTGCCCACAGGCTGAACACGATCCGTCAGGCAGACCGAATTCTGGTGCTGAAGGATGGGCAGCTACTGGAGCAAGGCTCGCATGATGCCCTGCTGGAACAAGGCGGTTTCTACAGCGAGCTGTATTACAGTCAGCTGCGTAAAAAGGCGCAATAGTCATTTTGGATAATATGGGACATGTATTAGAAAACTTGTAGGTATGTAAAATGAGCAGGGATGAGGGCACGATGCTCCTCACTTCTGCTCTTTTTGCATATTTTATTGAATAAACGTGGGAAATGGAACTGTGATTGTATGTTAAAATAAGGATATATTGGAATAGGTCCGTTTTTGGACGGTTGCCAGCGGTTTTGAAGCATGAGAATGAATTTTTACACGTATGCCTGTAGTCAGTCATGTGATGCATTAGAAGAGAGGAGGGCAATGCGGAATGGAATTCAAATTTGGGAATGCTGCTCTTCTTTTTCCCCCTTTACACATTACGATTATCGCAATCATTATTATTTTCATTCTAGTAAGGTGGAGCAAGCAGTTAGAAACAAGACGTTTTACGGTTTTCTTTTACTTTTTGATTAGTACGTTCATTACGCCAATTTATTCTCAAAGTACAACAAATGGTGTCTTTGAGCTATGGATCCCCGCAGGGTTTATTTTGGTTTTCTTTTATTTGATTCGCAGCGAAAGAAATCATCCATCTAAAATGAAAGCGAGTATCTTAGGATTTGCCATAGCCTTATATCAGTTAATTCTTCAATATGTCGGATAACGGGACAGGACAGGATAATTCAACAAGAACAAGTAAGCAATAGGTTGAAAACAAAAGAGCAGATCCTGATCACAGGACCTGCTCTTTCTCATTTAACTTTCAATAACTTTCCAGTTATTTGGCTGTTCAACCGTTAACGGTTGGTGTCTGCGAATATAATCCTCCACCAGTGCGGCCATGTCCGTGGCACCTTCGTGCAGTACCTTTTTGCCCGGATACATTGCATAATCCCCGCCGCCAGCAGCGCGGTAGCTGTTCATCACCACAGAGTACATGCCATTCATGTCCATTGGCTTGCCTTCATGTTCCAACTTCACAACTCGACTGCCAACAGGTTGGGAGATATCCAGCTCGTATTCCATGCCAGCCCACATATCGTAATTATAATGTTGAGGTTTGGGTTCTATATAAGCCGGATTAACTGCCACCTCACCAGAAGCATTCACTTCAAAGTAACGTGCCGTTTGTTCCAGTGCCTCCCGGATATCCTGACCACTCAACTCCAGCACCGTCAGAGTATTAGGATAGATGAAGTTGGATAACACGTCCCGAACGGTGATGTGACTCCCGAAACCGCGAGCTTCTTCACTCAGCATGGCGGTATTGGAGAGCTGCGCTCCAGTCGCTTCCATCTGCACTTGATGTACAAAAGCAATGAATGGATGTGCCTTGAGTCGCAGAGCCGTAGCATTGGTGATGGATAAATCCCCAGCCACCTCGCCAATGGGTTGATCAAGCCATGCTTGTGCCTCAGTTTCCAGCTCTTCCGTCAGTTTCATGACGGTTGCATTAGGTTCAACCTCATGATGTTCATCCAGAAGTAACAACCGAGCCTGCTTATCTGTAATCTGCCACTTGCCGCCCGATGATTGTTCCAACTGAAGGGATACATGCCCCGCACCATTTCCACTGAAGCCTGGCTGAATGACGGTTACACCATGAATATTAGCGGTAAGCTGACGATGCTGATGTCCGGTAAGCAACACATCGATGCCTTCGATGTCCCGACAGATGGCATAGCCTTGATTTTCTCCAGTTAACCGTTCTGCGGGCTCGCCTGTCTCCAGATCACTCTCAAATCCACCGTGATAACTGACAACCATTACATCTGGTTGTTCATGCTCATGGATATAGCTGACCCATGTACGAATCGTCTCCAAGGCATCAAGGAACTGTAAACCCTCAATATTTTTCGGGTGCTCCCAGTTCGGTATGTAGTGCGTAGTTGCGCCCAAGAGGGCTACTTTGACACCCGTAGACAAGGTTTTGATTAGATACGGAGGACCGAAGGTAGGTACATCTGGTTGCTCATCTTTTACAATATTGGCAGACAGCCAAGGGAAATTGGAAGCTTCAACTGCTCCGCGCAACAGATTCTGACCATAGTTAAACTCGTGATTGCCCATCACCGCAGCATCATAACCGAGTTCATTCAGTACCGTTATGAATGGATGCACCTCGTTTTTGGAAACCTGTGAAGCTGCATAGGAGGCCAAGGGTGATCCTTGCAGCAGATCCCCGTTATCCACCAGCATCAATTCAGGTGAACGTTCACGTTCCTTCCGAATCAGGGAAGCCAGCAGCGCAAGCCCAGCCGGGCGGTAGGCATTGGTATTGTAATGAATGGGACGGATCGCCCCGTGCAGATCACTGGTATACAGAATATCGAAGCTTGCCGTATGGTTTGTGGATGTCATTTTACAATCTCCTCTAATATATAAGTTCAGATATATGGAATTACTATAAAACGGAGAAGAATGAATAGCTTGAAGAACCGAAGTATGCGCCGTTATCTCCGATGTTCTTCCTATATCTTCAACCATAATGAGCCTATTCTAACAGATACAAGTCGCGCTGACAGCCTGACAGGAAACTTTACAAAACTCCAAATTTCGTTTCACATCGCGCTAATATTTGGCAACTATAGTAGATAAGTACTGAAAAATAGAAACTCTTTGGAGGGTGTTCGTTTGAAGAAGTCTGCTTTATTTTTACCATTGTTGATTTTGGTTCTGTTTCTGAGTGCTTGTGGGTCTAGCAGTAGTACAACAGGTTCGGCTAACGGGGATAATTCGAGTTCGAATGCATCCGGTACGTCTACGGCAGAGACAGAGAAAGCTGTCGAAGGTTATGTGCCAACTGAACTGACGGTTCAATTTGTTCCTTCCCAGAACGCAGATACGCTTGAAGCCAAAGCGAAACCGCTGGAGAAGTTGCTTGGTGACAAACTGGGCATTCCGGTAAAAGTCAGCGTATCCACCGACTACAACACAATTATTGAAGCAATGGCTTCCAACAAAGTAGACGTAGGTTTCTTGCCTCCGACAGCTTATGTACTGGCTAAAGAAAAAGGCGCTGCGCAGGTTATCTTGCAAGCACAACGTTTCGGTGTAAATGATGAGACAGGTGCTCCAACCGAAGAGTTGGCGGATTCCTATAAATCCATGTTCATTGTGAAAAAAGATTCGCCGATTCAATCCATCGAGGACCTTAAAGGTAAAAAAGTCGCTTACCAAAACGTAACGTCTTCCGCAGGTTATGTATGGCCAGCAGGTCTGTTGCTAGACAGAGGCATTGATCCATTAAAAGATGTAACACCTGTAACGTTGAAAGGTCATGACCAAGGTGTTATCGCTGTATTAAACGGTGACGTTGATGCAGCAGCTATTTTCCAAGATGCCCGCAACACGGTAGCTAAAGACTATCCGACTGTATTTGAAGATACACGAGTACTGGCGTTCACTGAGCCTATTCCTAACGATACCATTGCCGTTCGTACAGACATGAATGCAGATTGGACTGCGAAGATCAAACAAGCCTTCATCGATATCGGTAAAGATACTGAAGGTCACCAGATCATCAAAGAAATCTATACGCATGAAGGTTATGTAGAGTCCGATGATAGCAAGTTTGAGATCGTTCGTCAGTATGGCGAAAAAGTGAAAGGTGAATAATTTTGATCCAAAAGTAGTTCGGGATCTGTTCACATTGTAGTAGCTTTCTTGGATGGGAACAGCTTAATCGTAGCAATGGACAGGCCAGTTCAGCGTGATCTACGCTGCGCTGGCTTGTGCCATTATAGCAAGGACTCATGTATGGTTGATCATTATGAATGAAAGAAGGATATTGTCATGATTGAGCTTCATAACGTTACCAAAACTTACGCTAACGGCACCAAGGGCCTGGATAATATTAATCTGAAATTTGAGCAGGGTGAATTCATTGCTGTAGTGGGTCTGTCCGGTGCGGGTAAATCAACGCTCTTACGCTCCATTAACCGACTGCACGACATTAGTGAGGGCGAGATTCTGATTAACGGAAGTTCCATCACGAAGGCACAAGGCAAACGGCTGCGCATGATCAGACGTGACATCGGCATGATTTTTCAGAGCTTCAATCTGGTAAAACGGTCCAGTGTACTACGTAACGTACTCGCTGGACGGGTTGGATATCATTCCACTATGCGTACCATTATGGGTCGTTTTCCAAAAGAGGATATTGAACTGGCATTCACTGCGCTGGATCGTGTGAATATTTCGGAGAAAGCTTATTCCCGTGCAGATCAGTTGTCTGGTGGACAACAACAGCGTGTGGCTATTGCCCGTGTATTGGCACAGGAAGCAAAAATCATTCTGGCCGACGAACCGGTTGCTTCACTTGACCCACTTACAACAAAACAGGTCATGGATGACCTGAAACGCATCAATCAAGACCTTGGGATTACGACGATCGTCAATCTTCACTTTATTGATCTGGCGAGAGAGTATGCGACCCGTATTGTCGGATTGCGTGCAGGTGAGGTGGTCTTCGACGGCCCGGTAGAAGAGGCAACGGATGAGCGCTTTGCAGAAATTTACGGCAGACCAATTCTGGCTGACGAATTGCTAGACAAGCAGACTGTGCATGAGCAGGGAGAAGTTGTGGTATGAAGGGGCAGTCCAACGTTCCACTTCAGAATTCAGGCGGAGTGGGGAAGGAACCTGGTTCTAGCCCGGCTCAGGTTGTAAATCGCCCGAAACCGCCTGGGCGTACGAAACATTTGCTCACCTTAGTGATCATACTGCTCCTTCTGTGGGCCAGTGCCAAACAGACGGATGCCAGCTTCACGGAGTTGTTTGAAGGTTTTCCCAACATGCTGGATCTGCTGAAGGAGATGTTCCCGCCCCGGTGGAGTTACTTTGATAATATCGTGCAAGGCATGCTTGAAACGATTCGAATGGCCCTGATTGGGACAACCATTGGTGCGATTATTGCAATTCCAGTCTCGATTATCTGTGCCGGTAACCTGATGCCAAGTCGCTGGATCTACTATCCGGCGCGCTTTCTGTTGAACCTGATTCGGACCGTGCCGGATCTGTTGCTTGCTGCTTTGTTCGTTGCTGTGTTTGGTTTGGGGCCAATCCCCGGAATCTTGGCACTGGCTGTGTTCTCGATAGGTCTGATCGCGAAGCTGACGTATGAGACGCTGGAAACCATTGATCAGGGGCCGCTGGAAGCGATGACGGCTGTTGGTATGAACCGGATTCAGCTCATTGTATATGGCGTGGTGCCGCAACTGGCTGCCCAGTTCACATCCTATGTGCTGTATGCCTTCGAAATTAATATACGTGCTGCTGCCATTCTGGGACTGGTGGGAGCCGGAGGGATTGGACTCTACTATGAGGCAACACTTGGGTTCCTGGAGTATGACAAGACCAGCGTAATCATTCTGTTTACCCTCGTCATTGTTCTGGTCATTGATTATGTAAGTACTAAGCTGCGGGAGAAATTGCTATGATGAAAAATGAAACAAGCCGCATCCGGCCTAAACCACGGAAGAACCCGCTACGCTGGGTCATTGTGTTACTGTTAATCCTTATGTATGCCTGGGCGCTTGCCGGTGTACCGTTTACTGGTTTCAAGGAAACTGCCGCTCAGATTATGAAAGCCATTGTAGCCGGGATTTTCTCACCGGACTGGGAGTTTGTATATTTGCCTGAGGGAGAAGACCTGCTGCGCGGACTTCTAGACACGTTGGCAATCTCCGTACTAGGTACTGTAATCTCGGCCGTGCTCTGTATCCCGTTTGCCTTCTGGTCTGCCCGTAACATGAGTGGGCATCGTTCCATCTCGGGTGCAGGTAAAATGGTACTCAGCTTTATCCGCACGTTCCCTGAGATTATCATGGCCTTGTTATTCATTAAGGCAGTAGGTCCCGGATCGTTTGCAGGGGTACTCGCCCTTGGATTACACTCCATCGGCATGTTAGGCAAATTATACGCGGATGAAGTTGAAAATATCGACTATGGCCCATCTGAGGCGCTGCTTGCCTCCGGAGCCAATCGTATGCAGCAGTTGTGGTTTGCCATCCTGCCGCAGGTTATGCCTGGATTCCTGAACTATACGTTGTATCGTTTTGAGATCAATGTACGTTCCGCGACTATACTGGGTGTAATCGGAGCAGGGGGAATTGGTACACCACTGATCTTTGCATTGAGCACCCGGAACTGGCCGCGAGTAGGTATAATCCTGCTGGGTATTATCGTGATGATCACGATTATCGACCTGATCTCGGGGTATATTCGTAAGAAGCTGGTGTAGAATTAAAGTGGCGCTACGAATATATTAGATGATAAATTAAGATAAGTTGATAGCGTAAGAAGAGAGGGCTATTCGGTGCCAAAATATTGGCAAGGATAGTCTTTTTTTGTGTGTCAGACAATAAACAAAGTAGCGTTCTTGATGGTCTGCTAACGGCTGAGGAATAAGAGTATTCCAAGAATTGTATAATAATGATTGAATAATTTTCCAATTACATATAAGATTAATATGTTTCTATATAAAGGGAATTAAGGATATTAATTAATACTCTTTATAGATACCGATACAAGAAGTGAGCTTTAAAAGGAAGGTGACCTATGGAAGTATTTTATTTTATATGGATTGGGTTTATGGTACTCCTATTACTCTACAGAATGTTCTTTCAGAAGTTTAAAAAGCATAACATAGAGAATATTGGACTCAGTGCAATCCTGATCGTTTTCACGGGGAGAAGTTATCCGTATCCCCACATAAACTGGATTTTTGTCATCAGTGTTATCGCCGTGGCTGTTTATGCTGCTGTATGGAACAGTATTCTAGGTTGGAAGAAATGGAATGAGCTGGAACGTTTGAAATGAACCTAAAAAACCGAAACCATGTTACCCTGTGAATCAGGCAATGTTGGTTTCGGTTTTTTAGTTGCTTGGTTAAACGTTAGGCTTCTTTACTGAGACTTAACTAGCCAAAGGCAAAGCTTTAGTAACTTGAACCGTAATTGTCTCGGTGCTGGTTACGCCTGCAGCGTTGATCAGCTCAGCACGGTACGTGTACGTTCCGTTAGCGCGACCCGACAATTCAGTTGTAGCACTTTGGGAAGCTGGTGTTGCTGCGTTCAACGCTTGTGTATCAATCAATACATCATTCTCATAGAGACGATATTCGGTTGCATTTGTACCCCACCAGAGGTTCATGGATACGTTGTAGTTGCCGTCACCATCCCAGTTGTTTTGGGACAACGTAGCTTTGCCCGGAGCAGCATTGGTTACTTGTACCGTCAGCACGTCACTGCGTGTTGTGCCTTTGTCATTGGTCAGCTCAGCTACATAAGTATACGTGCCGTTGGCTTTGCCTGTAATGGCGGTTTTGGAGGACTGAGCCGATGGCGAAGCCGCAGTCAACTTCTGCGTATCGATCAGAACGCCATTCTCATACAGTTTGTACTCAGAACCGTTTTCACCCCACCAGAGGTTCATGCTTACGTTGTACGAACCTTCGAACAGGCCAGTGGTATATCCATTATCAGAAGAAAGCACCGGTTTACCCGGTGCTCCTGCAGCTGGAGTGGAAGGCACTTCGCCGCCACCTTGCTCTTCAGCAGGTACAAAATCATTCAAACTTCTAGGTTTCAATTGATATACATCTTTGAAAATAGCGGAAACGCCTGTGATATCGATTTTGTCACCAGCAGCATAAGGGAAGGAAGTCTCCGTCACACCTGTACGGGTGTCTACACGGATGTGTGTGCTCGTTCCATCTGCTGCTACCGCGTCGAATTCAAAAGATCCAACGGGTGTAGCACTGATGATATTCTCAATCGTTACATTTTTCAATTGAACCAGTTGACCTTGGTTCGCATCTGTAATTGCAGTAACCTCGATTGGAGTAGGTACGGAAGCCGTACCTGTTTTCTCAATCGCAACGATATCGGTAAGCTCGAACTCGCTGTTATAGATGGTTGTTGCTGCTGTTACTTTCACCTTGTCACCAGCATGGAAGCCGCTAGTGTGCTGGAATACGTAGATTCCGGCAGTTTCATCTTGAAGATAGAAGGCTTGTCCACCGAATGCACCAGGCTCTGTCGTCACAACACCTTCGATGGTTACGGTAGTGCCAGCAGCTTTGGTACGTGCTTCAGCAACTGTGATAGCTGCTGGAATCGGTCCTTCTTCTTCCGGAAGCTGTTCTGCTGGCACATTGCCAACAGTCACGGCATTGGTGATCAGGTTGCTACCATTCAGACGCAGACGCAAGCTGGCAGCGCCAGTTGTACCTGGTTTGATCCGGACGTCCAGATCTTTGATCCCGCGACCTTGGCTGTCCGAGGTTACACTGAATGTGGAGCTATACCCGTACGAAGTTGGCCAAGTACCACTTTCATTCTGGATCATGGCGACCTGTGTTCCGCCAGTCAGATAGATACCGGCACTATAACCGGATACGGTTGTGTTCGGAGCCATGTTCTCCACAACTACACGAATCTGGAAGTCTTCTGCATTCGGAAGAGTATCCTGTTTCACGAAGCTGTATGCAGCGTTCGCACTGGATGCAGGGCCACCGTAAGAACCAGCCTTGAACGTGGAACGATCGTACCACTTATATCCGGCAGCAGGTGCGGACCAAGGTTCAGCCTGTGGTTCTGTGGAAGCAGCCGGCTCTTCGAATGGCAACAGCGCTGTAGCTGTGTCCAGTTCAAGTCCGTTCACTTCAGTCAGGCTTGTGTAGTTCTCTTGTGTAGCAAGCCAGTTTACGGTGTTCACGAGCAACACGGCATCATCGGCTTCTTTAAAACCGTCATAAGTTGTTTTGCGTGTGCCTGTCTCTTCACGCAAGTATTTTGGTGATGCATCTTCTACTGGAGAGGAGTCACCGATGAAGGCAGCTTTACCTGCGCCCAGCTTGGATACAGCCACGTAAGGACCTTCTTCAATCCCGCCGCCGTTGTAGACACCTTGGTCTACCGCGTTATTCCATTTTGCGTTGGTTTTTGGCAGGTACACAATACCTTTTGCCTTTTCCGGATCGGTGATTGCAAGTGTTGAACCGGCGTGCATGGCTACAGCCGATAAGCCTTCTGTGATGCCGAAGGCTTGATCTGCCGGTACAACGATATTGGCGTTGATATCGCCAAGTGCGTTATAGCGGAAACGTACGCCGAAGTTATCGGACAACCAGTCCGAGCCGGTTACATTTTGCATCGCTTCAGAATTACGCTCATCGGTGCTCATACCTTTGGCCGGATCTTCGAATGCTCCCCGACGATAGCCGTTGATGACTTCAGAGCCATCCCAGCGGTTTTTATTACGGTCTGCATTATAGTGATCTCCAACAAAGAAGATGCTGCCGCCCGTTTCAACATATTGTTTGAGTGCTGCTTGTTCGGATGTTTTGAAAGGAATTTGAGGCTCTGCAATAACGAATACGTTATACTCTTTCAGATCATCATAGGTAAATGGAGTTGTCTTGCGAAGTTCTTTGACATAGTAACCATCATTCGCGAGTGCATTCCCGAAGTCGGAGAAACCTCCATCAATGACCCAGTCTGCAGCTCCAGCCGTTTGGCCGTGAGAGTTGTCGAACAATACTTTTTTACCTGCATTTTGGTTCACAACCTTTGCCTGGATGAACGGTGCCGGGTCTGTCGGTCCTTCCGCATGAACCGATGCATCTCCGTTCCATAATCCGACCTGAAGCGGCAAAGCCATGGACAATGCGAGGAGTGATTTTAAAACTACTCCTCGCATACCTGTTAATTTACCCAACCAAATCCCTCCCAAATATTAGTTGATTCATGAGTTCGTCCATATTCTACCACATGAAAATCTCACATAGTCATAACAATTTGTAAAAATTAACTCGATATTTGTAAAATTGGGTCTTTTGACATATCCATAGGTATTTCGGTCCCGTCATAATCCATCCAATTCTGCGTACATATTGATTTTACGCAAATAAAAAGCCATCTCTTATGAGATGACTTTGGCCCGAATTCGATTGACGGCATGGAAGACAGAGGATTTAATCATGCCTTCACTGCGATTCACCAGCTCTGCCGTTTCCTTAATGGAGTATCCATGGATGAGGCGAAGTTCTAATATTTTACGATGTTCGGTGTTGTTAATATGGGAAACAAGATCATGAACACCTTCGCTAATTTCAAGGTGGGAAGTATCGACGTGGTGGGTAGGTACCTCCAGACGGCTGTCTCGTCTGAGTGTACGGGTCCGCCTGCGGAAGCTGTCCATCGCCAGGTTACGGGCAATGCGTTTGAGATAATAGAGAATGCGATCTTCAGGGATATCCACGGTAACGTTCATTAGTCGAATGAAACAATCCTGTGCCAGATCTTCTGCATCTTGCGGTTGTTTGACAATATGGGATAGATACCTTGTGATTTCTGATTTATAGTTGATATAAGCATCATTAATTTGTGTGCTGTTCATATGATGTGAATCCCCCTTGGATACAGATCAGGCTTGGGTCCGGTCTGGTATGAGTCTCTTTATTATCCAAGTATATCGGGTGGTTGTTTCCAAAAGGTTCAGAGTTGTATCGGAGTTGTAACATTTCGTGCTTCCCTCTATTCAAGCATACCGCTTGGGATACAAAATAAAGGCAGATGAAGGAAATTCATAGAGCAGGGAGATTACGAAAGTATCATGAGACAAAAAGAGATTTTAATTATTGAGGACGAGGAGTCCATTCGCGATATTTTGTCCTATTCGTTACGTAAGGAAGGATTTGAGATCAAGGAAGCAGCTACGGGAAAAGAGGGTCTGGATCTGCTTCGGGATTCGAAGCCGGATCTGATCCTGCTGGATCTGATGCTGCCAGATATGAGCGGTTTTGATGTGTGCAGGCAACTATCTGTGAACTCCAAGATACCTGTCATCATGATCACTGCGAAGTCGGACATGCTGGACAAGGTACTTGGCATGGAGCTTGGGGCGGATGATTATATCACGAAGCCTTTTGATATCCGTGAAGTGGTTGCACGCATTCGGGCGATCTTTCGCCGGATTGATCTGATCAGCGAGACACTGGAGAATCAGTCCTATGAGGTGGTAAGGCTTGGCAAGCATATTGAGATCCGCAAGGATGAACGGGAAGTGTGGAAAGACGGGGAACGGGCAGGGCTTACGAATAAGGAATATGATCTATTGTTATTTCTCGTGACCCATCATCGTAAGGTTCATACACGTTCTGAACTGCTGGACAAGGTATGGGGATTTGATTTTGCAGGGGATACCCGAACGGTGGACATTCATGTGCAACGGATTCGCAAGAAACTGGATAGTGGTGTGCAAGGCATTTCGATGATTGAAACGGTATTCGGTGTGGGGTACAAGCTGAATATTCAGGTACAGACATGAAGTGGACGATCCAGTTCAAAATGGTGGTGTTATTCTCGGTCATTGTATTTATCGGATTCTCCGTCCTGCTGATTCTGTCCAATAAGGTAGCCCAGGAGAATATGTACCGGGAAGTGCATGAGGATATGGTGCAATCCAAAAGAAATCTGGACATTGCGCTGAATCAGTACTTTCTGATACATAACAAACGCATGAGCAGAGACTCGCTCGAAGCAGGGAGTCGCGAGCTCGCGGAGCAGATTGGATCAGCCGTTGGTGGGGAGATTATAGTATATCGCCCCGATGCTTCGCCATACGAATCTGTTGGCAGCGAGGTTAACGTTGCTAAGCGGTCTGACCATCCTGATGTGGAGGAAGCCGTACATTCCCGGATTGCTTACACCACAGTTGTGGATAAGGGTCGGGTCACAGCCAGTCTGTCCTTCCCTCTCCAGATGGATCAACAATTGATTGGAATCGTACAGATGAAGAAGGATTACACGGAATTGTTCAAACGCAACCTTCGTTTTCAAAATACAATCAAGTTTTTTGCAGCAGTTATTTTCGTATTTGTATTTATCGCATCCATCTTTATTTCCCGGAAAATTACACAACCCATCCGTGTACTCACGAAACGTTCTGCGGAAGTGGCCCAAGGAAGTCTGAATGCGGACATTCAGATTACAACCAAGGATGAGATCGGTGAACTGGCTTCAAGCTTCACCGTCATGATTGATCGGGTTCGGGAGCAGATTGATGTGATTGAGCGAGAGCGGGACGAAGTGAAGCAAGTACAGGCCAGAAGCAAAGTCTTTTTTGACAATGTGACACATGAATTGAAGACACCCTTAACGACGATTCTGGGATACGCCCAGATTTTACGGGATAACGGATTTACCGACCAGGACTTTTTTGACAAGGGCATGAATTATATCATCAAGGAAAGCCAGCGTCTCAACACGATGGTTGCGGATATTCTGGAGGTCTCGGTCTCCTCTGCGGTCATTCAGGCATACCGGTTCGAACGTATCGATATATCAGATATTATTCGTGAAGCTTGTGAGGACATGTCGATTAAGGCGAGCAAGTACAATATAGGCATTCACTATGAGCTGGAGGAACATCAGTATGTGCAGGGAGATCGGGATAAGTTGAAGGAGGTCTTCCTCAACATCCTGGATAATTCGGTCAAGTACAGTGATGTGAACTCCATTATCGAAGTACAATCCTTCAGGTTAGGTGATTCCATTGCTATTGTGATCCGTGATCAGGGGGAAGGAATCGGTGCAGAAGCGCTCCAACATGTATTTGAACCCTTTTACCAGGATAAAGGAATCAACAGGGCCGAGAAAGGCAGTGCCGGGCTGGGTTTATCTATTGTGAAGAACATCGTTGAGCGTCATGGAGGAACAGTGGAGATGAAGAGCATCATGCGGGAAGGGACACAAGTGAATATCAGTCTTCCGGGGGAAATGAACGCATGAGACATCCTGGATTTTGGCGTAAAAATCGTGACAGATTGATGCTGTCAGGGTTGTTGATCGCATTTGTCAGCGGGATTTTTGGGATTGGGAGCCTGTTCAGTCTCGGAAATCTCAAACCAAGAACGGTGATTTTGCCAAGTGAGCAGTTCAACAGCCGTCTGGCACCACCACCGAGCAGTACGATTCAGATCGAGTCGGCTACCAAGATTCCAAATAACTTTGCGATCTTTGATTTTGAAGTGTTAGACCGGAATACGATTATATTTAATCAGCCGGAATTTTCCTATTCAGGGCTCAAGCTGTCTCTTCTGCATCTGGATGATAAGGAAGTGAAGAACATTGCGGCTAATACGGATTACGGTGTAACGATCAGCCCGGATCACAAGAAAATCATTTACTCCCAGTATCGGGCAGGTCAGACGCAGAAGACAACGTATGAGTATATAATACAGAGCGGGGAACGTCGCAAGCTTCCGTACGACAACTCGTATTATCGAGTGTTTGTAGGGAACGAATCCTACATCGGTCAGGATGATCTGTTATTTAAACAAGTTGATTTGAGCCAGGGGACGAGTCATGTCATCTACACGTATGAAGAGCTGATGAGCATGTTCACAGGACCAAAACAAGGGAAAGGTTCGAGTGATACGTTTATCGTTATGGATGTGTTGCAGGTCAGTGAGGATCACCAACAGTTTTATATACTGGTGATGCTGAAAGACAAGTATGCTATCTATCGTGTATCGCTTGAGGATGAGCATGAAGTGAAGGCGTATGCTGCAATGGAGGATATTCAACAGTACAAGTTGCTGAAAAATGGTGACATGCTCATCCAGGGAACGATGAATAAGGTACAGGGGCTGTATCGGTATCATGCAGCAGAGGAGCAGTATGATCTGTTATTACAAGGTTCGATCTGGAGTTTCGATCTGGATGCAGATGAATCCCGAATAGCTTACTTTTTCCCGATGGACAGTCAGAATCAGAAAAATGAGTTGCATGTTGCCTACCTGAATGACAGCAAGATTTCGTCGGATACGGTGATCTATCGCAATATTGATAACTTCATCAGTCTGAAATGGAATGACGATGAATTATTTGCTGTAAGCAGCTCAGTGGATAAAAGTGAAATGTACCGCTTTAGTTTCAGAGCCTGGTAAGCTGCGGAAGGTATACGAATATAAGGCCTTGGTCTGATGGAGCGATAGCTGCTCTGTGGACAAGGTCTTTTTGTTATGACATGTTACAAGTTGGATACAACTCCGGCCAGCCCGGATACATCTCCACCCTATAATGATAAGGGAATGTGCTACACGAATCTATACATACAAGTTCAAAAAAACTGGTTTTCAGTACCGAGAAGATGGGATGAAGCTAGAAATGGAGTAGCAGAGCGTAGGGAAAACTACGTGAGCAACGGACATTTCGGCTGAATTCTATATTCGATGTTGATGATGTCATTAGACATCCTTCGTAATCAAAAGCGGGTTTTTTTGAACAACCTCTGTACATATTTAGCAAGTAGAAAGGAAGACATGTAGCAATGCTTCAAGTTGAACAATTATCCCACTCGTTCCGCAATGGCCAGGGAACTGTGCCGGTGCTTCAGGATATCAACCTGACGATTGGAGAAGGCAAGATGGTAGCCCTGCTGGGCAGTTCTGGTTCGGGTAAATCCACACTGCTGAATCTGATGGCGGGGCTGATGAAACCGGATCAGGGCAAGATTCTAATTGCGGGACAAGATATTGTACGTTTCAGTGAAAATCGCCTGGCTGAGTTCAGGCGCAGTCATATCGGGTTTATTTTTCAATCCTATGAATTGCTGTCCAATCTTACGATCCGGGAAAATGTAGAGTTACCCTTGGTGTTTATGGGGATAAGCCCTTCGAAACGCAAAGCTAAAGCATTAAAGCTGTTGGAACAGGTTGGACTGGGTGAAAAAACAAAATTGTTCCCGTCCCAGTTGTCGGGCGGTCAACAACAACGTGTCAGTATTGCACGTTCGCTCATTACCGAACCCTCGGTGATCTTTGCAGATGAGCCAACGGGAAATTTGGATACCGAGACGGAGGAAGAGATTATTGCGATTTTGCAGCAGCTTAACCGGGATATGAATACAACCTTTGTCATTGTGACACATGAAGCAGAGGTCGCGGAGCAGATGCAAGTTGTGCTTACACTGCAACATGGAATATTGGTTGAAGAGGCTGTAAGGGAAGTTTGAGGCAAAAGGAGAGGAAATGTGAGAATACGGGATGTAGCACGTATGGCCTGGGGACAGATCATTCGTAGAAAAATGGTCACGCTGCTGTGTATGATGGGGCTGTCCATCGGTTCTGCCGCCATGATCATTGCACTTAGTGTGGGGCAGTCTGTACAGACCTATAGCGAGAAAACATTAAACGACAATTACAAGATGGATGAAATTACGATTACGCCTAATGAGGGCATTCGTACCGGCAACGGCAAGGGGAATGGTCAGACATCGAAGTTTGAACGGGGAGCATTGACGTTGGAAAAGATTCAGATTATCCAAAGACTTCCCCATGTGGTTGCCGTGGCTCCCATGTTAAAGCTGGATTCGCTGGAAATGGTGCTTTCGGATGGTCGCAGCACGTATGTTGAGGTCATTGGTACCCAGCTGGAGACCCTGGGCGGGTTTGGATACAAGTATGCTGAGGGACGTGGGGCAGAGGATGGTCGTATGGCGGTAACCAGTTATGGGGCTGCATTTGGACTCGTGGACCCCAAAGTAACTCAGAAGTTATTTGAGCAGTTGAATGCTGATCCATATAACAATGAGCTTTTGGAGCAGTTTACGGAAATGTCTGCGAAGCAGGATCAGTTGGTTCAGCAGCTGGTTCAGTTCCGATATGAAGATTATGCGAATGCGAGCAAAACCAAAATGAGTGGTTCTATACGCGTGTCTGGAGAACTGATGAAGCCTTCCAACATGGATGATATGAGCGCTCAAAACGATAAAAAAGTATATCTGCCGCTCGATACAGCTCGTGCATTGCAGGATGAGCTTGGATTACAGCAGGCCGACAGCAGTGCGGCCAAGCATCTTAACTCGGCTCTGGTCAAGGTTGAGGACAAACGTTATGTATCCCAGGTGGAAGAACAGATTAAAAAGCTGACGTTAAACACACAGAGTAATCTGTTCCAGGAGGAAGCGATGGCAGGTCAATTGGCGATGTACCAAAAAGCGGCATTGGGGATCGGTGGTTTTATCATGCTGCTGGCCTCATTATCCATTATTGTAGCGATGATTATGTCTACGCATCAGCGTCGTAAACAGATCGGTGTGATGAAGGTGCTGGGCGCAAATCTGTGGCAGATCCGTCAGATGTTTATTACGGAAGCAGCGATGCTTGGATTAATGGGCGGCGTGGCTGGTGTGGGGATTGCCTTTGCTGCCCTCGGCGGGGTGAACAGTCTGCTGGCGAGTCAGATGGCAGATCAGATGAATGGTCCGATGACCGTCGTTATTCAGCAGTCGGCTCTGCCACTTGGCATCGTTTTTGCTATTCTGGTTGGCATTGTATCAGGTATATATCCGGCAATCAGCGCATCTCGGACCAATGCATTAACTGTGATCAAATCAATGTAATTTTATCAGCGAAAGGGAAATTGGGCACATGAAGAAATGGATTAAAATCATCATCACTGTTGTACTTTTGGCAGGTGCAGGATACTGGCTGTATGAAAAGTACAAGCCAAAACCGGAGGCACCTATAGAGATTCCGCCCCCGATTACCTTTGATGTGACACAGGAAACAATGACGCAAACGATACAGGTGAAGGGGAAATCCGTATACACCGATCAGACGGATATCTTTGCTCCGTATGCTTCCAACATCAAGCAGTGGCATGTGAAAAGTGGTGAGCAGGTGAGCAAAGGTGATATCCTGTTTACCCTCGATACTTCCACGTTACAAACGGAAGTAGAACAGTTGCAGAGTGATCTGGAGAAAGCTCAGCTGGAAAACAAGATGAATCAGGTTACCCTGGATCAGGCGAATATGAGTGAGTCCCTTGGCGTGACGGAAGAGGAGCGCAAGAAGGCATTTGCAGATCGGGAAGGTAAACGCCTGACGAATGAATTGAATCAAAAAGCGCTGGTCCTCAAGGAGAAGGAGATACAGAAAAAGCAGGCAGTTATAAGTAAGTCTGTTGTGTATGCTTCCGCTTCCGGTATATTTCAGATGAATGAAGAGGATAGCAAGACACGTGCGGTGACGGAAGGACAGCTGATCGGGTCCATTACAAACATCAGCAAACTGAAATTTATGACGATTGTTGGTGAGGAAGAAATGTTCAGGCTCAAGGTGGGCATGCCGGTTAAGGTGCGAATGACAGCGCAGAAAGACCTGCAATTCACCGGGAAGGTAAGTAAGGTGTCCAAATTCGCCCGCAAGAGTACCGATACGGACCTCAAGCAAGCTTCACAGTTTGACGTGGTCATTGATCTGAAGCCGGACGCCAGAATGTATGGAGGCGTGAGTCTGGAAGGCGATATCGAGACGATGCGGAAGGATAAAGTGACGGTAGTGTCCAGTCTCGCGATCATGCGGGATCAGACCGAGCCTTACGTACTGTTAGACAAGGGCAATGGACAAACAGAGCCGCTGACGATCCAGGCTGGAATGGAATCGGGGGACAAGACGGAAGTGGTTAGTGGCTTGAAACCGGGAGACATTGTCGTTTTGCCTTAGATGTAGAATATAAGAACAAGGCATATATGTAATGATTAGCTAGACGAACGGTTAATTCGGCATTGAAAAACACGAGGTTCATTGTGGCAGATTGCCACGATGGACCTCGTGTGTCTTTTGGAGCAAGGGATGTCCAGATTCCTGCCTGAATTATGGAAAAAAATATAATTAAATTTATATAATTCAATTTACAGTAAAATTTACATGTCGTATAATCAGAACATAAGGAGGTGACACCGAACATCATGTTTGTAGATGGATAGGCGAAGGCCTTTTTTTTAACCGTTTGAAGAAAGCGCTTACCCAATTTAGGATTCAGACATCCCATAAGTCATTGTTCACACTTCTTCATGTCTAACACACGTTCAACCACACCCACCATATTATACTCATTCACATGATTCGCCCTCACACACCATTTGTTTGCTCAAGATTCCAGTGATACAACCATTTCTTTTGGAGGTGATACAACCAACTCATCCGAACGTTCTCTTCGTGCTAAGCATCATAATGACACAGAGGATCAGACATGAGTACAACCCAATCTAACTAAAGGAAAGGTGGAACTATGAAGACTAAATTGAAAACCAAATCGAGAGGTAAGAAGATCCTGCGCAAAGGTGTAAAACAAATGCTTGCAGCAACGCTGCTCGCGGCGGGGATTTTCCCTGGACTGTCTCCAGGCTTGACTCAGGCGGCTGAAGCACATGTGGATAATCCATTTGTAGGGGCAACCGCGTATCTGAACGAGGACTATTCAGCTCTCGTGGATACGTCCATTGCATTGACCAACGATGCGTCGTTGAAGGCCAAGATGGAGACGGTCAAATCGTATCCAACCGCAGTATGGGTTGACCGGATTGCTGCAATCTATGGCGGGACGGACAACGCTGGTCGCAAAAGTGTAGAGCAACATCTTGATGCCGTTCTCGCTCAAAAGAAACCGGGTACGCCTATAACGGCTTCATTTGTTATCTATAACTTGCCTGGACGGGATTGTCATGCACTCGCATCGAATGGTGAGCTTCCACTAACACAGGCGGCACTGCAGACATATAAAACGGATTATATTGATGTGCTCGCAGATATCTTCGCAGATCCGAAGTATCAGGATATTCGCATTATTGCTGTCATTGAACCGGACAGTCTGCCTAACCTCGTGACCAACCTGAGTACACCAGCTTGTGGTCAAGCCAGCTCAACAGGTATCTATGAGGCGGGTGTGAAGTATGCATTGGACAAGCTGCACGCCATTCCTAATGTGTACAACTATCTGGATATCGGCCACTCCGGCTGGCTTGGATGGGATAACAACCGTTCTGCAGCAGTCGCGCTGTATACAAGTGTTGTGCAAGGGACAGCCGCAGGTCTGAGCAGTGCAGATGGCTTCATTACAAATACAGCAAACACTACACCGCTGGGGGAGCCGAACCTGTCTAACCCTGATCTCAATATCGGTGGACAACCGATTAAATCTGCCAAGTTTTATGAGTGGAATCCTTATTTTGACGAAACCGATTTCACTGCTGCGCTGTATGCCGATTTCGTACAAGCTGGCTGGCCAAGCAGCACAGGTTTCCTGATTGATACTAGCCGGAATGGGTGGGGCGGGGTAGACCGTCCAGCATCTGCTACGGGCAGCAACATCAACGATTATGTGAACTCCGGACGTGTAGATCGCCGGGAGCATCGGGGGAACTGGTGTAATGCCAGTGGCGCAGGTATTGGTGAAGCACCTAAGGCTGCACCAGGACCAGCGCATCTGGATGCTTATGTATGGGTGAAACCTCCGGGTGAATCCGATGGCTCCAGCTCCGAAATTCCGAATAACGAAGGCAAAGGTTTTGACCGGATGTGTGATCCAACCTTCACAACTCGGGATGGTGTATTAACAGGTGCGTTGCCTAATGCTCCGGTATCGGGTCACTGGTTCCATGATCAATTCGTGGCACTGGTGAAAAACGCATTCCCTGTACTTCCTGCAAGTAACGGTGGAGGTAATCCTCCGGGCGGAACAACAGCTCCGGCAGCACCAGCAGCATTGACAGCTTCTGCCGGTAACGCTCAGGTCTCCTTGACGTGGACTGCTTCCACAGGGGCTACAAGTTATAGTGTGAAGCGGGCACTGAGTGCATCAGGTCCATTCACAACAGTTGCAGCTAATGTAAGTGGAACATCTTACAGCAACACCGGTCTGATCAATGGTACAACCTATTATTATGTGGTAACGGCAACAAATGCAGTAGGTGAAAGTGTTAACTCTGCAACAGCAACAGCTACACCTGTTGCAGGTGTAACGGCGCCAGCTGCACCGACTGCTCTCACAGCAACTGCAGGCAATGCACAGGTGAGCCTGACGTGGACCGCTTCTATAGGTGCAACAAGTTATGATGTGAAACGCGCACTGAGTGCAACAGGTCCGTTCACAACGATCGCGGCGAATGTGAGTGGTACGTCCTACACCAACACTGCCCTGACGAACGGCACAACGTATCATTATGTGGTAAGTGCAGTGAATGCAGCAGGGCAAAGTGCCAATTCCGCTGTAGCTTCCGCGACACCTCAAAGTGTCGTTGTACCAACGAGTGATCTTGTCGTGCAATATCGTGCTGGAGATACCAATGCTCAAGATAGCCAGATCAAACCGTATTTCAACATCAAAAACCTGGGCAGTACTGCTGTGAATCTGAGTGATCTGAAGATCCGGTATTACTTCTCCAAAGAAGGCTCGGCTGCGATGGATTCTGCCATCGATTACGCTCAAGTTGGCGGAGCCAATATCCAGCGGACTTTCACAGACTCGTATGTAGAGCTGAGCTTCACATCTGCCGCTGGCAGCATTCAGGCTGGTGGACAGACTGGAGACATCCAGCTTCGCATGTACAAAACAGACTGGTCCAACTTTGACGAGACTAATGACTATTCCTTCGATCCAACGAAAACATCCTACCAGGATTGGAACAAGGTAACACTCCACCAAGGTGGAAACCTGGTATGGGGTATTGAGCCTTAAACTTTAATTGTAACTGTCTTAACCGCGATCCTCTGTGTGTTAGAGGATTGCGGTTTTTTGCTATGCATTACAAGGAGTCATTCTAGATTGAAGTTCTTGATCAACTGAGGAACGTAGTGGAGGGGACGAAATCGATTCTGAAGAAGCGAAGCTGAAAGCTTTCTGCAAGAAAGCTACTTCGTAAGCATCATCTCGCCTTTATCAACGGATTTTTCCCTTGGAAAGGGGATGGAAGAAAATCCGGGGATAACAGCGATCATAAGGACGATTCGTAACCGGAACGGATAACCCTCAGAGTTGCAAGTACTTATTTCCTAAATGACTCCTAAAAACACTGATTATTAATCGTTTTGGACGGATATTTGCCTAGGGTCTGGCAGACAGGATGTCTATAATAGAACCCGATGGGCGGGATCACCTCGCTCGGATTGGAAAGAGAATGGAAGGGGGACCGAACTCTGGTAGTCGGGCAAGCTGATTTCTCTTTTTTAATTTTGTAAGCGTAATCATTGCGGGTTGAAACCTTCTTTCGAAGAAGGCCTCTATGAATTATCGAACGTCTAATCATCATCGATGTGTACAAGCGTTACCCATTCTGTCTCAAGGAGCGTGAAGGTGGATGAACTCAGGAACAACAGCGCCGGTACATAAGGGATCGGTGTCAGGTCGGCAATCAGGTCGCAGAAAGGCTCGTATGCCACTTGCAGCCAAGGTGCTCTCTTCGGCACTTAGCGTAGCTTTGCTCATTGGAGGAACGGCTGGCGTTACGGGAGCGGAAGCTTCGAACGGTAATGGGGCGACGGAGGCTGGCCTGCAATCACATAAGGGGGGCAGTCACGTGAAAGAGATTCAACTGGAATATCTGAATCGGGGTTTGGTGGCTGCATCGACATCTGAAGGTGTTTTTCTCAGTTGGAGATTGCTTGGTGACGAGGCCACAGGGTATAGCGACAAAGGGCTGACAGGTACGGACTTTAACGTCTATCGTGATGGTAAAAAGATCGCTACCGTCACCGACAGCACCAACTATGTAGATACCGCGGGCAAATCGTCTTCCCGTTATGAAGTGGCAGCGGTGAACAAGAAGGGCAAGGAGAGCAAACGCAGTGCATCAGTCAAACCTTGGGCGAACGGGTATGTGGACATTCCACTGCAAAAACCCGCCGATGGTGTGACGCCTGCGGGAGAAGCTTATACGTATTCCGCCAATGACATGAGCGTGGGTGATGTGGATGGGGATGGTCAGTATGAGTTTTTCGTCAAATGGGATCCTTCCAACGCCAAGGACGTATCGCAAAAAGGGTACACCGGTAAAACCTACATTGATGCTTACACCCTGGACGGTCAGTTGTTGTACCGGATCGATCTTGGGGTCAATATCCGTGCAGGTGCTCATTATACACAGATGCTAGTTTACGATTTTGACGGAGATGGCAAGGCCGAGATGATGTTCAAGACCGCTCCGGGCACGAAGATTATCAAATATAACAAAAAAGGAAAAGTGACATCCGAGAAGTACATTACACTTCCGAAGCAGGATCGCAAGGCAGGGTACTCGAATGAAGATGATTATCGTTTAAGTGCGGATGGTTACTACGATCACGTGGTGGATATGTTCAGAAACTGGCATAAACACGATGAGGTTGTGAAGGGGAACTGGCCTGCGACATTGGAAGAGGCTTTTGGAATTGAGAAAAAATATAACTACCCATTATCTCAGCAAGATGCGGAGAGTCTGGCCGACTACTTCATTGATGTGTACGCAGTAGAGCGCAGTAACCGCAATGAGCTGCGCAAGTTTGAAGGTTTTATTGTGGATGGACCGGAGTATGTTACGGTATTTGAAGGTAAATCAGGCAAAGAGCTGGAGACCATTCCATATGAACCCGAGCGTCATGATGATGGTCTGATGTGGGGCGATTATGCCATGGCACGGATTGAACCGGGGAATCGGGTGGACCGTTTCCTGGCAGGCGTGGCGTATCTGGACGGCAAGAAACCGTCTGCAATCTTTGCACGCGGATACTATACACGTTCAACGATGGTTGCCTACAATTGGGACGGCAAGAAGCTGAAAAAGGAATGGAAAGTGGACAGCGGCTGGACGCCAATGAAGAACCCATTCAATGACGGACCGCATGGTGTGGATGGCACAGATCCGCAGTATGGTTCCATCACCACTCAAGGTGCACACTATTTCAGTGTGGCGGATGTGGATGGAGACGGCAAACAGGAGATTATCTATGGCTCCGCTACAATTGATCATGACGGCAGCGTGCTGTACAGCTCCACAGACCTGATGCCAGCCGAGAGTGCTGCACCGGGAACGATTGCCCGTCTGGGTCATGGGGACGCACTTCATGTGGCAGATATTGACCCGGATCGTCCGGGACTTGAGATTTTTATGGTACACGAGGGTGGGCCTTGGGCGCCATATGGTTATTCCCTGCGTGATGCGAAGACCGGAGAAGTAATCTATGGTGGGTACACGGGGAAAGATACCGGTCGCGGCATGGTGGGTGATGTTGATCCGACTCGGCGTGGACTTGAGACATGGGCTGTAGGTTTGTGGACAGCTAAGGGTGAGAAAATCAGTGATCAGATGCCGGGAACGAATATGAATATTCGTTGGTCTGCCGATATGACGACACAGATCGTTGAAGGTGCCATCGACGTCACACCTACAATCAAAGACTGGAATCGTGGCACGTTGCTGACGGCAACAGGCACACTGACCAACAATCACACCAAAGGTACACCTTCTCTCGTAGCTGATATCTTCGGGGATTGGAGAGAAGAGATGCTGGTGAGAACCACCGACAGTTCAGCGATTCGTATCTATCTGAGTACCGAGAAGACAGACCGCAAGCTGTACACGCTGATGCATGATGCGATGTATCGTGTGGGCATTGCCGGACAGAACAGTGGATACAACCAGCCGTCCTATCCGTCCTTCTACATGGCATCGGATATGGACTGGTCCAAAGTAACGCTGCCTAAGTTCTACACACCAGGTAAGGGCGGAAAGTAAGCAGGCCGGAGTAATAATAGCTAGCAATAGCAACATAACATGTGTTCATGATCAGGCTGTAACGTAAGGAAGCATCAGTTTTTAAGAGTTAGTATTAAAGCTTAGAAGCTCTGGAATCCCCATGTGTCTCGGCACATGGAGGTTTCAGAGCTTTTTTTACATTAGGATCTGCGAAATAGAGCTTGGTGTGTTCCAATCCATTAGAATTTACGTCACTCCATTTTCATAATTGGAGTCTAGATGCACGGTAGAAGCGAACGCTCCAATCGTGTGGTTACCTTGATCATGGATCAAGGTGGTGATGGAGCACTCGGGAATAAGTTGGTTCTGCATAGCTATAAAATCGGAATGCCAGACGTTAAGCTCGCCCTCGGTAAAGGTTTGCACCAGAAAATCAGTAATGAGTCCACCATGTGCAACCACAATAATGTTACTGTTCTCTGGCTCTTCATTAGCTAATTCGGTTAGGAGGGAGGCCAGCCGTTCACCAGCCTGTTTGGCCGAGTCACCCACGGGTGGAATGTAATCTGGGTCAGACGTACATCGATCCCACATCGCAATGAATTCTTCGAATGACTGATCCGGGCAATCGCCCCAATTGGCACGTTCGCGCAGGCGAGGATCTTCGGTTGTATGGGAATGGGTGTGGCGGGCAATCATGTTGGCGGTTTCTTGGGCTCGTCGAAGTGGGCTGGTAAGGATTTTAGTAACGGGAAAGGTAGCTCTGGCAAAATGAAGTGCTGTGGCTTCGGCTTGTAAAACCCCTTCGGAAGTGAGGGAGACATCACCGATTCTTCGTTCTTTGAGACCATGTCTCACCAAATGAAAGGTGGTACTCATGATTGGAAACCTCCTTAGTTATAGACAGTTCACATAAATGATTAGATGATAAACTAATTATATATTCATCTAATTAAATATTGCAATGAGGCTTTTAAGCAAGACAGTTTATATTCAACCTATAGAATTGCTACAATGGAGAAAAGTGAGGATCGATCGTTGAAGGAATGGAGGTATCGACATGAGCATAACAAAGCCTTGGACAGGAAGCCTGTATCAGGAGGGTTTGCGAACAGAGGATTGCGGGCCGCGATTTTACGCGTACTACTACAAGCAATGGGACAACTATCGTATGTCCTATCACAATCATGATTCGACAGAGATCATGTATATTATTTCGGGAATGTGCCGGGTGGATGTGCAGATGCCGGATGGGAGTTCAGAGCAGGCCGTTTTGAAAAAAGGGCAGTTCATTATGCTAGATGCAGGTGTCCCGCACCGTTTGCTGGTGGAAGATGGCGTGCCTTGCCGGATGCTTAATGTGGAGTTTGCATTCTCAAACTCGCCTACTGGACAGCTATCCATCCGCCAGCTCGCTTTGGAAGAGGAAGAAGTCCACACTCTACTCACTAATGCTTCGCCATATCTGGTACTGCCTGACCCGGAAGAAGTGTATCACATTATGAAAAGTCTGGTGTTGGAACTCGACCAGCGCGGTCTGCAGGAGCAAGGAAGGTCGTCTTTACCGATAGGAGTTATTCCTACAGAGGAAAGGGCACAACATCGCGAAGCCCGGAATCTGTCGTCTCCTGAACAGGGTATGCTGGTGCGTACGCTGTTTATCCAGTTGCTGGTTCGTGTTGCACGTCTGCGCGGAGAAATGAGCCGGAGTGCGCCAGATCAGGCGGAACTGTACGTCAAACGAACCATTGAATTCATGCATCACAATATGGATCGCAACATTCAGATGAAGGATATTGCGGCAGCCGTCAATCTGCATCCAGGCTATTTACATCGTATTTTTCGTCAGCACACGCAGCGCACACCTACCGACTACCTGACGATGCTTCGCATGGAGAAGGCCAAGATGCTGCTTCAGCAGACGAATATTCCTATTTCGGAAATCTCCGACTATGTTGGAGTAGGCAGTCGTCAGTATTTTCATATGTTATTCAAGAAGACGACGGGCATGACTCCGGTCGAATTTCGCTCCTCTATGGAACGACATGTTAGTCAGTACCCGTCGGATGAATGAGCCGATTGCAGTTATTTTCGAATACATATCGATTATTGGAGCTAGCGCGTAAAAGTTAGGATTTTTGACAACAAGATCTTGAACAGGTCATGATTTTGATAACGCTTCCCTATAAGCGGTTGGTACAATGATTTCATGAAGAGAGTCATTAACCGAAGCGAAAGATTCGGATTAAGGGAGGACATAGGGATGTCTTTTAAAGTGGCGTTTATCGGGGCAGGAAGTATCGGATTTACACGGGGATTGTTAAGGGATTTGCTCACGGTACCCGAGTTTAACAACATCGAGATTGCGTTCTGCGATATTAACCAGCACAATCTGGACATGGTGACGGAGCTGTGTCAGCGGGATATCCGTGAGAATGGATTGAATATTCAGATTCAGCCGACAACAGATCGTAAAGAAGCATTGAAAGATGCGAAGTATGTACTGTGTACGATTCGTGTTGGGGGACTGGAAGCATTTGCAACAGATGTAGATATTCCACTGAAATATGGGGTAGACCAATGTGTCGGCGATACGCTGTGTGCAGGCGGCATTATGTACGGACAACGGGGAATCGCCGAGATGCTGGACATCTGTAAGGATATTCGTGAACAGAGCGCACCCGACGTGCTGCTCTTGAACTATTCCAATCCGATGGCGATGCTGACATGGGCTTGCAACAAGTACGGTGGTGTACGGACGATCGGACTGTGTCATGGCGTACAGCATGGTCATCATCAGATTGCGGAAGCTTTCGGATTGAAAAAGAGTGAAGTGGATATTGTCTGTGCCGGCATCAACCATCAGACCTGGTATATTCAGGCTTCTCATGAAGGTAAAGACCTTACAGGTGACCTGCTCGAAGCCTTCGAGAAACATCCGGAGTATAGCCGTACTGAGAAAGTGCGGATCGATATGCTACGCCGGTTCGGATATTACAGTACAGAATCGAATGGTCATCTGAGTGAATATGTGCCGTGGTACCGCAAACGTCCGGAAGAGATCAACGAATGGATCGACCTGGGCAACTGGATCAACGGAGAGACGGGTGGATATTTGCGGGTATGTACCGAGGGGCGCAACTGGTTTGAAACTGATTTTCCAAACTGGATGAAGGATGAACCGATGCAATTCATTCCGGAAAAACGGGGCGAGGAGCACGGTTCATACATTATTGAAGGGCTGGAGACGGGACGTGTCTATCGTGGACATTTCAATACCGTTAATAATGGAGTAATCTCCAACCTTCCGGACGATGCGATTATTGAGGCACCGGGATATGTGGATCGCAACGGCATCTCTATGCCACATGTAGGCGATCTGCCCCTTGGCCCGGCTGCGGTATGTAATGTGAGTATTTCCGTGCAACGGCTCGCGGTTGAAGCTGCGGTGAACGGAGATGACAAATTACTTCGTCAGGCGTTCATGATGGACCCGCTCGTGGGTGCCGTATGTAATCCAAAAGAAATCTGGCAGATGGTCGACGAGATGCTCGTTGCACAGGCCGAGTGGTTGCCGCAGTACGGAGATGCGATTGCAGCTGCAGAAGCAAGACTTGCTGCAGGTGACCTTATTCCAACAATGGAATATGAAGGAGCGGCAAGACTCAAGGTGAAAACGGTGGAAGAAATGAAACAGGATCGCGATGCTGCGAACAAAAATGCGGGGGAATCGGATAAAGGGAAAGATCGCGAGAAAGTGCAGCAATAGATAAAAATGCGTATGGGCCTCTCCAAAATTGGAGGGGCCCTGTTTGTTTTTATTTTTTTTCCACACCACGGATAACAAAGGCAAAAGAGGTATCACCCAAGGAAACCTGCGAATTTTGAGAGGAAGTCCAGCGGGCAAAGGCTCCATAATAATGAGTACCTTTTTCCTGCGCTAACTGGAATGAACCTTCTCGCAAAGAGTTGAGGGTGAGGCAGTTTTGTTTGTACCATGACTTGGAGTAGGATTACAGCCGGATAATATCAGCAAAGTTGAAAGAAATACCAATGTGGTCAATGTTCTTATCGTATTGAAGAATTTTATTTGCAAGAGAGGAATGTTGCTAGTGTTACTCTTGCGATGCATATTTACCATGTGATACATACTACCTTTACAGACATAGTAATGTGTCTTATAGTATACACAGGACGGAAGAAAGTCGGTGAAACTCGTAGATGGATGTGCAAGTGATTAACAGTGATCTGATTCGGGGCAATATTGACCCCATCATTCTGAGTGTACTTATACCCGCAGATAACTATGGCTACAGCATTATTAAGGAGATCTATCGCAAGAGCGGAGAGCAGTTTGAATTGAAGGAACCTACGCTTTATTCCAGTTTGAAGAGGCTGGAGAAGAGTGGATATGTGGAGTCCTACTGGGGGGAAGAGACGCAGGGAGGACGACGCAAATATTACCGAATTACAACGCAAGGCCTTAAAGCCTATAGAGAGCAGGTTCATGCTTGGCAAGCAGCCAAGGCACTGATTGATTGCATGATTGTCACTGGAGAAAAAGGAGATGAAGACCTATGAGATTGGAAGCTCGCATCACTCGTCATGTGAATCGTTTGTTCGCTCACGCACAAGATACATTAGACAATCGAGAATTAAAAGAAGAGATTCACAGCAATCTCGCTGCGCGGATTGAAGATTATATCTCGCAGGGTATGAGTGAAGAGAAGGCGTTCCAGACCGCCATTCAGCATATCGCTGGTATGGATGAAGTGATGAGTGACCATCGAAGGGTACAACGTGTTCCTTACTGGACAGCGTTGTTTCAGTCTGCTCTGATTTACAGCCTCATAGCCTGGATCATTACCATTCCAATGAGAGTGCTGATGCAAGGCTCCGCCATAAACAATCTGCTTATGATCGTGAGTCTCATTGTTGGTGGCATGTATATATTGTATCTGTTGATCAACAAGACGAACGATTCTGCAACTTCCGTGAAAACCACGGTTATTCGAATCCCTGCCTTAGTGCAGTGGAATCGCAGAATATGGTGGTTGTGGGCGGTATTAATACTCGTACTATGGGGAACGCAGGCAGCATTGCGATTCGGAAGCAACATCTGGTTTAATCGACCCATTCAGGTGGATGGACCCTATCAGTTTGCAGTGATCGTCATTGCCTTTGCCATCCCATTACTAAGTGTTATTATTCCTTTGGTTGTGCATCGCGCGTATCGGATCGTTAGTAAGTATGAAGTGAGTGATGCGTTATGAGAATTAGAAACATATGGATTATAACACTTGTTGTGTTGGGCATCATTGGCTTAGTGATTGTTGAAGGTTTCGTTAATCCGAAGATCGAGGCGAAACAGGCTCGGTACGAGGAAGAGCAGCAGAATCCGCTGACACATGATTTTGCCGCTTTAGCCAAATATCGCAGTCCCTACATGGGTGATAATTCAAACCTTAGTCATCTGAATCAGGCTTTACCTTTACGTGAAAGATTGAATGGTTACCAACTGTACCCGGAGACGTTCACGGTCCAAGTGAATTATAGCTTGGATACGCGTGGGATGGATGCAGAGGAACTTGAGCGGATACTTGTATATAATGCGGTTGCGAACTTTGTTATGATCGATAATCTGGAGCAGATCGTCTACCAGTTTGAGAATACCAGCCATACCTTACGTCGTGAATCTGCCCAACAATGGACAGGTACGGAATTAAAGGAGCTTCAGAACCCGGAGCTATGGAATTCGACTGTACGCGAGAAGCTGGTGGAACCGGCACAAGTGAAAGAGGTTTTTTCACAGATTGTTGACAATTAAGCTGCATGAAATAGAAGGAAATAGGCAAGAGACTCGACTCTTCTCCCATGCTATGTTATTATAAATCTCTGATAACGTGGTAACGAACTAAAGCGTTTGGGTTTTGGTTATAGACTTGGAGGGGTTCGAGAGATGAGAAAAAAAGCGATTTTACTATTATTCATTAGTATATGTGTATTGATTGTGGCTGGTTGTTCCAGTTCCGCAAGCAAAGACGATAACACGATTGTTGTAGGAATTGATGACAAGTTTGCTCCAATGGGTTTCCGGGACGAGCAAAATGAAATTGTTGGTTTTGATATTGATTACGCAAGAGCTGCAGCGGAGAAAATGGGTAAAGAAATCACATTCCAGCCGATCGACTGGTCTTCCAAAGAGTCAGAGCTGAACAGTGGCCGGATCGACATGATCTGGAACGGGTACACCATTACGGATGAGCGTAAAGAGAAAGTACTCTTCACGAAGCCGTATCTGGAAAACAGTCAAGTAGCTATTACCTTGGCAGACTCGCCAATCACAAAGCTGGATGAACTTGATGGTAAAAATGTGGGATTGCAGGCGCTGTCCTCCGCGGCAGATGCATTGGCAGCAAGTCCTCTGAAGGATAAAGTGAAAGCTTCTGAATTTAAGGATAACGTGCTTGCACTGACGGATCTGAAGACAAAACGTCTGGATGCGGTCATCATTGATGAAGTGGTAGCTAGATACTACATGTCCAAAGAAGAGGGAACATTCAAACTGCTGGATGAATCTCTTGCACCGGAACAATATGGCATTGGTATCAAAAAGGGAAATGAAGAGCTTCTGAATCAGCTACAAAAAGCGCTGGATGAGCTGAATGCAGACGGAACAGCGGCTAAAATCTCCACCCAATGGTTGGGTGAAGATAAGGTTCTGAAATAAGCAGGTTACACACCTGATATATAGTTAGAACAAAACGGACCCCGTATTCCATGCTGGAGCGATTTATGCCCCAGAGGAATGCGGGGTTAACAGATTAGAGGAGACAAAACAATGAGTTGGGATTATTTATCGACCATTTTAAAACCTATGCTAGAGGGTGCGCAGACCACCATTTTCATGTTCTTGCTAGCGATCGTGTTATCTGTACCGCTTGGGTTTGCGGTCACGCTTGCGATGAGAAGCCAGATTAAACCACTGGCATGGATTGCCCATACGTATGTATATGTGATGAGAGGAACACCGCTACTGCTCCAAATTCTATTCTTCTGCTTCGGTTTACCGTTGCTTCCGGTGATTGGAGAGTATCTGGTGTTTGATCGTTTTGTTGCAGCGGGGATTGCGTTCATCCTAAACTATGCGGCGTACTTCGCTGAAATCTTCAGGGGCGGACTGCTTTCCATTGATAAGGGACAACATGAGGCAGCGAAGGTACTGGGGTTAACAAAGTGGCAAACGATGACTAAAGTCATTATTCCTCAGATGATTCGTGTAGTATTGCCCGCAACGGCCAATGAATCCATTACGCTCATCAAGGATACGGCACTGCTCTATGCCGTGGCTGTACCTGAGCTGTTGTATTACGCCCAAGCGGCGGTAAATCGCGACTTACAGCTGACACCTTTCTTCGTGGCGGCGGTTATGTATCTGCTCATGACACTCGTACTCACCGTGCTGTTCAAGGCACTGGAGAAGCGGTTTTCATTTGAATAAATTAAATCTGATCAATCAAAGGACTGTCTGCATATGACACATATAATAGAAGTAAATCAGTTGAGAAAATCATTCGGTGCACTTGATGTACTGAAACAGGTATCCTTCAACGTGGAACCAGGCGAAGTGATTGCCGTGATCGGGCCTTCGGGTTCGGGGAAAAGTACGATGCTGCGCAGCCTGATTCATCTGGAGGATATTTCGGGCGGAACGATTCGCATTCAGGATCAGACGTTGGTTGATAATGGCCGTTACGCGGGTGCCGCAGATATTCGCAAGATGACGGATCGTATGGGTATGGTATTCCAGCATTTCAACTTGTTCCCGCATCTGACCGTACAAGATAATCTGGAACTTGCACCGAAAACTTTGAAAAAAGAAAGCTCAAGCGTCATTCGGTACCGCAGTCTGGAATTACTCGGCAAAGTAGGGCTGTCGGACAAGGCTGATGTCTATCCAGCCAATCTGTCCGGTGGACAGAAACAGCGTGTTGCCATTGCTCGGGCACTGATGATGCAACCGGACATCCTCCTGTTCGATGAGCCGACATCGGCACTTGATCCGGAGCTGACCGGGGAAGTGCTGCGTGTCATCAAACAACTTGCACAGGAAAATATGACCATGATGATTGTCACGCATGAGATGGGCTTCGCCCGTGATGTTGCGGATCGCGTATTCTTCATGGATAACGGGGAAATCGCAGAGGCGGGACCGCCAGAACAAATCTTCGGCAATCCAAAGCTTGCACGTACTCGGACATTTTTGCAGCGGGTGGAAGTGGAAAGATAGAAGAAACTTCAAATCTAAGAAATGTTGAAAGAACGCAATCCTATGAGTAATAAGGGAGTGCGTTCTTTTTTTTGAAAGTAATAGCTTATGTCCAAAGGTATATGTTCCAGATAATCAGTACAAGGGTCAAAAAGATATAAGTTACTACATTCCAACGTGTTCGAATTCGATAAGTGGTGTAACTCATGATTCCAAACAAAACAATACTAAAACATAGTACAGCTACATTATTTCGATAAAGAGCAATAGGTAGAAGCATCACAATCATAAGTATGTTCATTACTTTATCGATTTTTATCTGAGTTAATCCCCCAATGTAATCTAGAAAAGTACTACCATAATAATATCTATATGTTAGAGGTATTCATGATTTGTATCATCACACGGATAAACGGTTCTTAAACTCATATCCTTGAAGTACAATTTATAAGCTTATGGATGTAGGTATATGTCCAGGGATGATGGGAATAAAATAAATCTAATATCAATTCATAATTAACATAATGTGGATATTATTTTTCCTAATAATCGATTATAATGAACATACTTAATAAACAGGGAGGATTTACCTTGGAACATCGCGAAAATGATGTTGATCGTTATTATAACGACACATTGCCACCACCGCCTTATGTAGTACCAAAGACCAATAGTAAGTCAATTGTATCACTAGTTTTGGGAATTCTGTCCGTCACGATTCCTTACGTGGGAATTTTAATCGGAATCGCCGCAATTATATTTGCATCTTTAGCCTTCAAAGAGATCAGAGTTCGCATGGAGCAAGGAAAAGGGTTAGCGATTGCTGGCCTTGTCTGTGGAATCATAGGTACAGCCATTTATGTATTACTTATTTTGCTCGTACTATTGTTTAGTTTCGCTATCTCAAGTTCTGAAATTTATTCTACATACTAGAAATATGAAGTTAGCAAACTTAGATTGTATCTAAAACTAGAAAAGCAAAGGCGTACCTTAGCCAACACCTCTGTTGTCCATAAGAGGGGGGCTTAGGTACACGCCTTTGCTTTTTAATTTACGAATTTACAGGTGAAGTGCGACTTCACTGCTGACGTTTGCGTTCTCCGTGGTGCGATGCATCAGGAAATACGTTAAGGTTCCTCCAAGCCCAATCACGGCGAATATGCACAGAATACCAATCTGATCCCAGGCTACACCGAACTGTCCACTTGAGATGACTGCTTTATAACCCGTTACCGAATAGGTCATAGGCAGCCATGGATTAAACACTTTCAGCCAATTTGGAATTAATTCGAGCGGGAAGGTGCCCGCGCTGGTAGTAAGTTGGAAGATCAGCATCAGAATCGCGAGGAAACGACCCGGATTCTCCAGCCAAGTCACCAGTGCCTGAATGATGTACATGAAGCTTAGGCTGGTAACAAAGCTGAACAAGAGGAACAATGGAACGCTCTGAACATCCAGACCCAAGCCGTATAAGACCAGCCATGAAGCAAGCAGGGACTGCACTGCACTCATGAGTGTGAAAGCCAGCGTTTTACTCATAAAACGATTCCAGCCACTTGCTTCGCTAACCGTGCTGCCGCGTGTGGGTACAACCAGTGTGGCAATCAATGCGCCGACAAAGAGCCCAAGTGACAGGAAGTATGGCGAGAATCCTGTACCATAGTTGGGTACCTCGTTATATTTATGCTCATCGACCTGAACAGGCTCTGCATACATGGTTACGAGTTCATCGGTCTTTTTTACACTACCCGTCTGCTCAGCCGCTTCATTCAACTTGGTGGCAAGTTCGCCAGAGCCGTCTGTTAGCTTAAGGGTACCTTCTTTTAACTGACCAGCACCTTCATCCAGCTTATGTGAGCCATCTGCAAGGGTTGAGATTCCATCAGTGAACTGGCTTACACCCGCAACCAACTTGCCTGCACCAGCATTCAATTGACCTGAACCATCCGCAAGTTTGGCTCCTCCAGCGGCTGCTTCGGATAATTTGGAATTGAACTGTTGTAAACCAGTCGCAAGCTTTTCTTGTCCGGCGGATAACTGCGTGGCACCTTGTACCAGTTGTTGTTCACCCTGCACTAACTGACTGCTGCCTTGATGCAGTTGCTGTTGTGCAGCGTACAAGTTTTGACTGCCTGCGACCAATTGCTGCCCGCCCTGATACACCTGTTCGCTGCCAGTGGCTACAGCCTGACTTACTGCCAGGAGCTGCTGCACAGCTGGACTTGCGGCCAGTTCTGGACTCGCTTCGGCTAATTGGGCAAGACCTTGCGCAACCGCTTTGGCGCCCTCGCTAACTTGGCCGCTACCCTCAACAGAACTTTGCAGCCCAGCAGTCAGCTTTGCACTACCTTCCTCGGAAGCTGTCAGTCCTGCATCCAGCTTGGCTGCACCTTCTTGAGCGGATTGAATTCCTGCCTGTAACTGTTTTCCACCCGCTTCAGCCTGGGTTGCTCCATCACCCAGCTTCTTGCCTGCTGCTGCCAATTGGGACAATCCATTGGACAGGGCACTCGCGCCAGTATGAAGATCATCTGTGCCTTGGGCGAGAGTGGACGTACCTTCTTTTAATGTAACTACGCCCGTTTCGAGCTTATCGGTTCCTGCGGCCAGTTTGGACAGGTTCTCTTTTAATGTAGCAGCACCCTTATCCAGCTTGATCGCGCCATCACGGATCTGACCTGCGCCATCCCCGGCATCCGCCAAACCGCCAGAGATTTTTTCGACCTGATCCAATAACGTTTCGGTATACGATTCTGTGACTTTGGCAGCGACTTTGGAGCGAATTTGTTTGACCGCCGTGCCGCCAATCTGACCTGCGAGGAAGTTGTATCCTTCATTGGGTTCGTAGATCAGGTCTGCCGGCTCAGGGTGCTTATCCATCAGGGTTGTTGCTTTGGTGGAAAAGTCCTCCGGAATCACAATCGTCATATAATACGTGTTGTCTTGCATACCTTGTTCTGCTTGTTCACGAGTCACGAATTGCCAGTCAAAATCATCACTTTTCTTCAATTCATCGACCAGATTCTGACCGACCGCCAGTGATTTGTCGTTGTAGACTGCGCCCTGATCCGTGTTGACCACGGCTACAGGTAATTCATTCATTTTGCCATAGGGGTCCCAAAATGCGTTCAGGAACAGACCGCTATACAGCACCGGAATGAACATTACAACGAGAATCGGAATAAATACTTTTGGTTTTTTGAAGGCGGACTTCAGATCCTGCCCAAATACGTGGAATGATTTCATCATGTTCTCTCCCTATCCTTACGCTAATCCGTTTGTTCTATCTCTATTATGTTTTGAATCAAGTGATACACCTTTCTCTATGTGGTGGGGGATAAGCCATTCTTGAGAAAGAGGCCCACAAAATCCTTGATCTGATCCTTATGCAGCGTAGGATGCGCTTTGTTCCAATCTGAGGTTAAGGTGACATACAGCTTCAGCAGGACAAAAGAAACCAGCTTGGGATCATCTCTGCGAATCTGCTCTAATTCCATGGCACGGCTCACCTGACGCTCCAAATATTCGAGAATGGCTGTCTCCACTTTCTGCAAACCTTCCTTGGCCTGCGGCGTGCCGAACTCGTTGACCTCCTGAAAGAGCTTGATCAACAGCTCATGTTCCTCTCGATACTCCAGCAAAGAATCCATACTCATATGCACGTTATCCAGAAAGGAATTCTCTTCCTTCACGGTCTGCTCTGTAATCTGTCTCATATCCGCAATGATCGAGCGCAGAATCTCGCTGAACAATTCTTCTTTATTTTCGAAAAAAGTATAGATCGTTCCCTTGCCCACATTGGCAAGTCTCGCAACCTGCTCCATCGTTGTGGCCTTATAGCCAAACAGGGCAAAGGATTTCTCGGCAGAATCCATCACCTGTTGCCTTCGATCTATCGTTTTCATCGCATATACACCTCCTTATATGTTGAAAGGTAATGGGTAAGGTTAGTTATCTAATGACCCATTTACTGTTTCGGTCAACTGGTCGTTAACAAATGTAGCACTTGAACAGGGAAGATGGATGTGATCATTGTCATAATGTGGGCTGGAGGATGAAAACAATAAATAAGTAGAGGAAGTACGGATGAGGAGTTACTATAATATGGAAAAGTGCTAAATATATCAGTTATAGAGTTGAATAGCTATAATAGCAAAGGGTGGCGAAGAAACAGTAAATATTAAAATACAGCAAAGAATGAGGAGTATGTATGGAACACGTTTTATGGACGATCTATCTTGGATTACTGGGCACAGCATCACTCTCGTATCTTATTAAAGGAAAGTATAAGTCGAAACTTAGCAAAATCGATTTTGTCGTATCCGTTATAACATGGATAGGGCTGCTAGGATATGTAACGGAAACAGCTATTTTAAATCCTTCTTTGTGGAAATTTATTACTGTGGCAGCGCTGTTATGGGATGTATTATTCGCAATGCTTTTAAAGGATAACGAAGGGGAAGAGATTTTGGATGGATTACCAATTATGACGAGGAGAGTTTGGATGTTGATAACTTTAGTTATCGCGATTGGACCTCTATACTATGGGCTGTTTAGATATGCTTTCTCTTAAGCGGAGAACTTCTTTTATATTTTATTAACAATGTAACTTAATGGTACAATTCTGCGTCCAAAATCTAAGAGCCAAATTATATATTAGAATGAGAGGAGGTCTACCTTGAAATATTTCTCCTACATCCTGATGATGTGTCTTGTCCTACTCGGTTGTTCCGATTCATCATTGGAAAGCAACGATACAGCAGACCGGATTCAAAGAGAGGGACAGACGATGACGGCAACCAGACAATTGGGTGATTATGAACTCCGATTAAGTGTCCAACAATCTGGTGATCACGACTTCACTTTTCAACCGGGAATAAGGTATAGAGGACAAGATGTCAACCACGAGATTTTCCATTCGAAACAGCTTTTTGATATCGATCTGCAAATGGATGGCAAGACGCTTCTCCCGCCGAGGTCGAGTACCAGTGAAGAATTGGTAACGAAATTAACGAAAGATAGCTGGTATTCAGAAAAAGTTGAAATAACCCTTACACCGGAGCAGGTTCAATATATATCGAATAGTGAGGCCGATCTTATTCTTAATGCTGGATTTCGATCCGAACAATCCGGCTACAATGATGAGAAAAAGATGATGATAAGAGCAGAAGAAATACTGTCTGTTAAATGATACCGGGAAGTATAGAACTAGAACCTAACCCACCTACCCTGGTAACAACAAAAAACCAAGGCTTTGAGTGTAATCACTCATGAGCCTTGGTTTTTTTTACTGTGTCGTATTCTTGTTATCTGTTTCGTATTGCTTCTATTCTGCGCGTACTTTAAAGAATGAGATCAGTTCTTGCAGTTGCTCGGATACAACCGAGAGCTCATCGGAGGCACTCACAATGGCTGCCATGGAGGCTTCCTGCTCATCAATTGACTGCTCAATTTGTTTACTGCTGCTTGCTGCTTTGCTGACATTGGCAGAGAGTTCATCTGCCGTGGCAGACATTTCCTGTGTGCTTGCCGAGATTTCTTCAGTAGAACTGGAGATATCCTGAATCTGGTTTGCAACTTTATTCGTAGCAGTCAGAATATTCTCGAAGAATACACCAGTCTCTTGGGTAACTTCCAAGCCTTTGGTAACTTCCTTGGAACCCAACTGCATCGCTTCGGAAGACTGCATGATATCCCGCTGAATTTCTTCAATTAACTGTCGAATTTGCTTCGCTGATTCCTGCGATTGTTCTGCCAGGTTACGTACCTCCCCTGCAACCACCGCAAAACCTCTTCCTTCTTCACCTGCACGTGCTGCCTCGATTGAAGCGTTAAGTGCAAGCAAGTTGGTTTGTCCGGCAATCTCCGTAATCACGTTAACAATGTTGCTGATCTGGTTCGAGTTATTTTCCAAAGACTGAATCGAGTTTGACGTATTTTGCACTGCACCGGAGATCAGGCGCATCTGCTCAATGACTTGTTGCATCACCACATTACCTGTGCTGGAGCGCTGCTCCATGCTGAGTGCTTCATCTGCCACATCGGCTGAGCTGCTGGCGATCGTCTGCACTACCGTTGACATCTCTGTCATGGCGCGTGCGTTCTCCACAGTGGCTTTGTCTTGTGACACCAGTCCAGTAGATATTTCTCGAATATTGGTGCTGATGGATTGAATGTTCACATTATTTTTCTCGGAAATGCCCAGTAGTTGTTTGGAAGATTCCGAGAGGTGATGCGAAGTATTCTGTACTTTATAGATGGTTGTATTGAATCGATGGATCATCGCATTGAACTTCTCGTTGATGATACCCAGATCATCTCGTCCGGTATCGATGGTTACGTCGAGATTACCCGTGCTGACTTCCTCGATCCCTTTCATCAGATTGCGGATCGGAAGCAACGTTCTTTTCAGCAAAATGAATTGCAACACCATGAACAGGATCAGGAAACCGATCAGGAACATCAAGCCGTACGTAAGCAGTTTGTTCAGGCCTTTTGGAACGGCACTTGCATCTACATCGAAGTAAAGAGCAGCGTACATCGAGCCATCTGCGTTATTAATCGGATAGATCAGAGTGGTCCAGGTTCCGTACTCATCCGTGTAGAAATCACTGAAGGCAGGCTTTCCGTCCTTTTTCATCTGTTCCAGCACTACGACGTTATTCTGAGGCAACGGGTACATGGCACCTGCGGGCAGGTTACCTTCCTCGAATGGTTCCAACAGGTTCGTTGGAATCGCGATGATGGACGTTCCGTTTCCTTCCTCAAGTTCTGAACCAAAAATGTACGCTTGCGCGATGTTTGGATAGAATTCATGGATGGAATCGAGATAAGCTTTCATTTCCAGCTGTACAGGACCGGAGTAGCTTTTTTCCTTAGCCGCTTCTGCTACTTTGGCAGTGTCGAGATCATCGTACCATTTCTGGGTGATGACGGTAGCCTGGTCGTGCAACTGTTCAACCAAGATATTTTTTTGCAATTGATACGCGGCAGTAATCAGAATTACACCGATCAACATGATGCTGCCGAATGAAATCACCAAATTTTTGATAAAGAAAGGCATGGTACTCCAGCGAAGCTTATTAAACAAGATGGTTCACTCCTTCTACGATTGTGACGAAGGACTTACCCTGGGTGTTGTACACGCTATGTAATTGTTGACTTAAAAACTGTGAAATCGTCCCTTAATATCCTGTCTGATCAAATTCTCTTTTGTTTCTAAAAGCTTTTCGTAATGGGTTTTGCTATTCACGTATATGAACTCCAGGTAAGTTCTACTCTTCAGATATATCGTTATATAGGCATATTAATATTAGATATTTGCAACAAAATAGGACTTATGAACCGGTTCCAAGGTTATAATTGCGCTTTTTTTCATTATATTTCTTGTATATCCATGAAAATTCCATAGTGATACATATCATTTTGATCGCGTTTAAGATTCACTAAAGGTTCGTCCCCTACCATGGTTACATAAGCCTCAGTTGCTTAACAGAAATCCAAGAAGGAGGATTCATCATTTGAATATTTTATTACGAAAAGTTGCAGTAACGGCATTGTCCGTGACGATGGTAACGACATCTTTTGGTCTGATTGCAAGTCCGAATGCGGCATATGCTGCAGAGAGTACAGCGACAACCACAAGTGCAGGCGTGACGCAAGCTTATGAATCGTTGTTTCAGACGGATAACGTTATTGATGTGAATGTAACGATTGATGATGCAGACTGGAAGAGCATGCTCGAAAGTCCGTTGGATAAGGATTATAAGAATGTTAGTGTGGAAGTGGACGGCAACAAGCTGGACAATGTCGGTTTCTCCACCAAGGGCAATCTGACCCTGAAAGCTGTAGCCTCAATGGAAGATTCGGACCGTTACAGCTTCAGACTGAAGTTTGATAAATACGACAAAACACAAACCCTGCTTGGACTGGATAAAATGGTACTAAACAATAACTACGCCGATCCGTCGTACATGCGTGAAGTTCTTCACTATGAAGCACTGCGCAGCATTGGCATGGATGTACCGATGACGAACTATGTTAATCTGTACGTTAACGGCGAGCTGGTTGGTTTCTATACTGGCGTTGAAGCAGTGGATGATAGCTATCTGGAGCGCAACTACGGTGAGGATTACGAAGAAGGCGTCCTCTATGATACGGATGAGAAGAGTTATCTTCAATATGAAGAGGGCAGTGACTACAGTACAATCACCAAAGATTTGGGTACGGATAAGGACAAAGTCAAACTCAAAACCTTCATCCAAACGCTGAACGAGATGCCAGAAGGTGAAAAAGATGATATTGAAAGTGTACTGGACGTGGATTCAGCGCTTCAATATATTGCAGGCAACATTGTTTTTGGCAACTATGACAGCTATAACGGCGACAAAGGACACAACTACATGCTCTACAGTGATGCCGCTGGCAAGTTCACCGTTGTTCCTTGGGACTTTAACATGTCCTTCAACGGGTACTCGGGTAGATCTGGACGTGGCACAACAACCGGATCAACCACGACCAACACCAACGCGACAAACGTATCTGTGGACGAGCCGGTACTAGGCATTAACATGGAAAATGTACCGATGATTAATAACCTGCTTGCTGTGCCGGAGTATAAGGAGAAATATTTGAGCTACGTCAATGAACTGACAGACTATATGGAAGGCATTCAGGATCGTATCACTAACCTGGCCGATGAGATTCGTCCTTATGTGGAAGCAGATCCAACGAAGTTTTATACGACAGAACAGTTTGAATCCAACATCGCTTATTCTGCAAACGCAGACGTAGCAGGTGGTATGGGCGGTACGCCACCAGAAGGATTTGAAGGCATGACCCCACCCGAAGGCATGGAAGGAATGACGCCGCCTGAAGGTTTCGAAGGAATGACACCTCCAGATGGAACAACACCTCCAACTCAGCCGGGTGCTGCAACTGGAAACGGTACAACAGATGCAACAACGGGTACAGATAATACGCAGACACGCCCTAGTGGTAACTTTGGCGGTGGGGGCGGAGGCATGGGCTCCATGGCAGCCGGGTCACTGACGACATTTGCACTGAACCGTCTTGCGAATCTGCAAGAGCAACTTGGACGTGAAGTAACGCCTTTGCCTGAGATTTCGGAAGAGACAGGTTCGAACACCTCATCCGGAACAACCGACAAAACCATTACCGTAACTCTCGATGGTAAATTGATCACATTCCCGGATCAGGACCCACTGCAGCAAAGTGGACGAGTGATGGTGCCTGTGAACGCAATCCTTGAAGCAATGGGTGCAGAAGTGACTTGGGACAGAACGGCGAAGACGGTAACAGCTGTTCTGAATGATCAGACCCTTGTGCTCAAGATCGGAAGTAGCACCGCAACCGTAAATGGAGAGACACTTGAAATTGATGCACCAGCGATCATTCAAAATAGTCGCACACTCGTGCCTGTACGCTTCATCTCAGAAGGTCTGGGACTTACCGTGGACTGGGATCAAACCGCTGCACAAGTAAGCCTTACATCCAAATAAGAAATATCTTCTCAAGAGCAACGTTGTTGTATGGAGAATAAGAAAAGGGATTCGATGGTCAGATCGAATCCCTTTTTGCTCTGCTTTTTGAGGTTAGACGGAGCGAACATCCAGCAAAATCCGGCCTCGTCCATGTCGGGCCTCACTTTTGGCATGCGCTTGATTCGCTTCACTCAAAGAACATTCTTACATGATTACGGATAATTCGTAAAATATTAGGTTTCAACAAGTTATTTTTGTGATAAAAGTCACTGAAATATTATAAATATTGTGAACACTCCTACCGATAAGACTATAGTGATATTCGAAACGGAATCGAAATTGGCTTGAATATCCCCACAATTACATAGGGAAAAGGGTGGCTCACACACATGCGAAGCATGAGCATCGGTACCAAAATCAGTTTGATCGTTATCAGTATATTTATCGTCTTCTCTTCAGCCGTGGCGGTAAGTGTAATCCTGGAGATGAGGCAGGGGATCACGACATTTGCTACAGAGAAGGCAAAGCGAGATTTGGAGATGGCGAATAGTATCATTACATATAAGCATCCAGGAGATTGGGCCATTAAGGACGGACAATTATTCAAGGGAGATACCGCGCTGGAAGGCAACTTCGAATTGGTGGATGAGATTGGACAAGCGTCTGGGGACACAGTGACGATCTTCCGAGGTGACGAACGTGTTGCAACAAATGTCATGGTGGACGGAAAGCGTGCTGTTGGCACGAAGGTATCGGACGAGGTCGCCCAGACCGTTTTGCAGCAAGGGGAAAAATACTTCGGTAAAGCCGTGGTTGTGGGTCAGAAATATCAGACGGCCTATGAACCAATCAAGAACGCATCCGGAGAGATTATCGGAATTTTCTATGTTGGCGCTTCTCAATCGTTAATTGATGTGATTATCTCCTCGTTCCTCAAGACATTCCTGATCGTATTCCTGCTTGCAATGTTAGTCGCAATTACCCTGATCCTGCTGTACGTTCGCAGGGTGAGAGTAAGAATCGAACGGGTATCCGTAGCGATTAAACGTGCGGGTACGGGCGATTTCACACAGCCAGTTGTGGACAACGTCCAAGATGAGATTGGCATGCTGGGCATGGGATACAATGAGATGAGAAGTAATCTCCAGGTCATCATTCAAGGAGGACTTCAAGCTGCGGAGAAAGCAGAGCATTCGACTGGGCTGCTACTGAAGATTGCGGACCAAACGTCCAAAGAATCGGAGCAGATTGCATCCTCCGTTGAACAAGTTGCACAAGGAGCCGAGAGCCAGACGATCAGTACAGAAGAAAATCTGCAGGCCATGGAAGAAGTGGCGATAGCCGTACAACGCATGGCGGACAAGGCCTCCAGCATCTCGGACTCTGCTTTGTATTCACGCAAACAGGCTGAAACCGGAGGTGAAGGGGTGCAACTTACTGTTCAGCAGATGTCTACCATTGAATCTTCCGTTACCACAACGGATGAAGTCATTCGTATGCTGGAAGGGAAGTCGGCACAGATTAGCCAGATGGTTTCCGCCATTCATGAGATTGCAAATCAAACGAATCTGCTTGCCCTCAATGCATCCATTGAAGCAGCAAGAGCAGGGGAGCATGGCAGAGGATTTGCCGTCGTATCTACCGAGGTTCGTAAACTGGCTGAACAAGCCGGAGACTCTTCAGATCGTATTGAAGAACTGGTCGAAGCCATGGAACAAGATATGCAGCAATCGCTATCGGCCATGTCGAGAGTGAAGGACGAAGTACAGGAAGGACTGCGCTTGACCCGGGAAACGGAGCAAAACTTCAGCCTGATCCGGGATACAAACCTGCGTATTGCTACAGAGATTGAGGACATGGCTGCGACAAGTGAAGAGATGTCCGCAGGCGTGGAGCAGATTGTAGCTTCTGTGCATGAGATCGCTCGCCATGCGCAAACGGCTAGTACCAATTCACAACAGGCTGCCGATTCTGTCCATGAACAGCTCAAGTCGGTAGAGCAGATCAAGGCATCTGCGGCTATTTTGTCTGATGTGTCGACAGAGCTGCAGACCTCACTTAGTCCGTTTAAGATTTAATATCTGTTACAATAGGGAAAAGGAGGGACTACAATATGGCCCCTGATAAAACAAAACTTTTCCCGAATGAGAATATCCGTACGGTATGTTACATTCAAAACCTGCCGCCGCGTTCCAACGTGGACATCGGTGATTATACGTATTATAGTGATAACACAAATCCGCCAGAGCAATTCTATGACCGGATACAGCATCATTATGACTTTATTGGTGATCGCCTGGTCATTGGCAATTTCTGTGCAATTGCGGAAGGTGTGACATTCATTATGAATGGCGCGAATCATCGGATGGAGGGTATGACCACGTATCCGTTCAACATTTTTGGTGGAGGATGGGAGCGTGTGACACCTACACTGGAACAACTTCCATATAAGGGTGACACGGTACTGGGGAACGATGTATGGCTTGGACAAAATGTAACGATCATGCCTGGTATCACGATTGGAGACGGGGCAACCGTTGCCTCCAATTCAACCGTTGTTAAGGACATTGAACCCTATACGATTGTTGGTGGTAATCCAGCCAAGACTGTTAAAAAGCGTTTTGACGAAGAGACGATTGCACTGCTGCTGGAATTGAAGTGGTGGGATCAGGATGAGGAATGGCTGGATACGCATTTGGAACGTCTTGTCTCTACATATGATCTACAGATCTTGCGCGAACTTCTGAACAGCAAATAGGATGGATGTGCATTGTGCTTAAAAGACAAAAAAAGCTGGTTCCTGATGGAGCCGGCTTCCAAGCAAATCAGGCCCTGGACCGTTTTGAGCGGATCAGGGCCTCTTGTTGTCCAAGATGAAATGTTAATTTAACGGGTGGGTGGTCGTAGGGTACAATCAGACTTTGTTGATGGGGGCTTCAAATGAGTGTGATTTTCTGTATGATCCGAGTTTGTCTGTTTGCCTGAATAAAAGTTAATGATATCATCAACGGTAGTAAACACGACATTTAAATCCATATTATCATTGTGTGTTTGAATAAAAACCTCTTTTCAATAAGTTGTTGCGTTGTTTAATTTAAAGCTTCTTTCATGCTTAAGCCTGCTGTGAATACAGGAACTTTACCTGCAGGTAGTTGAATCTCTTTGCCTGTTTTCCGGCTTCTTCCCGTTCTTGCCTCACGCTTCTGCACTTCAAATTTCCCGAATCCGACCAGTTGAACTTCTTTGCCTTCTTTGAGAGCTTCGAGAATCGAGTCCAGTACAACGGTTACAGCTTTTTCAGCATTCTTCTTGGAGAAACCGCCAGCCTTGGCTACTTCTGTGATCAATTGTTCTTTATCCATGGGGAATACCTCGCTTTCAATCTTGGGATGTGGAAACTTTGCTGTGACACATATGTGTAAATAAAAAGCTGCCTTATTAATAAGGCAGCTTTCATATAATTAAAGTTTAGTAACGTTCTCAGCTTGTGGTCCACGGTTACCTTGAGTTACTTCAAATTGAACGCGTTGACCTTCGTCCAAAGATTTGTAACCTTCACCTTGAATTGCACTGAAATGAACGAATACATCTGTTCCTTCTTCAGTTTCGATAAAGCCGAATCCTTTATCCGCGTTGAACCATTTCACTGTACCTGTTTGCATGTGATTCCTCCAAAAAATAAGTTTTTAGCCGATCATTATGACGAGTATAATTTAAAATTGACACTCACCTGGTGCATTTAAACCACGAACTTGATGTCCGCTAATGTATCGATTAATATGATAATACCATGTCCGCTAATATAAGTCAAGATTTGGAGGTATTTTCTAATGAATCAGTCATCAGGGGTTTCGGTGCAGCGGGAACCGACAGTAGAGGAATTCATACATATGCTTGCTAAAGACGGAGAATTGCATCCCAAAACCGTGAAGGAATATGCAAGTGATCTGAAGCACTTTATCGAATGGTACAAGGAAAGCACCATGCTCAGCGAAGAGTTCTCACTGCGAATTGAAGATGTGGATACATCCACTTTAGTCAGTTATCGTGAAGATGCTCACCAAGTTATGTTATTGAAACCAGCCACCATTAACCGGAGGTTGATTACGCTGAAGCGTTTTTTCAAATGGGCTGTCTTGGAATCCAGGCTCAGTCATGACCCTTCCAAGCCATTAAAATTCATTCCGGAAGACAAAGTAAGTCCACGTCGAATGACTTTTGAAGAAGAGCAGGCATTCCTCGCGGCAGTGGAGTATGGTAATTCCCTTCGTGATCAGACCATCCTGACCCTTATGTTTCACACAGGCTTGCGAACGATGGAGGTATGCAACCTCAAGCCTCATGATATCGAACTTGGTAGACGAAGCGGTCACCTGACAGTGAGCGCCGATAAACGCAACGTGCAACGTAAGATCCCTTTGAATATGCAGTGTGTTGTCATGTTGAATCAGTACTTATCTGATCTTGCTACCGATCGTGCGTACCTTTTTCCTTCAGAGAAGACAAATGATCGTTTAACGGAGAGAGCACTGCGCCACCTGATTAAAAAAGTAATGATAACAGCAGGGCTGGAAGGACTGAGTTCACACGACCTGCGTCATCGTTTTGGCTACGCCATGGCTGAGCATACGCCACTGCACCGTTTGGCAGAGATAATGGGACACACCAACCCAGATACAACAATGATTTATTTTAAAGCATTAAGTACGAATCATCGTAAAGAACAAGAATGAAGTCTGAATTATAGTCAGAATCAAAACACCTCTTATTAGAAGTACTTCGAAATTTACCGTGTTTGTATTACTTTAACCTACCTTTAGCATTCATATACGATCCTTCACATTTCACTTAGGCATTGCCCGACAGGGTTGCCTTACCTCTAACAAAGAAAGCGATTACATATCCCTGATAATATTGTATATTATGATGGCAACCTTGGAACAGATCAACGCTGAGCCTTTGCATTTTGCTTCAATTCGGTGAGCCATAAGAAATCAAATGATTCACAATGCTACATATATATTCGTTGATAGGGCTAAGGCCGTCATCAAAAGGGAGGAATCCAAACGTGTACCGGGTACTGCTGGTGGATGATGAAGAAGATGTGCGTGAAGGACTTGTTGTAGAGGTCGATTGGGAAGCGCTCGATCTGCGGATAGTCGGTTTGGCTGAGAATGGGCGGGAAGCATTGGAGATGGCGGAGAGGGTAGAGCCGGACATTGTGGTGACGGATATCAGCATGCCATTCATGAATGGTCTGGAACTCGCACAAAGATTGAGGAAACGTAATCCACTCGTAAAGGTGGTCATTTTGACTGGATATGATGAATTTGATTATGCGAGGCAAGCCATCTCGTTAAGTGTGGACGAATATCTACTGAAGCCGTTCTCGGCAGGACATCTCACCGAACTGCTCACAAGATTGCGCGCCCAGATGGCGTCTGAAGTGGCTGAGCGTGAAGATGTACAGCAGCTGCGTGAGCACTATCATACCAGTTTGCCTTTATTACAGGCAGATCTGATGGCGACCTTGCTCCATCGACAGAAATCCTCAACATATATTCATAGTAAAGCCAAACAATGCGGATTGGATCTGACAGGGGAACGCTATGGGGTGTCCGTATTGACACTGCATATGGATGGAGATGTACAGAAGGAGAAGTCTGAGGGAGTATTCAGCGAGCCCCCACAGCGACATAACAAAACAACATCCGAGGTAGCGGATCAGTCTGAGATATTCATTCCCGGAGGTTCCTTGCGTCAATCTGAGGATGCTGAACTGAAGCGCTTTGCTGCACTTAACATTGCGGCAGAAGTTTGGGCGGAGCATGGGGCTGGTCATGCTTTTATGCATCAGGAGACGATTGTCCTGCTCTATGTGGATCGCTCGGGCGGTACAGATGGAGCGAAGCGGCAACAGAAGGCTTTGGAAAATGTGATGCGCAGCATCAACCACTATTTACGTATCCCGGCTACGGTGGGCTCTGGTCAGATTGTGGATACACTCGCGGATGTGAATCATGCCTATGAAGATGCCCTGCTGGCATTGGATTATCGGCTTGTGCCCGGGACAGATTCAATCATATACATTGCGGACGTAGAGCGACAGACGGCGGGCAAGCTGCGTTTCGACGAGTTGAAGCAGCAGACGCTGACACGATGCCTGAAGGCAGGTACACAAGCAGAGCTGGAGGAAGCACTGGCGATCATTTTCCGGGAAATTACAGTGGAACACGGGCGAAGTGATATTCAACTCTATTTAATTGAAGTATTAACAACAGTATGGAAGGCAGCACAGGCATCAGGAGAAGCGATGGAAGATATCTTTGGTGCAGGGTTCCAGTTGTATGCGGATTTGTTCCGACTGCCGGGACTTACTGAGGCACAGAAGAAGGTACGGGAAGTCTGTCTACTCGTACAACATCGCATTGCCAGCGGACGCCAGCATGTATACAAAGATATTGTCGAGCAGGCATTAGTTTTCACGAAAGAGCATTATGCTGACCCGGACCTGTCCATTCAGAAGGTGTGCGGGCATTTGCATATCAGCTCCGGTTATTTTTGTGGCATTTTCAAAAAAGAAGTACAACTTACCTTCCTGCAGTACCTGATGCAGATCCGAATGGAGGCAGCGCGTGAGCTGCTTCGCTCGACCGAGCTGAAGTCGTTTGAGATTGCGGAGCAGGTTGGCTTTGCCGAACCCAATTACTTCAGTTTTTGTTTCAAAAAACATATTGGCGTCTCGCCCAAAGAATATCGTAAACAGGCTTCCCAGGCGGCAAGTGAAGGTTCGATCCGATGAAGTTCTTGTCCAGATGGGTGAAGTCCATGGGACCTCAATTACGCTCTCGTCTGCGTTCGTCCAGAGTCAGCAGTATCCGGTTTATTATTACGTGGTCCTTTTCCGTCTTCATCGTCTTGGTGCTGACCATCATGGCGATGCTTCTGCATGATAAGTTCACGCAGGCTGCCGAGCGAAGTGCGGAACTCACGACGAGACAGATTGTGGATCAGGTCAGTTATAACCTGGAGGATTACGTCCGTAGTATGTCTCATCTGTACCGTGCCATTGAGGAACACATGCTGCGTGACGGGACATGGGAAGGGGAACTGGTGGACAAACAGCTTGATACACTGCTCAGCAGTCGTGAGGATATCATCTCGATTACTCTGCTTGATTCCACGGGGAAATTGCTCAAGAACCGACCTACAGCCGAATTAAAAACCAGCGCCCATGTGACACAGCAAGGGTGGTTTCAGTCTGCGCTTCGTGTGCCGGATCACCTGAGTTTCTCGTTACCTCATATTCAGAACATGTACACAGGCCCATATAAATGGGTCGTTTCCATGAGCAAAGGCATAACGATACGGCAAAATGGTCAGGATCGGCAGGTCATCCTGCTGGTCGATATCAATTTCAAACAGATGGATGAACTGAGCCGTCGGGTCAGTCTGGGGCAACGAGGATACGTGTATATCATCGATGAGAGTGCGGGCAATATCGTGTACCATCCGCAGCAACAATTGATGTATATGGGACTCAAAAGCGAGAATATCGAACAGGCTTTGGTGGCTTCCGGCAGTTACGAAGATGAAGCAGATGGGCAGAAAAGGCTGAATACCGTAAAGTCCGTTGCCAATATCGGGTGGAAAATCGTCGGTGTTGCTTATTTGGATGAGATTATGACAACGCGTCAGGAAGTGAACGGATATCTCATTCGTGTATTGGTCGTTGTACTGGTACTGGTCATTCTTGTCTCGCTGTTCTTATCCTCCAGTCTGACTCGTCCGATTCGGCGAATGGAACGTAAAATGAAGGCCGTAGAGCGCGGGGATTTCAACGTGGAGTTGCCTATTGAAGGGCCGCTGGAGGTGGAACGTCTATCTCGTCGCTTTAATCTGATGGTCAATAAAATTCGCACCCTGATGGATGAGATCATCCATGAGCAGGAACAGAAGCGGCGTCTGGAGCTGGAAGCCTTGCAGGCCCAGATCAATCCACATTTTTTATATAATACTCTGAATTCAGTAGTGCGCATGGTAGGCATGAGTCGCAATGAAGAAGTGATTACGATGATCACGTCTCTCTCTCGCCTGTTCCGCATCAGTCTTAGTCAAGGTAAAACGATCATTACGATCAGGGAAGAGCTGGAGCATGCGCAGCATTATTTGACGATTCAACAGATGAGGTTCAAGCGCAAATTCAACTTTACGATTAAGGCAGATGATACGCTTCTGGATTGCCTGACATTAAAGCTGGTGCTCCAGCCCCTGATTGAGAACGCCATTGTTCATGGCATCGAGTACCACATGGACGAAGGAAGTATTGAGGTCGATGTTTATTGTGAGGACAACAAGCTGGTGTTTCGCATTACAGATAATGGGGTCGGCATGACGGAAGAACAGATGTCGGGATTATTGAGTGGCAGTCCTGTTGTCAAAAGCGGTGCAGGATCAGGCGTAGCTGTACGCAACGTACATGACCGAATCCGGCTCTATTTTGGGGAGGCATATGGCCTTGAATTTGCAAGTGAGTTGGAAGAAGGCACCACGGTCTGGGTTCGGATTCCCATTCAATGGCAGCAGAAGGAGGGCGAGCCTAATGACAGATAATAAGGTGAATAGGAGCGATATCCACAGCCACAGAGTTGTAGGGTCATACATTCGTACGTTTTGGAAAAAGGTTGCTGCGAGCTTCCCTGGAATCCGGAAACGTCGGTTAGTAACCCAGACAGCTGCAAGCTGCTGTCTGCTCTTATGCAGCGCCTGTGGCTTATCGAGTCCCGATACTACGGCAGTACCGCCACGTATTGCGCTCATTACGCCAGCTGGGACAGGGGAACTTGCGGAAGCTATCCGGCTTGGCGCCGAAGCGGCTGCCAAAGAGAACGGAGCCGAACTGATTACTGTGGAAGCATACCCTTCCGATGGTGATATATACACGCCTGCCATTCTGGACTCTGCTGGAAGTCAGATGCAGGTCAAACAGGCAAATATCAACAGCCATACGTTGTCTCGCAGTGCGCGAGAGCAGGCTCAAGTGGAGGCCGCCGCATCGGCTCTGAAGCAGGGGGCTTCAGCTCTATTGGTTGATCCCCTAAGTGAGAAGGCACTTAGTGACATCATTCAGGAGGCACAGACAACAAATTCCGAGGGAACCATTGTTCCTGTCATCGTGCTTAACGATGAATTCCCCGTGAAAGGCATCACCAGTTTCATCTCGATGGATAATGTTGAGGCGGGAAGACAGGCCGGCCAGGCTATGGCGGAGCTTCTGGAAGGGAAAGGGCATGTGGCTTTATTGGGCCCCGATCCTCTTAATTCTGGTCTGATTCAGAGAGAGCAGGGAGTTATGGAAGCCTTGGTACAGTATCCTGATATTCAAGTGAAACCCAAATCGATATGTAATACACGGGATGGGTGTTGGCAGACTGCGAAGCAATTGCTGGACCAGCAGGAGGTGGATGGCTTCATTACTCTTCAGGAACCGGCTTCTCTGGGGGCAGCTGATGAACTGAATCGACGCAAATCTGCGGACAAGGTAAGGATTGTTGGATTTGGCAGTGAACAACAGCAACTGGAGCAATTGCAAGAAGGAGTCTTTGATCATCTCATCGTCCAGAATGGATACAGTGCAGGTTATCTGGGATTGAATCAAGCCGTTGCGCGGCTGAACAATCAACAGGTGCAAGCGAGAGTGTTACTTGAGACCAAGCTGGTTAGTACAGACAATATGTTCTGGATGGATAACCAGAAGCTGTTGTTTCCTTTTGTACAATGAACGATTGTTGGAACGAATGCTGAATGAAGAAATGAAGGTGTGTGTTAACTTGAGGAAGATTTCGATAGAACAGGTGAAGATATTGTATTCGAATTTAATGTAAACCCTTTCATAATAAAGACATCGGTGAAGCCGAATGAACTTGGGGGAGGTCATTAGGATATGAAGAAAACATGGATGACACTGTTGATTACGGCATGTATGGTTGTGGCGGCGGGGTGTAGCAGCGGCGGAGACAGCGCAGGTGGAAGTACGGGAACAGATACAGGAGGCCAGACAGCAGCCGGTACGGAAACGCCCAAGATTGGTGTTGCCATCTACAAATTTGATGATACATTCATGACGGGTGTACGTAATGCGATGACCGCAGCAGCGGAAGGCATTGCGACCCTGGATATCGTAGATAGCCAGAATGCACAGCCGACCCAGAATGAGAAAGTGGATCTGTTTGTGTCCAAGAAATACAATGCAATGGCTGTGAACCCGGTTGACCGGACGGCGGCAGGTGTCATCATTGACAAGGCCAAGGCAGCGAACATTCCAGTGGTATTTCTCAACCGTGAGCCAGTGGTGGAAGATATGAATAAGTGGGATAAAGTGTACTACGTAGGAGCAAAAGCGGAGGAGTCCGGTACGATCTCCGGACAGCTGATTGTGGATTACTGGAAAGCACATCCGGAAGCTGACAAAAACGGCGATGGCAAACTGCAATACGTCATGCTGAAAGGGGAACCGGGTCACCAGGATGCAGAGCTTCGAACCAAATATTCGGTTCAGGCGATCCAGGATGCCGGTATCGAAGTGGAAGCACTGGCGGAAGACACGGCGATGTGGGACCGGGTGAAAGGTCAGGAGAAAATGCAGGCATTCCTGGCTTCGCATGGTGACAAGATCGAAGCTGTTCTCGCAAACAATGATGACATGGCCTTGGGAGCCATTGAGGCATTGAAAGCAGCCGGATACTTCAAGGATGGCAAATCCATGCCGGTTGTAGGTGTGGATGCAACAGCTCCAGCCATTCAGGCTCTACAGGATGGCACGATGCTGGGTACGGTGCTTAATGATGCCAAGAATCAGGGTGCGGCCACGGTGGCACTGGCTTCCGTACTTGCTAAAGGTGAGACACCAACAAAGGAAAATACCAAATACGATATTACAGATGGTAAATACGTCTGGATTGCATACAAAAAGATTACAAAAGACAACATCGCCGACGCCCAATAACAGCACGAGACAGGGACGTCCGACATTCGGGTAGCGTCCCTTTTTTGCCGGTCATATGGAAGGGAGGAACCAAGATGGAGTCACCTTACCTGCTGGAGATGAATGGAGTTTCCAAAGCATTTCCGGGTGTGCAGGCACTAAGTCAGGTCACATTGAAAGTGAAACCGGGGACGGTTCACGCCTTGATGGGAGAGAATGGAGCGGGGAAATCCACACTTATGAAATGTCTGTTCGGCATGTATCGCCCCGATGAAGGAACGATACGTATCGAAGGAAAGGATGTGGATATTCCGAATTCCAAAGCGGCACTTCAGCAAGGCATATCCATGATTCATCAGGAGCTGAACCCGGTCCCGCATCGTCCGGTGATGGAGAATATATGGCTGGGGCGTTTTCCGATGAGGGGAATACTGGTGGATGAGAAACGGATGTATACTGATACGCTGGCGCTGTTCAAGGACTTGAACCTTGATATTGATCCGAAGGCTCAGGCGGGGACACTGTCTGTCTCCAAGATTCAATCCATGGAAATTGTCAAGGCGGTCTCTTTTCAATCCAAAGTCATCGTCATGGATGAGCCCACTTCTTCCCTGACAGGCAAGGAAGTGGATCAGCTCTTTGCCATTATTGATGAACTGCGCAGTCGCGGCGTGTCTATTATCTATATTTCACACAAGATGGAGGAGATCCTGACGATCTCGGATGAAGTGACGATCATGCGTGATGGTTTCGTTGTCGGGACATGGGATGCTGCTGATCTAACGACAGATCTGATCATTACGCGTATGGTTGGCCGTGATCTGGACGAACGTTTCCCGGAACGGACGAACGTACCCGGTGAAGTGATATTAAAAGCCGAGGGTCTGACATCAAGCCAGTCCAAATCGTTTTGTGATGTATCCTTTGAGCTGCGAAAAGGTGAAGTGCTTGGCATTGGCGGCTTGGTTGGAGCACAGCGGACAGAACTGATTGAGTCCTTGTTTGGACTGCGCGGACTCGCTTCAGGTACGATTTCGATTCATGGGCGCAAGGTGAAGATTAATTCCCCCGCAGCAGCGAAGCGTCATAACATTGCGTTGCTCACGGAAGAACGAAGGGTTACAGGGATATTCCCTGTGTTGTCGGTGTATGAGAACACGATCATTGCCAGTCTGGGACGCTACCGAAATCGAATGGGCTTGCTGGACGAGAAAAAGGGCCGCGAAGAGGCACGTGAGCAGACGCAGAAGTTCAGAACCAAAACGCCTTCGGTTAACACGCTGATTCGAAACCTGTCTGGCGGTAATCAGCAGAAAGTTCTGCTGGCCCGCTGGTTATTGACCGACCCCGAGATACTCCTGCTGGATGAACCGACACGTGGAATCGATGTAGGGGCCAAGTTTGAGATTTACACCATTATTACGGAACTGGCTCGTCAGGGCAAAAGCATTATCATGATTAGCTCAGAGATGCCTGAGCTTCTGGGTATGTCGGATCGCATTATGGTGATGAGCGAAGGGCGTCTCACCGGAATCGTGGACGGGGCCGAGGCAACCGAGCAGGATATTATGAGGCTGGCCGCGCAGCAGCGGATGGCTTAGTCAGGAGGGAAACAGATGAACACACAGATGATCAATCAAGTGAAACAATATGTAACACAGCGCGCCATCTTTATCGTACTGATCCTGCTCATTATTGGTATTGCGATTGCTGATCCGAATTTTCTGGCCTTCTCCACACTGCGGGACATCTTACAGCAGTCCTCCACACGGGCCATTATTGCGCTCGGTGCAGCCTTTATCCTTGTCACGGGCGGGGTCGATCTATCCGCTGGACGGGTGGTTGGTCTGACAGCGGTTGTATCGGCATCGATGTTGCAAATTGATGAATATGCCAATCGCTTCTTCCCCGATCTGCCGCAGTTATGGGTGGGTCTGCCGATCCTTGTCGGGATTACCGCGGGTCTGTTCGTGGGATTGGTAAATGGACTGATTGTCGCCAAATTACATGTGCCCCCATTTATCGCAACGCTGGGCACAATGGTTGCTGTGTACGGACTGAACTCCATTTATTTTGATACGGAACCCAACCAGTCACAGCCGATCGGAGGATTGAGACCCGATTTTACGGTTATTGGCTCTGGATACATTGATCTGGGCGGGGGTTATTCCATCCCGTATATTGTCCTCATTGCTATTGCGGTGGCATTAGTCTGCTGGGTGATCTTTAACAAAACACGTCTCGGCAAAAACATGTACGCGATCGGTGGCAACATTCAGGCAGCGCATGTATCCGGGATTCATGTGGCTCGCAACCTGGTGACGCTGTATGCCATTGCGGGTGCACTGTATGGTTTGGGTGGTGTGCTTGAGGCAGCACGCACAGGTGGAGCAACAAACAATTACGGTAACATGTATGAGCTGGATGCGATTGCTGCATGTGTGGTAGGCGGCGTATCAACGGCAGGAGGTATTGGAACGGTACCCGGGGTTATGGCGGGTGTGCTGATCTTCGGGGTCATCAACTATGGTCTAACGTTTATCGGTGTAAGTCCATACTGGCAGTTGATTATCAAAGGATTGATCATTGTTGCTGCGGTGGCTTTTGATATCCGTAAGTATATGGCGAAGAAATAAGATGAGCCTCAAGAGGTTACATCAGTCACTCCGATGACAGAACAACCTTCTGATCGCTGTTATCCCCAGATTTTTTGATTCCCTTCTAAAGAAGTGAAAATCCGGGGATAGCATATGCTTCCGATGCAGCTTTCTTTCAGAAAGCTTTTAGGCGAACGCTCCGCTTCTTCAGGTTATTTCTGTCCTCTACGTTATCGTGTAAACAATTTGTTCATCTTATATGGTAAAGCAGCAAAGAAGCCAGCCCTCGGGATATAGAGAGCTGGCTTTAATTGTTTAACCATTGACCATCCAATCGATAACGGGGATAACTGGTCCAATGATGCATAAGAGCAACATAAATCCGGCGACGTTATAAGATACACTTGTGCCATAATGTGAACGATTTTTTTTGGCGATCAAGAAGGCTGGAATCCAGAAGAGGGCTGCTACTACAAAAGGAATGTGAAGTCCTTGAGTTCCGTTGCTATAAATAGGTATGTTTATTAAGTTAAAAAGATAATGACTGATCATAAAATTTGTTTTGCCCCATTGGAAATTAAAGGCGAGACCCATCAATAGTACGAGTAGAGAGAGTGTTCCGAGGCCCAGTGGTTTTCGTTGTGTTGTCATGTGATATCCTCCATAAGAAAGTATTTATCCTAAATTAATCCATTAATGTATTGTACCACAATATTGATCTATGCGAAGAGGAATTGTTTCACTTTTGTTGATTACAATTACATCATATGTCCTATTGCCTTCATAATTTATACATTCGTGCGAATTTGGCGAGCCTCCACTAATCGACAACATCAGCTAATCATAATCGATATAATACATGTACATAAGTTATTTGATGTGAGTTTTATGTCAAAGGGGGCGAGGCTGTTTGCTTAGTTACACGATGAAAATGGTGATATTCCCGCTAGGTTGTCTGCTTGTCATTCTGTCCTCTTATGTTCTCAGGCTTACCCCTAATATGGCAATAATGTCACTTTCGGCGACATTATTGGTAGCAAGTATTTATGGGGAGAGACGATATCCTGTGCTGCGAAAATTTCAGTGGATTTTTCTAGGGATATTCCACTATTTCAGTGAACTGAACTGGTGCAACATGCTGTATTATATGCTCATTATTTCAATGATCCAGGACAAACCAAGGTTGACGCAGACCTTGCCGATTTCGTTGCTGCTTATGCTGCAATATACGTTGATTCGGCTTTCGTATGTGCCTGTAGATACATATGCTTTGCTGGTTTCGTTATTTGACCTGTTAACCTCGGTTGTTATCATTTTTTTGTACCATACCTTAATCAACAGTGAGGTCGAGAAGCGTAGGCTTCGGGAAAAAAATCGGTTCCTGACCCTGCATGATCCGCTTACCGGACTGTTGAATTACGAAGGTTACATGGAGGTGTTACATAAGACAGTAGAAGAGCAACGGTCTTTTTTGCTTGTCCTTCTGAACGTCAATAACTTTAGCGGCTTTAAAAAAGAGTCAGAAGATCCTTGGTGTACGGTAATCACAGGTACAGGCCAGATGATCAGCAATCATTTCACCGAGGCCTATGGCATATCCCGGTATGCAGGAGACCGATTTGCGGTCGTTTTGCCAGAGATACAGGATGTGGAAGAACGAATGTCGTCACTACTATCCGTGCAACTTCAAGGACTCCAGGTAAGCTACAGCATCTCCCTGTACCCGGAAATGTCGGATTCGTTGCAGCACTTTATGACGGTAGCCGAGGATAGGCTGCTTCAACAACAGCGCAGCAAATGGCTGAAAAATGAAGAAGAAGTATTTCGTTCCGAGAGACTAAGGGCTGTAGGTGAACTGGCCGCGGGTATGGCTCACGAAATTCGGAACCCGCTTACCGCAATTCGGGGATTCCTGCAGCTGTCCCGTGGACAAGCGTTTAATATCGCGCCATGGTATGAAGTGATTATGGGTGAGGTGACAAGAGTAACCGATCTGACGGCTGAATTTTTGCAGTTTTCCAAACCACATGCGAATCACATGAAGCCTGAACATTTGGGTCACTGCCTTGAACGAGTGATGTCTTTGACCGAGTCAGATGCGGCATCCCGAGGGCATCAAATTACGCTTGAAATGACTAATGAGCCAGTTGTGATCATCATGGATCGAGATAAAATTGTGCAGGTATTGATCAATCTGATTCGTAACGCTTTTGAAGCAATGACAGACCCTGGTGAGGTCCATATGGATTTGTTGCAGGACGGAGACGCAGTGCTCATTTCAATTACAGATACAGGAAGCGGCATTCCGGAAAATTCGCTATCCACCATCTTTAATCCATTTTATACAACCAAAGAAGAAGGTACGGGACTTGGACTTGCGCTCTGCCAGAAAATCGTTCAGGATCACAATGGTAAAATTACCGTCCATAGTGAAATGGGGGTTGGCTCCACCTTCACGCTTCATCTGCCAATGGAGACATAAAGCGTATAAGGGATCCAAAGATAGCAATTAAGTAGTCATTAGACAAAAACATAAAAACGCCGCATGGGTCCAGAAGAACCCCGTGCGGCGTTTAATATTTCGATTAATAAGTTGATGTGTGGAGACTACATTGGTTCAGATCATTTTAGCTATATAAGAGTGTGTCTGCAAATTCAAGTAAGCGATATGATGATGGAGGTCAGCGTATAAAAGTCTGAAGTTCAAGCCGGTTGATCCTGGCGAATGGGTAGTCGATTTTCTAAGGAACATAGGACGTCTTATTTGGCCTTCAAGTCCTTACTTTAATTTGTAAGAAACTTCATGGAGCTAGAATAAAAAGTGGACACCCGTTAACGGACGGAAGGATAATAAGACTAACGGAGGTGTCCACATGGGAGAACAGCGGCAACGATATAACGAAGAATTCAAAAAACAAACGGTCAAATTCA